>NZ_JAHBDD010000022.1:0-371704 GCF_019956155.1 Pseudomonas sp. BF-RE-22 | reverse complement strand
GGCGATAGCGGTGCAACAGTCGACATCAATGTTGAATGACCGACCGCTATCGCCAGCAAGCCGGCTCCTACAGGGGGATGCGTGAATTTTGGGTACAAAAAAAGCACCCCGAAGGGTGCTTCTTTTTCAGCGGCTGACAATCAGCTCATCAATGCGCCTGTTCATTCTGCGTCAGGATCAACTTACCTTCCTTATCCACCGGAATCTGGTTGCCCGGATCACGATCCATCCGCACCTTGCCTTCCTTGCCGTCCAGCGAATAACGAACGTCGTAACCCACAACCTTGTCGCTGATGTCATTCACCGTGTTACAGCGAGTTTGCGTCGTGGTGTAGGTGTCACGCTCCTGCATGCCCTCCTGCACCTTGTTGCCGGCGTAACCACCACCGACCGCGCCCGCAACCGTGGCAATTTTCTTGCCGGTGCCGCCGCCGATCTGGTTACCCAGCAGACCACCTGCCAGCGCACCCACCACGGTACCGGCAATCTGGTGCTGATCTTTCACCGGCGCTTGCCGGGTGACCGCTACATCCTTGCACACTTCACGTGGAGTCTTGATTTGCGTCTTGACCGGCTCAACGGCGAGTACTTGCGCATACTCGGGGCCGTTATTTTTTACCAGGCTGTAGGTGGCCACAGCACCCCCGGCAGTCACACCGACAGCACCCAGTACAGCACCAACCAGCATCGACTTGTTCACATGAACCTCCTGACCATCACATGCGGGATAAACCCGTGCTTCTCCCAGCCTTGGAGCATAAAAAAAGGCGCGAGTTCAACTCGCGCCTTTTTGGACTACATCGCTGAGGAAAGCTTGCCTCAAGGACGGTCGTCGACTTCCTTCTCGGTATTCACCGTCGGGATCAGGTCTTCGGAACTCAGGTTCAGCCAGATCAGCACCACGTTGGCGATGTAGATCGACGAATAAGTACCGGCCAGAACACCCACCAGCAGTGCCAGGGAGAAGCCGTAGAGGTTGTCACCACCGAAGAACAGCAGTGCCGCAATCGCCAACAAGGTGGAAACCGACGTCGCGATGGTCCGCAGCAGGGTTTGCGTGGTCGAGATATTGATGTTCTCGATCAGGCTGGCCTTGCGCAGTACGCGGAAGTTCTCACGAACCCGGTCGAATACCACGATGGTGTCGTTGAGCGAGTAACCGATGATCGCCAGTACCGCCGCCAGCACCGTCAGGTCGAAGGTGATCTGGAAGAACGACAGGATACCGATGGTCACGATCACGTCGTGAATCAAGGAAACGATCGCACCGACGGCGAATTTCCACTGAAAGCGGAACGCCAGGTAGATCAGGATGCCGCCCAGCGCCATCAGCATGCCGAGGCCGCCCTGGTCGCGCAGCTCTTCACCCACCTGCGGGCCGACGAACTCGACGCGCTTGACCGTCGCCGGGTTATCGCCGCCAACCTTCTGCAACGCCGCTGCCACCTGGTGACCCAACTGCGGGTCTTCGCCAGGCATGCGCACCAGCAGATCGGTAGTCGCGCCGAAGTTCTGCACGATGGCTTCGTGATAACCGGACGAAACCAGCTGCTCACGCACCTTGGTGACGTCAGCCGGACGCTCGTAGGTCAGCTCGATGAGCGTACCACCGGTGAAGTCCAGCCCCCAGTTCATGCCCTTGTGGAAGACACTGAAAATGGCCAGCGCAGTAAGGAACAATGTGACGCCGAACGCGAAGTTGCGAACGCCCATGAAGTTGATTGTACGTAACATGGCAGCCCCTTAAATCCACAACTTCTTGAAGTCACGACCGCCGAAGATCAAGTTGACCATCGCGCGGGTGACCATGATGGCCGTGAACATCGAAGTCAAAACCCCGAGGGACATGGTCACTGCGAAGCCTTTGACCGGACCTGTACCCATGGCAAACAGGATCCCGCCCACCAGCAAGGTGGTCAGGTTGGCGTCGAGAATCGCCGTGAATGCGCGACCGAAACCTTCGTTGATTGCCCGTTGTACGGTCATGCCCGCAGCGATCTCTTCACGAATCCGCGAGAAGATCAGTACGTTGGCGTCGACCGCCATACCCATGGTCAATACGATACCGGCGATACCCGGCAGGGTCAGCGTTGCACCCAGCAGCGACATCAGGGCCAGCAGCAGCACCATGTTCACACCCAGCGCAACGGTGGCGATGATGCCGAAGAAGCGATAGATGGCGATGATGAACAGCGAGACGAACAGCATGCCCCACAGCGATGCATCGATACCTTTGGTGATGTTGTCCGCACCCAGGCTCGGGCCAATGGTGCGTTCTTCAGCGAAGTACATCGGCGCCGCCAGACCACCGGCACGCAACAGCAGCGCCAGTTCGGACGATTCGCCCTGGCCGTTCAGGCCAGTGATGCGGAACTGAGCACCCAGCGGCGACTGAATGGTCGCCAGGCTGATGATCTTCTTCTCTTCCTTGAACGACTGCACCGCCACGTCTTTCTCGACGCCATCAACCACTTGCTTGGTGTAAGTGGTAACCGGACGCTGCTCGATGAAGATCACCGCCATGCTGCGACCGACGTTCGAACGGGTTGCGCGGCTCATCAGCTCGCCACCGTGACCATCCAGACGGATGTTCACTTCTGGCGTGCCGTGCTCGCCGAAGCCAGCCTTGGCGTCAGTTACCTGGTCACCGGTGATGATCAGGCCACGCTCGATCAGCGCAGGAGGACGATTGCCTTCACGGAACTCGAAGGATTCGGAAGTGGCTTTCGAAGCGCCAGGCTCAGCGGCCAGACGGAACTCAAGGTTGGCCGTCTTGCCGAGGATACGCTTGGCTTCTGCGGTGTCTTGTACGCCCGGCAGCTCAACCACGATGCGGTTGGCGCCCTGACGCTGAACGATCGGTTCGGCAACACCCAGCTCGTTGACGCGGTTACGTACCGTGGTCAAGTTCTGCTTGATGGAGTATTCGCGGATTTCCGCCAGCTTGGCCGGGGTCATCGCCAGACGCAGCACCGCCTGACCATTGAGGTCGGCCGGAACAATGTCGAAATCGTTGAAGTTCTTGCGGATCAGTGCACGGGCCTGTTCGCGGGAAGCTTCATCAGAGAAGCCCAGCTGAATGGCACCGCCCAGTTGCGGCAGGCTGCGATAGCGCAGTTTCTCTTTACGCAACAGGCTCTTTACATCGCCTTCGTACACTTTCAAGCGTGCGTCCAGGGCTTTGTCCATGTCCACTTCGAGCAGGAAGTGCACACCACCGGACAAGTCCAGACCCAGCTTCATCGGGTGCGCGGCCAGGCTGCGCAGCCATTGCGGGGTGGTTTGTGCCAGGTTCAGAGCAACGACGTAGTCATCACCCAACGCCTTGCGCACGACGTCCTTGGCAGGCAACTGGTCTTCAGCCTTGACCAGACGAATCAGACCGCCCTTGCCGTTGGTCGCCAGCGTGGCCGCCTTGACGTTGATCCCGGATTCCTTGAGCGCAGCGCTCACTCGATCCAGATCAGCCTGATTGACCTGCAGCGCAGTGCTTGCACCGCTGACCTGAATGGCCGGGTCATCAGGATAAAGATTGGGAGCGGAATAAATCAGACCGATCGCCAGCACCGCCAGGATCAGAATGTATTTCCACAGAGGGTATTTGTTCAGCATCACGCCGCCCGCTTATGACGCGGGGCGCCTTGCGCGCCCCGTCGATTGAGTAGAAGTTGAAACTTAGATCGCTTTCAGCGTGCCTTTTGGCAGCGTGGCGGCAATGGCGCCTTTCTGGAACTTCATTTCGACGGTGTCGGAAACTTCCAGAACCACGAAATCGTCAGCCACTTTAGTGATCTTGCCGGCGATGCCGCCGGTGGTCACAACTTCGTCGCCTTTTTGCAGGCTGCTCAGCAGGTTCTTCTGCTCTTTGGCGCGCTTGGCCTGTGGACGCCAGATCATCAGGTAGAAGATGACCAGGAAACCGACCAGGAAAATCCACTCAAAACCGCCACCCATTGGGCCGGCAGCGGCCGGTGCAGCGGCGTCAGCCATGGCATTCGAGATAAAAAAGCTCATTTAGCACTCCAGTTGCAAATGTTGAATCTTGGGGTCAGAAAACTCAGTCCAAAGGCGGAACAGGTAGCCCGCGTTTGGCGTAGAAGGCATCGACAAAGGCGGCCAATGTACCCTGTTGAATAGCCTCGCGCAAACCAGCCATAAGCACTTGATAATGACGCAAGTTATGGATGGTATTGAGCATGCTTCCCAGCATTTCGCCGCACTTGTCCAGGTGATGCAGATAAGCGCGGGAGAAGTTCTGGCAGGTATAGCAATCGCAGGTCGGATCGAGCGGCGAATCATCATGGCGATGGAACGCGTTACGGATCTTCAGCACGCCAGTATCAATGAACAGATGCCCATTGCGGGCATTACGGGTTGGCATCACGCAATCGAACATGTCCACACCGCGGCGCACACCCTCAACCAGATCTTCCGGTTTGCCAACGCCCATAAGGTAACGAGGTTTGTCAGCCGGCATCTGACCCGGCAGGTAATCCAGCACCTTGATCATCTCGTGCTTCGGCTCGCCCACCGACAGACCGCCGATGGCCAGGCCATCAAAGCCGATCTTGTCGAGGCCTTCCAGCGAGCGCATGCGCAGATCCTGGTGCATGCCGCCCTGAACGATACCGAACAGCGCCGCCGTGTTGTCGCCATGAGCGTTTTTCGAACGCTGAGCCCAACGCAACGACAGCTCCATCGAAACACGAGCGACGTCTTCGTCAGCCGGGTACGGCGTGCATTCGTCGAAAATCATCACGATGTCCGAGCCCAGGTCACGCTGGACCTGCATCGACTCTTCCGGGCCCATGAACACCTTGGCGCCGTCGACCGGAGAGGCGAAGGTCACGCCCTCCTCCTTGATCTTGCGCATCGCGCCCAGGCTGAACACCTGAAAACCGCCGGAGTCTGTAAGAATCGGGCCTTTCCACTGCATGAAATCGTGCAGGTCGCCGTGCTTCTTGATCACTTCGGTGCCAGGACGCAGCCACAAGTGGAAGGTGTTGCCCAGAATGATTTCCGCGCCGGTCGCGGTGATGTCCCGCGGCAGCATGCCCTTCACGGTGCCGTACGTGCCCACCGGCATGAAAGCCGGGGTCTCGACGGTACCGCGCGGGAAGGTCAAGCGACCGCGACGAGCCTTGCCGTCAGTAGCAAGCAACTCAAACGACATACGACTTTGGCGACTCATTCTTTGTCCTCAGGGCCACGTGGTGCGGGATTACGGGTGATAAACATCGCATCACCGTAGCTGAAAAAGCGGTATTCATGCTCAACGGCGGCTTTATAAGCGGCCATGGCTTCGGGATAACCGGCGAACGCCGAAACCAGCATCAACAGCGTGGATTCGGGCAAATGGAAGTTGGTGACCAGGGCATCGACCACATGAAACGGCCGGCCCGGGTAGATAAAGATGTCCGTGTCGCCACTGAACGGCTTGAGCACGCCATCGCGCGCAGCACTTTCCAGCGAACGCACGCTGGTGGTCCCCACCGCCACCACGCGCCCACCGCGAGCGCGGCACGCCGCGACGGCATCGACCACGTCCTGGCCGACTTCCAGCCATTCGCTGTGCATGTGATGGTCTTCGATCTTCTCGACCCGCACCGGCTGGAACGTGCCCGCGCCAACGTGCAAGGTCACGAACGCCGTCTCGACGCCCTTGGCCGCAATCGCGTCCATCAGCGGCTGATCGAAATGCAGCCCCGCCGTCGGCGCCGCCACCGCGCCCAGGCGCTCGGCGTACACCGTCTGATAACGCTCGCGGTCCGAGCCTTCATCCGGGCGGTCTATATAAGGAGGCAACGGCATGTGCCCGACGCGGTCGAGCAGCGGCAACACCTCTTCGGCAAAGCCCAACTCGAACAACGCATCGTGACGCGCCAGCATCTCGGCTTCGCCACCGCCATCGATCAGGATCTTCGAACCCGGCTTCGGCGACTTGCTGGAGCGCACATGGGCCAGCACGCGATGACTGTCGAGCACCCGCTCCACCAGGATTTCCAGCTTGCCGCCGGAAGCCTTCTGGCCAAACAGTCGCGCCGGAATCACCCGGGTATTGTTGAACACCATCAAATCGCCCGGGCGCAAATGCTCAAGCAAATCAGTGAATTGACGGTGTGCCAGGGCGCCGCTGACCCCATCAAGGGTCAACAGGCGACTGTTGCGACGCTCGGCCAAAGGGTGGCGAGCAATCAGCGAATCAGGGAGTTCGAAAGTAAAGTCAGCAACGCGCATGATGGGGTTCGTCTAGCAGGGCCCGGAAGTCTAGCCGAAATAGTGAAAATTCTCTATGTACCTGATTGACCGACGGTAATCTCATCTCTATACTTCGCCGCCATTGAGCCCTGATGGCGGAATTGGTAGACGCGGCGGATTCAAAATCCGTTTTCGAAAGGAGTGGGAGTTCGAGTCTCCCTCGGGGCACCATATAGCAGTATCTGAAAGTCTCTACCAGGCTTTCAGACCCAGAGAAACCGGCCACTTGGCCGGTTTTTTTGTGCCTGTCTATCTACCCCTGTCTCTCCCTATACGTTGTATCCCTGTATCCCTGCTTGTATCCTGAGAAAAATACCGAACTTTGGGATACAAGGATGAAGCGCGCAGACATCAAGCGCCGCCCTCTCGCTGACACGACACTTGCGGGGCTGGAGCCGGAATCAAAGGAATACCGGGAGCTCGACGGAAACGGCCTCTACTTCAGGGTCAAACCGGATGGTGGTAAATCCTGGCAGCTCCGCTACAAACGTCCGGCGGGCAATTGGGCTTGGATGGGGCTTGGGGGTTACCCGGAAGTAAGTGGTGCGTTGGCACGGGACAAAGCTGCTGATCTACGCAAAGTAGTGAGTGGAGGTGCCGATCCCCTTGAACAAAAACGATCCGCGAAAGCTGCTATTGACGCGGCCAAAACCCGAACCTTTCGAGCTGCTGCTGATGCCTGGCTAAAGGCGAAAGAGGAAAAGGGTCTTGCGTCCTCCACCCTCAACAAAATTCGCACCTACCTCGACAAGGACATACTCCCGGCACTGGGAGACAAGCCTCTAGACGAAGTCACGCGCACTGATTGTGCAGAGCTTCAGGCATCCATCGAGGCCCGGGATGCACACAACGTGGCTGAAAAATGTCGCACCTGGATAAATCAGATCTTCGGGCGAGCCATCGGCTTAGGCCTGACTGAAAACGATCCGGGCAGCCGCCTTCGGGATATTGCGGCCCAAGCACCTAAGACTCAGCAGCATCCACATTTGTTGGAGCCTGAACTGGGAGAGTTTCTCCAGGCACTCAAAAACACACCGGCCAGATTGACTGCTCGCACTGCTGCTTGGCTTTGTGTATGGACGGCATCGCGACCCGGCATGGTCCGTTTGGCTGAATGGAAGGAGTTTGACCTTGAGAAAGCCATTTGGACCACGCCTGCAGCCAAGATGAAGATGCGTCGAGATTTTGTCTGCCCACTTCCCCACCAAGCAGTTGCAGCGCTGAAAGAACTGCATTGCTTAACCGGGCGGAGTCGCTGGCTTTGCCCTGGTGTCGGAGCCAAAAATCCAACCATCAGCGAAAATACGATCAATAAGGTCTTCGCCACTATTGGCTATAAAGGCCGCTTAGTTGGACACGGTACTCGGCACACTGCGAGTACGCTGCTTCGAGAACATGGCTGGCCGAAAGAACATGTTGAAGCTCAACTTGCTCACAAAGAGGAAGGTATTTCGGGGATATACAACAAAGCTCAATACCTTGAGCAACGCATTAAAATGATGCAGTGGTATGCAGATCACCTTGATGCGCTAGCCGCTGGAAATGTGGGGCAAAGGAAGTTCGGAAAGGCACTCTGACAACCATGATAGCCCCCCCCTAAAAAATCAGTGTAACGCGTGTTACAGGTGTAACGATTAAATATAAGCTATTGATATTATTGAATATTTTAACCGTAACACCTGATCATGAGTCAACGTACACGAAGTGTAACTCGGCTATTACGTGTAACAGCCGTACGAATCTCACCATCGCAACCGCCTTGCTCGATGAGCGCCCTCACGCCTGCGGGCCAGACCTCGTTTGCGAATGCTTAACTGACATACGTCGCTGGTTGAGCGCTAAAATCTAGGGCGTGGGATCGCCGATGAGTGAGTGTCCAAACTCTCTCTCGATGAATAATTCACCACCCTGAACGCCATCTCGATCACAGTCAAAAACTGAGCAGACGCAAATACTGTACTGCTGCGTTCACCCTGTGTTGCACCTGTATTGACTACACATTCACCGATCTAGAGATAAAGTAGTTTTCTTCGTCTAGATAAATGTATAGATAGATACCCCTGTATCCATACCCAGGGGTTTTCCATGACACACCAGACCTTCAAATCAGCAAATTCTTTCGAAACTCACTCGCCCCAAGCGACCGATATAAACGCCAGGCGAGCCAGTCACCCTGCCGCTGACCCTTCAGCAATTTTGATTCGAATGCCGGAATTAATCGCCATCGTTGGACTAGCACGTCCAACGATTTACAAACTGATGCGGCAAGCGGATAGCGAATTCCCACTTCCAGTAAAACTAAGCGGCAGTAAAGCTCGCGGAGCGCCTGTCGCATGGGTTCTTGATGAAGTCCAAAGTTGGGTTCGGGCTCGCATTTCGGCAAGAAACAAGGTGGCAGCATGAGAAGACCACCTCCTTCGCTCTCAAAACTCAGGTCATTTCAGACATTGCACGAAGTTGGATTCTCCAAAACACGTATCCAACGTTTCGAGCGATTGCGCAGAAAACACGAGCAAAGCGGAAGGACTCTAGGCGTATTGAGCTGGCCGGATGGAGTTTGGTGCCTGCTGATCATGCATGCGGACAAGTTGGGTGTTGTCGTCCTGGATAAAGCCCAGGCAACAGATGCTTATCACGATGCTCGCCAGATGATTCGCGATGGCTATTCCCCCGTACTCACCTTGCGCCACGAGCGTGATGCTTGAAATGAAAACGCCCCCGGGAGCGATCCGGAGGCGTTGAGGTAAATCTATATGCTCGAACAATTTATGTCGCACCAAAAAAATGCGCAAGGTTTCTGTACGGTTGCACTTTTGAAAACAGGACGTTACTCTCGGCCTGTCGCTGCAAATTCAGCGACCGGGCTTGGTCGCCCGACAAGCAAAAGGCGCAACAGCGCCCCTATACAGATTGCAGGCGCTTTTTTTGCGTCCGCATTTCCGTTTTATGGCGGCTGTGCGTGGGAGGCCTTCGGGCCTGCTGGGTTCCTTTTGCCCCGGTCGACCAACCCGCGTACAGCTGCCACCCCAATTCGCTTGGTCGCGAACGGTGGCAGCTCCCCAGCAAAAGGAGCTTCGCCACATGCACGCCTTAAATCCGTCCAAAAATCGCGCCGCGGCACATCGTGCAATGGCTCTCGCCGCTTTACACGCCAACTCCAGCCTCGCAACACGCCTCACCCGATACAACGCACATATGGCCAAAGCCCGCGCTCTCGAAACCGCAGGTGGTGCCCAATGAACAACATCCTGAGTTTCTCCCTACCCGAAGATCTGCTCGACGTAAGCACGACTACCGAAGCCGGAGTACCTATTGATGCCATCACCTGCGCCATTGCTCGCGCCGATTCAGTACTGACCTTGCTCGAGGACCACTTCGAAAGCGAAAGCGACAGGCCTCGCTTGGCCAATCACGTACTGGCGGCTGTTATTTGGGACGTGCGCGGCACCCTCGGCTTGATCAAAACCTTAACCCTGCACGGCGATGCCACTTCGATTCCCCGGGCTAAATCCGGGGGTACGCAATGACCCCTCAAACTAATGTCACCACCCAAGGCGCGACCACGTTCGCTCAGTGTGGCGACACGACTCAAATGCTGTTCCGTCTCAGTGCCAATGTCCCTCTTACTGACGCGCTTGAACACGCCTCAAATCTGCTGAGTTGCGCGACTCGCATGTCGCTCCTGGCCACGCACGGAGACGGCGCAGAAGACTGCGCGATGGCTGCTCACTACCTCAGCGAAATGAGTAAAGCGGTCATTGACGATGTGACCATAGCCCTCCTGAAGTCGGAGGCTGGCCATGTCCAATAAGACGCAACGCCCCAGCTTCGCCGACGTGAAAGCGACCTCGCTGAAAGAGATCGGCCGTGTACTTGCCCATTGGCTGCCCAACGGTAAACGCGTGGACGGCGGCAAAGAATACACCGCCGCCAATCCGACTCGTACCGACAAGCGCGCCGGCTCCCTCAAGGTCAACTTGAGCAAAGGCACCTGGGCGGATTTTGCCACCGGCGACAAAGGCGGCGACCTGATTGATTTGGTGCGTTATCTGGATGGCGGCACCGACGTCGAAGCCTGCAACAAGCTGGCGGATCTGCTGCACGTTACCGCTGGGACAGCTCCATCGAAGCCGAGCCCAAGCAAAAACAAAACACCGGAATGGCTCGCCATTCAGCCGATCCCGGCCGAAGCCATGAGCAAGTGCCCGGCCAAACATCGACAACACGGTGCACCGTCCAAAGTCTGGATTTATCGCGACGCTCAGGGCCAGCCGGTCATGGCGCTCTATCGCTTCGACTTGGGCCCGGATGAAGACGGCAAGCCACGCAAAGTATTTGCGCCGTTGACCTGGTGCGAACGTGCCGACGGTCAAACGCAGCAATGGCGTTGGCAAGGCTTGTCGGAACCGCGTCCACTGCTGCGCCTGGATGAACTGGCCAAACGCTCAGAGGCTCCAGTCATTCTGTGCGAAGGCGAAAAGGCCGCCGACGCTGCGGCGGACCTGCTACCCAACTACGTGGCCACGTGCTGGCCGAACGGTTCGAACTCCTGGCACAAAGCTGACCTGACACCGCTCAAAGGTCGGTCCGTGGTGTTGTGGCCAGACAACGACGCCAGTGGCAAAAGCTGCATGGACGCCATCGCCAAACAACTGCAACAGATCGGTGCCGCGTCAGTGCGCGTGATCGCCTTGGACGTCTTCAAACGCAAGCCCACGCTCAAGAATGACCAACCGACATTCGCCAAGGGTGGCCAATGGGAAGACGGTGACGACGCGGCCGATGCCCAAGCCAAAGGCTGGACGGTGGCGCACGTCACCGAGCTGGAACGCAGCGGCGAACTGTTCGGCGTTGAGCCGGAAAAAGCACCGGCCGAACCACCCGAAGTTAAAACCAAACCAACGACCAAGCGTGCTGCGAAGCCCAAAAACGATCTGCTGCCCGGCGGCTTTCGCCTGACAGCAGAAGGCGTGTTTTATTCCGGTGACGATGGCGAAGCGCGCCCAGTTTGTTCGCCGCTGGAGATCCTGGCTCGTACCCGGGATGCACAGGGTCACAACTGGGGTTTGCTGGTCGAGTTCGACGATCCGGACGGGGCAAAAAAGCGCTGGAACATCCCGGCACGGACCATGACCGGTGACTTCGGCAAGGACGTACTCGGCCCGCTGGTGGACATGGGCTTGCGACTGGCCGGCAGTCGCTCCGGGCGCAATGCTCGCAACGACCTGCAGAGTTATCTCGGCGGCTTTGACAGCGCCCAGCGCGCACGACTGGTCACCCGTTTGGGTTGGCACGACAGCGCCTTCCTGCTGCCCGAACAGCAGGTCGGCTCACACACTGAACACCTGCACTTCTATGAGGCCGGTGCGCAGCTTCCGCCCATCAGCGAAGCCGGCACCCTGGAACAGTGGCAAGAGCAGATCGGCGCCTTGTGCATCGGCAATCACCGCTTGGCGTTTGTGGCCAGCGTCGCGTTCGCCGGTCCGCTGCTGCACATGCTCGGCCATGAGTCTGGCGGCTTTCACCTCTACGGTGACAGCTCGGGCGGCAAGACCACCCACCTGCAAGTGGCCGCTTCGATCTACGGTGGGCCGCGTTTGGTGCGCTCCTGGCGCTCGACCGATAACGCCTTGGAATCCATCGCCGCCGCACATTCGGACGGGCTTCTGGTACTGGATGAGATCGGCATGTGCGACCCGCGCATCATTGGCGAAACGGTGTACATGCTCGGCAATGGCACCGGGAAAGCTCGCGCCAACGATCGAGGACAAGCAGGCCGGCAGGTGCAGGAGTGGCGCTTGCTGTTTCTTTCGACCGGCGAGAAGACCTTGGCCCAGCACATGGCCGAAGCGAACAAGGAGCTGAAAGCCGGCATGGAAGTGCGGATGCTCGCCGTGCCAGCGGACGCCAGCAAAGGCCTAGGCATGTTCGATGTCCTGAACGGCTTTGATGATGCAGCGGCCCTATCCGATGCGCTCAAGGCACGGGTAGCCAAGTACTACGGCACACCCATCACCGCCTTCCTGTCCGCCCTATGTGAGCCCGGCAAACTGCATGGGTGGTCAACAATTCTTCGCCACACGTTGGAAGGCTTCATTGCCAAGGCGCTGCCCGCCTCAGCCAGCGGTCAAGCGCATCGTGCGGCGGCCCGTTTTGGTTTGGCTGCCGCAGCTGGCGAGCTGGCCACCGCCATGGGTATCACCGGCTGGCCGGACGGCACCGCCACTACCGCCGCCCGTGTGTGCCTGAGTGCCTGGCTGAATGAGCGCGGCGGCGCCGGAAATCTTGAGGGTGACGCGATCGTGGCACGGCTGCGCCAAGTCATCGAGCGCTTCGGCGAAAGCCGCTTTACCCGTTGGGAGTCCGCAGCCGCGAAGATCGATGAGCACGGCCCACGCACCATCGACCGCCTGGGTTTTCGCAAGTCGCTGGAGCACGGCTTGGGCGACGCCTTGCATACCACCAACACCTACTACGTGTTGCCCGAAGCATGGCGCTCCGAAGTGTTCAAAGGCATGAACCTCAATGCCGTGAACAAGGAGTTGATACGGCGCGGCGTGCTGGAACCGGGCACCGACGGCAAAGCCTCCAGCTCGATTCGTTTACCGGGTCTCGGCACCCAGCGTTGTTATGTGGTGAAGACCGTGCCGGGTGCGGATGAAAGCGAGGCTCAGGCCGCCTGACGGCGAGCCTACTGACCGAGGTAGCGCCGGCTCATTTCCGGCCTCGCCAGCCGCTCAACCAACCCAAAATCGAATTGAAGAGAGATAAAACAAATGAACGAGATTCAAGAACTGAAAGACCGTCGCGATCAATTTCTGAGCGAGGCAGAACCACTGCGCGCCGAACTTCTGCCACTTGAGGTCGTGCTGGAAAGTGAAGACCCCATCGAACCGGACCGAAAACGCGAGCTGCGAATCAAGTACAACGAGCTAAAAAGGGAGTTTGATTCGCGTACGTTCAACGCTGAGCTTTTAGATCGGAAGATCCGTCGACGTGAGGACCTTGCCAATTGCGACGTCCTGATGGCGGACTTCATTGCCGGCATGGCGAATTGGGCGGCGGATGAGATCGAACTCAATGAAAAACGGCAAAGCCTCAGTACTCGCTTAGAGGAAGTGCGTCAGCAGGCACAGGAAGAAATAGCCAACGCGCGCCAGGCGGAGACCTTGGCAGCCACCGCTTACGCGCAGGCAGTGGCATGGGGCGACGTAGAAGGCGAAAAAGCTGCCAGCAGCGACGCTCAGAAAGCGGCGAAAAACCTCACTAACGCGACCGAGCAAAATCGTCGTCAGCAACTGATCATCACCGCTCTGGAGCAGGAGTTGGTCACTGTGGACCGACACATCACCGAGGCTCAGGAGGAACATCAAAAGATACAGCGAAATGCCTTACGCCTCGCCCACGATGCCCTGGAGGAAAGGTGGAATGAAGCCGCACGAGCGTTGCTGGATGTGGGAGGTAAGCTTTACGCCGTAGATCGGCTTTTAGGCCGTGACCCGGTGTCCTTCATGAACCTGAACATCCCCGAGCAAGGTGAAAACTTCGGTAGTTGGAAATGGGGTGAGCTAGCAGATCGTAGCCGCGAGCATCGCGTGCACGACCTGCTCTCGCTTTAACTGTCGATATACCCTGAAACAGCCTGCTTTCGCGGGCTGTTTAAATCTCTCAAAGGATCGATGCCATGAACGCAGCGGCACAAAACACCTCGAACACTTCAGAAGCGCTCAGTGCCAGAAAAGCTCACCTCACTGCCCTACTCAAGATCGTGGATACCAGATTCGGAAAAAGCACAGCAACGCAGAAGCTCACCATTACTGCGATCAGGGCAGAAATGGGGCTAATTGAGCATAAGCTGAAAAAAAGGTGATGAGGAAAAGCGAAAGCTCGTAATAACGTTCGTCAAATGGGATTTCAGTAGGTAAACCCCGGCCAATAGCGGACGCTCCAATATTCGCTGAGCGCCCTCGTATTGGTCCTTTCTATATAGAGTCATCCGTATTGACTGATGATAGCTGAGGTATTGCAGTATCTGCTCGCCCCATCAAGATCAGGAAAGAGAGACAGGTGATTGACGTTCATACGATTGAGCGACTTTAATGCTCTGTCTCTCTCATTGGAAGGCATGTAGATTTTTAGAAGTGGTGCACCGACCGTGGTGGAACCCTTGAAGTTTGATACTATCCACTCATCAATTGTTGTCTGACTCGGCACTCGCGTAAACAAGCCCCTTTGATTGATGAGTCTTGGATTCTCATCGGTTAACGGTCGGATTAAATCAAGAGTGTTAATTTTTGAGCTGGGGATTGTTAGTGACTTTTCTTTAAGTTCTCTATTTTTTCGTTCACATGATTTTCTACTAAGCGCATAAACAACGACTTGCTCGTCAAACTTAACGTCATCAGGTAGAAATGCAAAATATGAGGCGACAAACGGGGACTCAGACCAATCCAGGAGCGGAGTGTACAATCCGTGGTGCTGTCCAAGCGCCCACCATTCATTATCATCCATTCCCATACTCGGACTCTGCCCTCTACGCCCTCTACTCGCATATTTAAATTTTTCTAGATGTGTTACAGCATCTATTAATGGTTCTCCGCTTTCATCTCTCACCCGATCGATGGTTGGTTCCAATCTCCAAGTGGTGCTTGCGTGACCTCTGAAAATATATGATTCAAAATTTGTTAGTTGCTCATGTATGAATGAGGAAAAACCATTCCATGAGCTACAGCGCACGGTTCTGACGCCATCAATAACTTTGCTTGACTTCCATCCGTAACCTTCTCGTTCGTTGTTGCGCGAATTTATCATTATTCAATGGCTCTTATATTTGGCATGCAAAAAAATCTGGCAAAAATTAAAACCGCATAAAGAAAAAACGGAAGTATCAGCTTGACACATCAACATCATTCTAAGCCTCTGTTTTCGTAGAACCCGCCCGCATGTAGAAAAATTGTTCGACTGCCGTACACTAAACTGAGTGAGTCTATTGCCTGATAATTGCTATAGTAAAGCTCTTGCTCTCAATGTCTCACTAATCAACCCTTGGATGGGCGGCAAAACGTCGCTTGGATGATCGCCTCGTCCACTCATACCCCGAGCGAGACGGACGTCTTTAATGGCCGCAGGGCAGCGCCGCTCGCTCTTCTTCTGTCCAGCACTGCTCCAGAAATACACAGGCCTGACAGCAGGTCCGACTGTCGATGGCTTGTATGAGACACCGCCCATTGCGACGGTCCTGAACGACTTGGTGAGCGCAGTGATGGCGCTGAGTGTCCACGAAGAACGCTGGAGGGTCGACGGTGCGAGCACTGATGGCGGACAGCATTGCGGCGTCAGCCCCACATTCGGCCCAGCTATGGAACCGGCATCCTTGGGCGCGAGGCTCTGCGAGTAGAAAATGCGACGCTTTTCCGGTGGCGACGAGCCATTCGTCTGCCTCCAGTAGTTCGCCCACCAGCGACTTCGTCAACCCGTCGCTGCGGAATCCGGAAAACGTCGAAAGGTCGGCTAGGGAGAGCGCGCCGCCCAGCTCCGCCCCACAAGTTTCAACCAGCGCGCCAGTACGAGCCTGAATTTGCTCCAGATGTGGCACCAGCGTTTCAACGCCATCATCATCCTTTCGGTAGTCGAGTTCGACGGGGGTATCGTCGTCGATCACGGTGAAGATAGCTTCGTCTTTCCGGGTAACGAATAAGGCTGGATAGATCAGGATGCGTGGTCGGCGAACGAACAGTGAGCTGCCGGTTCGCTCAAAGTGGACATGCAGTCCCTGATACGCCCCAGATACATCGCTGAACTCGAGGTACTGTCGAAGCTGCGCGGGACGTAAGGGCACAGGCGCGTCTTCCGTAAGCGCCGAGCGATGGAGAAGCTGGAAAATCTCTGAGGCTTTTTCCTTGAACTGAGCACGGGTGAAAATCGAAATGTCATCTGCCCGTGCGGCGCGTAGGAAGGTTTCAACTGGTGTCCTAAACACCACCATCCACTCGCCGCTAATTATGACAGCCCTGGGCAAGTCATGACTATATTGCTCCTTAATCGTCCGCACATAGCCGCAGACCTGGCGCAAATAGTCGTCCCACTCACCGATTATCGGCGACATATCCTTGGTCTTTCCTTCGCGGATATGCTGGATCGCCGCAACGAGTAAGGAGGCCTCGCTAGCATACAGACCATCCCCTCTAGGCGAGATCGCTGGCTTATCCCATGCCTTTGCCTCGACCAATAAGAGTGGTGTACCGGTTATATCGACGACTCCGACGTAGTCCATGAACTTTGTGGTTTTAGCTTGAAGACGAGCTTCCTCAAGCACATTGCCCCCGGCCCCGAGCTTCCATCCAAGATGCCCGAGCAATTCATCCACGAAAAGCATCCGCGTGTCGTGCTCATGGGGGCGGCGGCTCGGGTCAAGCTCGGCGAAGGGGTCGCGCTGCGGCCTTGTTATTTCTCGCTCGACCGCAGTTAGCAGGTCGCCGAGCCCCCGTTTGAACGTGTTTCTGAGTGTCAGCCCTTTCACTGAATCAGTTCCGGCAGGCGGTAAAGCAGACGTCGTGCCGCCGGCCATCCGGCCTCCAAGAAGATCTCTAGACAGTCAACGAGGGCAGCGCGTCGGGTTGGGGCCTCGAAGATCTCTTTGTGGTCAGCAAGGAACACCCCAACCAGTTGAACTAGAACGTCTACACCCAAAGACTCGTTTTGGTAGCCTGATCGGCGGCTAGCTTGCAGGGTATTAGCTGCCAAATCGAAGGCCGCGCTCGCGTCCACATCGACTAGACGTTCGACGAGTTGGAGCATGTAATGGGTGGTATGCGGCGAAGCGTACTCGCCAATCCGCTTTAGGAGATCGCTGTTTTCACGGAAGAATACGCTAAGCCCCACGCGACTAAGCGCCACGTCCCCACCCTGTTGATTGGACTTTGCACTGGTTGCGAAGAACATCTGCATACCTGCGGTGTCGATCAGGCTTGCGCACTCTTGCACCTCTGCGGTCGCGACCTCGTTAATGTCGGCGACTTCCATGCGCCTAGCGAGTCGGGCATTCGCAGCATTGACAATGTCGGAGAGAAGCGCTTGAGAGCGATGACGAAGACCGGAGGTTTTATCGGGGATGTCGCCGCCCCCGGCAACGATGGCATCGCGCAGCGTCGCCATAATTGCTTTCGCTTCGTCTGCATGTTTCCACGGCAAAACTAACCATCGATCGAGAATGACCTTAGCTTCTGCTGACTGGTAGGTGACCCAAAGGACCGTGAACTTATTTGCGATAGCCTTGTAAAGCCGCCGCTCTCGATCTGACCCCGGCGTCTCACGCTGCAACAGCAAGAGCAACAACTCGAGACTTCGCTGTTGATCCGTGTGAATCAACTTTGAAACGACATCACCGACCAGATGCTCGATTACAGTCAGGTTGAGTTCGTGCGTGAAGAGGTCTTTTAGTAACAACCAGAATCGGTCACGGTCGAGGTCCCAGATTCGGACGAGACGCACTGCTGCGTTCAGCCGAACGGCGGGATGGCGATCAGATAACAGCTCCTCCGCCCGCAGCACCAGGCTCGGGTAAAGGTCTGCCCGTTGCGCAAACAGATCCCAATAGGCTTGCGCGGCTTCAATCCGAGCCGACGGACTGCCCCAAGACGCAGACTCTTCGAAGCGAGCCTCAGTGTTGACGTCCACCTCTGGACTTTCGGACCTACCTGCGATGTCGAGCAACTCTGCAAACGTCGCGTCTTGCTCCGGCGTCGGCGGGGCATCCTTCGATATCAGCAATTGGCGCGACACAATAACCCCGCAGCCTTGACCAATGATCGCCTCTGCATTTCGCTGTAGATCGGGGTGCGGCGCACTTATTGAAAGCAACGCTCGTATGGCCTGTAAAGCAGCAAGTAAGTCAGCTAGAGAGACCATTGCTACATCTTCAGACTTCGCCTCACGCCGTAGAAGGTTCTTCACGACGTTGATGGCATCAATAATTCGGGAGTTCTCCGGTGCCTCCCTGTTTAGTCCTTTGATCCAATGAAAATCGTCTAGTTGGCCAACCCCGGTATGAAGGGCAAAAAGTCGCTCGTTCGTGGTGGTCTCATGCTGGGGTTTCGCATCAAAGAGCTGCCGGGCTTCGTCAGTGACTAGATTGTCACGGCCGATCGCGGAAAAAAGGCGCTCCAGAAACGCTTGGCGCGCTTCGGTGCGATATTCATAGCTTGAGAAGTCAAATCCGAACACGGCCTGTTCGAAAGCCTGCCGCTCCTGCGTCGATCGTCGGCCGATGCCTTTCGCAACAAGATCAATTGCATCCTTGCGTGTATCGGGTAGGACAAGAAAGGGTTCAGTCACTGCTATAGACCAGAGCAGGTCTACTAGTTCATCGTCGCGCTCGACGGCGCAGAGGAACATCCTAGACCAGATGATGGCGAACGAAGCTTCGTCGATCAGGATGTCGATCAAAGCGAGAGCTTCGGCCTCCCTGGCGACTTTGAGGCGCGCTCGCAATTTCGACACTAGGTTATCCGCACCTCGGTCGTATTCGCTATCTGGGTCGTGTGCCCAAATGTAGCTGTGGTCTTCCCGTAGCCGGATTGAGCGCCCATTGACACTAAGCTCTATGTCGAGGTCTTTATTGGAGTGGTTATGTTCGCGTGCGACGTAGCTATCAACCGCATGGATAACAGCCCTGACCGCTGCTCGCGGGTGGACTTCTAGAAACTTAGGCAGGTACTCGCCAAGTGACCACCGTGCCATTCCATAATCTTGCCGGGCATTGGAAATCAGGGGGAGGATTTGGCTATTACTGATTCGGGTTTGGCGATCCTCCGTGACCTCATAATCGAATACCATCCGGTAAACGTAGGAAGTGACGAATTCTGGATCGATATCGCCGACAGCCGAAATCTTATAGCAGACTGCCGGCACCTCCTCATGCCCGAACCGATCCATTCGATGGCGATCGAACAATTGAATAAGCAACGCTCGAGAGGCCCCAACGTCGGTGCCATAGGTGGAAATCACGAAGTCAATCGCGGACCTCACAATAAACCCCGGTTCCGGCAGGGCTAGCCCGTGCGCCAATAGCGCGCGTGCGGCCTGACCGAGCATTTGCCTGAAGGCATCATCGGTCACTCGTTCGATAAGCATATGGAGTAGAACGCGAAGGTTACTCGCCACGGTTGATGGGGCCGTCGCCAAAAGATCGGTTAGGTAGAGCCATGGCTCCAACGCAACTTTCTTTTCGTCCTCAAGCCGCACGACCAGAGCGCCGGCGATATGCGACAGCGTCTTTGGAACCTTCTTGTCACCAGTGGTGGCTAGATTACCCAACCAAAGGCAATCTTGGGGCGAAGCAGGAAACTCTGCCCCCAATCGACCAGCGGTGCTGCGGATGATCGGATCCCCATCCTCATCGTTAATAAGGGTTCCCACTGCGATCCAGAAACGCGCGCGATTCGTCTCAGACTCCCAAATTTCGCGCAACACGAATCCTAGGGCTGGCGACAGCATCAGTCCCAGAGCGTCGGTCTTGCTGAACCGATAAGCACCGCTGACAATGGCGCTCGGATCAAGGGCGAGCCGCGCTGCTGCATAGTCGAACAACAGATGATGTCGGAACTGAACCCACCGTTCGTTATCAACGACAACGAGCACCCCTTCCTTACAGAGAGTGTCAATCATGGCCGGATTATCGCCCGCTGCTTCGAGTGTTGGTGCGCGAAGCGATCGCGCTTTAACCATGATCTGGACCACGCTGCTAAGACTACTTCTTGCTGGCAAACCGTGGCCTTCGACACGGTGATCCCAATAAAGGCGCAACAAATCCGCTTGTGAAGCGACTTCGTCTAAATGTTTGATCGAGTTACCCGAGATCAGCTCGCTGAGCAGCCGGGTGTTGAATGGCACCATCGCCAAGTCACGCAGACGCGACGGTGTCTGTGCAAGACATCTCCCCAGCTCAGGCGACTGCTGGAGGAGTTGGCCAAACTCGGCTTCCGACCAGAGCGGCACTTGAATGTGCTGGACCTCGGAGAAGGACGGATCAGCAAGCGATAGCTCTGGCGGTTTACCCTTGAACAGCGCTCGTAACTGTTGCCCCATGCGCAGATCGAAATTACGGATCGACGCAACAACATTCCAGCGCCCCTTTCGTTCTAGAACTCGCTCGATCAGCGCTCGGAAGACGCCTTCACCGCGACCGCCGCGCGTTGCGTCTAATGCATCAACAACGAGATAGGCTGGCTCCGGTCCGTCCCAGGCTTCGAGCACATCAAGCAGCGGATGCTGTAATCCAAGCTCACGGGACAGTCCTTCAAGGCTCTCGATCGAATAGCGATCAACGGCAAGTTGTAGAATATCGAAACCGTCATTGCCAAGTTTGCGAGCAAGTGCATTCAGAACTCCACTCTTGCCTGCCCCCGGCTCGCCGATGATGAGCAGAGGACCGTTCCGCACTGCGATTTCAACCGCGGCTTGACAGTCGCGACGCACCGATAGCGGCGCGCCACTGGCTACCTCGATCTTTTCATAGCTGCCGAGTGCATCGGCGATGCGTTTGGAATGCTGCCTAAGAGTTTGGATATCGGCGCGATACTCAGGTGGTGAATCGAGCACGACGCCACGGCGGACGAGCAGTTGCCGCCAAGTAGAAAGGTCACCACCTCCGCGCTCTTGCATCAGCCGGCCGCTAAGATCAGACAGCGCTGAGAAGGCGGTTTCGGCATTCACGTCCGGGCCAAATGCCTTGACAATGGAGCCACTTGCTAATGCATAGCCTTGATCGCCGTCGAAGGTGAAGACGACCACTAGTTCAGCTAATTTCGACAGCAATTGATCATCGATAGGGGTCTTGGTAATACTCGCCCAAGCCTGTTCGACTAAGCTTGAGAACACCTGATATACCCGCTGTTGCGCTTGGTTAAGCGCGCCGCTGCCTGGTTGTGAAACGAGACGGAGTGCAGTCGGTAGATCGCTTCTAATCTGGGGGGATGCCTTTGGACTCACAGCCAGCACCAACCGGTCACGGGCAGGATCGAGGGGCCGGTTCCACTCCATTGAGCCGTCGCCCTGCTGGGCAACAAACCAATGGCGAACGAACTGCACTACCGTCTTGCCAAATGGCGAGCCTAGATCTTCACTCAAGCTTACAGATGTCTTGGCCTGCACCGCGACGTAGCCGCCGTCACTAGTTTTGATTAGAAGATCGTCGACCGGCGCCTCAGTCTCGAAGCGGATCCACTCCGGTATAGCGGCGCCAAGACGGAAGCTTTCATGAAACCGGTCACCCGCAAGAATCCAGGATGAGAACAGTGCCCCAAGCTGCTGCTCGAAACGAATTCCGGCGCTGGTGGCAGCGCCACCACCACCAATCCGGTCACGTGAGGGGGGATTTCGTGGCGTATGGGTCACTGCACGTTTCCGGTTTAGGTCTGATAATTGCGTAGTGATAGCCGAGTTCGATGGCGTTAGCAATCTGTGTAGCTCAGGCTGCCAATTGTGGCGGGACTTGGAGTCTGCGTTACGTCTGCTGCCGTCGCGCGACTACCTCCACCCGCCACAAGCACGAAGACACATTGTCTTGGCTGGCCCCAATCACCGCATCTGGCCGATTGCAACCTACGACCTACCCAAATTTATATATGCTGCTGTAACACCTATTTGGCTTGTAACACCCAACATACGTGAACGATGAACCGTGTGTAACACCTATAAAGTTAAGCAAATTCAACTAGTTAACAGAGTTCGTAACACCCGCAACACCTGTAACACCTCTTTTCGAGCCCCACACCCCAACGGTGATAGCGCCGCCAGCGAAAGCTGTACTGGATTGCTATTAACGAATGCAGAATTCGAAAACTGGGTCGCCGAACACTAGGGCTCTTGGTAGGGGCCGTCTCAAACAAAGAACAGGGGACGGGGGCACGAACATCGCCTGGGCCCCTGAGGGTGTTCGGTGAGTACGGGGTCGGAAACCCGCGAGCGCAGGTGTCTGACCGAAGAAAAAATTCGGTTAACAGTTAACTCAGGTTAACAGGCACCCAGATTGTCTCGGGGCCCCTGAGGACTGCCTCTCGACACGGGGCGAGTAACCCGCCGGATCTTGCTAGCGGAAAAGTACCCAGCTTAGTGAACAGGTGAACTTGGTGAACTGCGGTTCACTTGTGCATGCGCCCTATGATGAGGTTGTCGCTGGGGACCCTGGGCAATTGCAAATGATACGGGGCAGAAAACCCGCCGGATCTCGTTAGTGGCTGGGTTTCAAAGTTAGTTGACTGGTTGACCGAGTTGACTGGATCAACCGTTCACTATCATCAACACAATCGGGGACCGTTACCGTTCTGGTAACGATGCCCTTTTCGCTTCAAGATCCTTTCGATTTCAACGTTGAAATTTCAGTAAGCTGGTGCATCTGCCGCTACCACGATGTCGCGGGTTTCCGACCCCGTGTCCTTCAGATAGTCCCAGGGTCCCCGGCGGTATTTGGCGACTGATTGCTTTCTGCCATCCTCAAGCTAACCTCCATCCGTGCTGGCCATCGCTCCTCTCAGCCAGCCTGATGAAATATCGAGTCACTACCGATCCGACACACGGAAGCGAGGACTAGCTCATGCAATCATTTGTCGTAAACAAAAACGTGCAAGCCAACGGCGACTACGAAGTGCATAACACTACGACTGGCTGTAGGTTCATGCCGCTGATAGAGAACCAGGTATCACTCGGCAATCACCTCACCTGTACCAGTGCTGTCGCCGCAGCTAGAGCGGCATGGGCCAATGCGCAGATCAACGGTTGCTACTATTGCTGCAACCCCTGCCACACAAGCTAGGTTTCGGAAATCCATGGGCTAGATGCGTGGGATGTTTTTGCCTCGATCTACGACTGTGCGATCATAGGCCCAAGCAAGCTGTATCCCCGTGTGTATCCCTAACTATCTAATCCGGCTGTAGGCCACGGATTATATGGAAGACTCCAGTCTCCCTCGGGCACCAAAATTAAGAAAGGTCTTGCTTAGCAAGGCCTTTTTTTTCGCCTGTAGAAAAGCACCTGGCACCCCGCTGACGTGTGGGAACCGGCTTGCTGGTGATGCTTTTGGCTTTTTTTCGTCCTCGGCCGGTACGACTTATCAAGGATTCATCCCATGGAACTGCTGCTGGAAACTGTTGCTCTGTTCTGTCTCAAGCTGGCTTATGAGACGGAGGGGTCGAGTCCGATTCTGCGGGATGATCCGATCATGAGTGATTATGAGCGGGAGGTTTTTGGGTTGTTGGTGCGGCGGGGGGATGTTGAGGGTATTCAGTTTAGAGTGGCTAATTGTGTGGGTTTGGCGCTGTACGCCATCGGCGGTGTAGATACAGTCCTGGGGCGCGAACTACACAGGTTGGCAGCAGACTTCAACGCTGCGCATACCAGGGAGCATCTTGATGTCCCGCTCATCGCGCTTAAGGATTACCTGAAAGACATCCAATGAGCAGAGAGCACGCCCTTCCATAGGAACACCGATGCTACCCGCCTAATATTGATGAGTAACAAATCTGTACCATTTCTAGCGGAAGGTGTAGAAACTGCCCGAGTGTGGCATATTGACAGCACAAAACTGATATTTTCGTTTATACCTTTTGTGAGGTCACCCAAGGATGAAAGAGCCTGCTACTAAAAAAATCGGAGTAGTGTTTA
This sequence comes from Pseudomonas sp. BF-RE-22, assembly GCF_019956155.1. Classification (NCBI taxonomy): domain Bacteria; kingdom Pseudomonadati; phylum Pseudomonadota; class Gammaproteobacteria; order Pseudomonadales; family Pseudomonadaceae; genus Pseudomonas; species Pseudomonas sp. BF-RE-22. The sequence continues at coordinate 347,788 of NZ_JAHBDD010000022.1, read as the reverse complement.
TTCATGGCTTCACTGGCAACATAGACACATGGGTGAATAGTGGTGGCGAGCGCTTCAGCGAAATGCTGTCAACCGAAGACCATATCAATAAAGAATTTCAGTTCTTTGAATTCGACTACTACACCCAAGTAGTAGACGTATTTAAATCGGCAGCAGTTCAAAACTTAAAAAAACTACTAAATAAAATACCCTTTGTCAGTTTTGACACAAAAGTTCAAAAGAACAAGCCCATCCGATATCTCAGTAACCTGCTAAACACATACCTTCGTACTGAACTAGATGAATTTGATGAAGTAGTTCTTGTAGCTCATAGCATGGGTGGGCTGATTGCCAAAGATCATATCTTGAATTACGTTATTGGTGAAGGTCCGCGTCCAATTGGCTACATATCGATGGCGGTTCCACATAAAGGCTCAATCGGAGCACTGCTGTTAGCGCCAACAGCGAACACTAACGCAAAGGAAATGCAACCTCTTTCTGAATACTCCGATGGGATAAATTCAGAATGGAGCGAAAGAAAAGATGAGCTTCCTAAATGCGTTTACTTGATCGCGACACATGATGAGCTCGTTCCAGAAGTCAGCTCTCTACCATATAGAGTTAAAACCTCCGATAAATTTACTTTAGATCATGATCATACATCCATCTGCAAACCTGCAAGCAAGAAGGATCTATCTTTTAAACGGGTAAAAAAGTTTCTGGAAGAAATTTCTTACGAAAAAGCCATGACAAGTGTCGCTTCTCTCGAGTATAGCGGTGATGAAAACAGTTTTGACAAAGAAGTATTCGTAATAAAACTGATACTTTCCGAAATTGGTGAGATGGGCGTCGCGGACGCTAAGGCTTCTTTTTTTCATGCGGAAATTATTTCAAAAGCTGCTAAACGTGACGACAAAGAACACTTAGCAGACTTACAAGTAAAAGTTTTAAGCCTTTACCGCCAAGCGTATAACAGTAATCGAACAAAACCGGCTGATGAAATATTTAACGCGGTTCATCGAGAGCTAAGAGATCAAGACGGTAAACTTCTTGCGTGTGGCGTGCGATATATAAATTTTATGCACAAAGGTGGCCTGCTTCATCAATTGGCCAATAAAGTTGATCGCACAGTAATCTGGGACAAGGACGTAACCGACGACAGCATCCGAGATATGATGTCATGAAAGGCGTATTAGATTTCACTGACTTCAGGGAGGAATTGTACGTATCCCTATTTCGCCGATGGTTTGTCGTAGACCAACTCGGAGAAAACAAAAACGGTGATAGTGTATTAACAATACAAAAAGGGGCGCTTTTTGATTACCTCCTAAAGAACCCTAAGGACATGCACTCATTTTTAGTTTCATTTAATCGATTAAATGAAAATAGCCCATACGCGGACATACTATATAGCAACGATGCTGAATATGGGTCTTATCAAGATGTAACCGAATTCCTCCAAAGCATGTTAATGCTTCAAGCCGAAGGCTATATTGACATAAGCGTCAATGGATCGGATTGCTTCGTTACCTCCGGGGTGAGATCACTCGAAATAAATACCGATCTCGTAGAAGATTGGAAGCTAAGTCTTTCTCTCCTGAAGCCTTTAGTCGGAAAATCTTTAAACATCCTTCAAAAAAATAGTCTGGGATAAAAAATGGAATTCAGCCCGTATCTAATCATTAGGAAGCTAGTAGTTAAAGGTATTGATTCAAATTACGAAGCAGAATTCAAGGAAGGCCTGAATATTATTTGGGGGGATATGGATTGTGGAAAATCCAGCATCCTAAATCTTATTGACTACTGCCTAGGCGGTAAAAATGCAAGCCTGCTCTATGAGGAATTGTCCGCCAAGGGACGGTCTGCACTCTTAGAAGTTGACTTGAATGGAGCTATTTGTACATTCGAAAGATCAATCTCTGATGAGCAAGGAGCCATCAGAGTTTTCATGTGCGAAATCAGCGAAGCATCTAATACATTTCCTATGTTGATGTCTGGTTCTCCCTCGCAAGCAATGCCTGATGGCTGGGTTTCCGACTTTATCTTAGACTCACTCGGAATTGCAAAGGTAAGCATTAAAGAATCACGAATTAGAGATGACGCGAACTCTGACCGCCTGAGCTTTCGTGACTTGATGAAATTACTTTATCTTAGGCAGACCAAGGTTGGTGCCGACAGCTTGTTAAACTTTGGAAACCCCGCACTATTCAACAAAAACATAGAGGTTCAAAAGTTTGTCTTCAATATTCATGACGACAAGCTAGCTGCTTTAACTCAAGACCTTGCAGCTGAGTCGAGCGAGCTAAATAAGTTTAGAAGCAACCAACTAGCAGTATCAAAATTTCTCGCAGATGTAAAAATCTCTATGCAAGGAATGTCAATTGATAAAAAACTCCAAATCGTAGAGTCTGATTTGGAGAGTCTATGTGAAAGTGGCGAATCGCTTAAAAACGACTATCAATTCGCTACTGACCTTGCGCTATCAATGGCGGGTGAAATTTCCTCTTTAAAAACCCAGCTAAGCGAGAAGAATAGAACCCTGGAAGATAACCTGCGTAAATACAAGTCTTTCTCCAGTCTAAAGTCAACATATCTTAGTGATCTTGAATGCCTCAAAATTTCAAAAATCACTCGAGAAAGCATCTCGATTGATTTATTAAAAGACCACAAACTTTCATGTCCTCTGTGCCGCAGTGAGGTTTCACTTTCTACCGAATATTTGAAAGATGATGTCATTGACGCAGAAATTAAATCTATAAAAAATCGGGCTTCTGGCGTGCAAGCAATGCTGGATGGAATATGGGATCAAAACCAAAAACTGGAGCAAGACGCGAATAAAATCACAGAGGTCCTTGGGGGAGTCTCGGTAAAGTTTGACACATTAAATATAGAAAACATTTCGGCCCTTCTCAAATCAATTGAGGCCGTCGAAAAACAAAAAGTTGAACTGCGCGTGATGATATCTGAATTCAAGAGAGATATCGCCATTAACAATAAATACGATGACTTAGCAAAAAAAATTGAAAACAAAGAGTCTGTCGTATCACGCCTAAAACTCAGTATCAAGATCGCTCAGGATGCCTTAGTCGGACTTGACGACATCGTAAAAACACTATCCGGAATATTCAGATTTTATATTCGGAATAGTGGACTGCAAAACGTAAGAGACGTTTATCTTGATCAGAAATTTATACCACACTTTCGAGACATGTCTTATTACAACCACTCGTCGGGTGGCGTTAGAACGATCACGTCGATACTAAGCTTTGCGGCAAGGCTAAAGTTCTTGCTCAAGCAGCCAGGAAATCTTCCAACATTTTTAATGGTGGATACTCCCGGTCAAAATATAGGTCGAAATGTTCGCGATGATGAGGACTCTGAGTTCTCGGACCCAGTAGTCTACGACAAAATATTTAAGCGATTCAGCTCTATCTGCAAATACGCAAAAAAATCCAATAGAAAATGTCAGATTATTGTGGTCGATAATGATCTACCAAAGTTTCTTACAGAAGGGAAAAATTTTCATCTAGTCAAACGATTCAGTAAGCATAGCGAAAAGTTTGAGAAAGGATTAATAAACGATTACTGATTTTGCTACGTTTGAATAGCTATCAAAACCTAGATAGCTATTCCTTCCCATCAAAGGTTAATGATGGGAAGACTACATTTTCAAAATCGAAATTGAGATTTTAGCCCTCCCTTTCTTACTTCAAACAAGTATGTCGCGTAAAAAAACAGTAGTAACTGCCTCATCCCTCGAGATATCAGGACGAAGCTTTTGAGGTTGCAGGAAAGAGGGCTGCACGCTACCCTCCCACCGTCGCTGCCAATTCAGCGACCGGGTGTGAGAGCCCGAAACAATCAAGGCGCAAAGCGCCCCAAAACCAATCGCGGCGTTTTTTTTCGTCTGCGATATGGCTTTATGGCGGCTGTGCGTGGGAGACCTTCGGGTCTACCGGTTGCCTTGATTGCCGGTTTCTCACCCCGCGCACGGCTGTCACCCAAGCCCGTGAGAAGGCTCGTGGCAGCTCCTCAAATCAAGGACGTTGACCATGACTAGAATAAATCCGTACAAAATTTGGCTTTCCCCTCTACGCAATTCCCAATCGCGTAACGCTTCACCCCTCCCCCATCGCCTCTCCGCTACTGGAGGTGCCCAATGACCAACCAACCCGAACTCAAAACCATCGGCCTAACCCCCGCCATCTACTGCGGCGATCAACCACTCTTCCACGTCACCCGCGACGTCCCCCTCGGCGATGCGTTATCTATGGCTTCCGATTTCCTGTTCCTGGCCAAAACGCTCACCGAAGATGCTGCCTACGCCAAAGACACCGATCGCCACGCCTGGGCTGCGCATTATTTGACGTCGATGAGTAAGGCGTTGGTGGATGATGCGGTGAAGGTGCTGACGCGGGATCGGGATTCTTTGTCGGGGTCCAAGCGGGCGGGGGCGAAGGCTTAAGGGTTGTAGCCGTCAGTCGATAAGGTAGGAAGTCTGTGGGGGCGGGTTGCTTGCGATGGTGGCAGTCGTTCGGTGGTGATGTTGGCTGGTTTGGCGCTATCGCCAGCAAGCTGGCTCCTACAGGGGGTTGGGGTTGTTTGTGGGGTGATGTTGGCCCTGATTTTTTTGAACCAAGGAGTGGAGTGAATGATGTTGTTCGACTGGCTGGCTATTAACGGTACATTCTTTGGGATGTGGGTTTGGGTGGTGCGCTGTCGTGGCACACTGAATGTGTGGTTGGCGAATCTGGCGGGGGTTGTGAGCGGCCTTATTGTCGCGATAGTGGTGGAGCTATTGACCCAAGCTGCCCGCGGGACTCCGTCGCCGGAAGAGCCATTTATGTTGTATTCGATTATGGCTGGGCTAGGCACGTTGGTTGGGACGTGGATGTGGCTTATTGCGAGGCTTGAGCAGCCCGAGAATCTGTTTCTGCGCCATTTGTTTGCCGGGACGGTGAGTGTTTTTGTTGGCGCGGTTGTGCTTGGGCAGGCTTGGTCGTATTTGGTTTCTGGGTGAGTGGCTTTGGGGTTGGTGGTGGCTGGTTTGGCGCTATCGCCGGCAAGCCGGCTCCTACAGGGGGTGGGCGTTAGCCCCGGGGTTTTCGGGGCTTTTGGGGGCTCGGGTTAGAGGAGGTGTTGGGAGATCAGTTTGGAGATTTCTACCATCGATGTTCTGCCGGTGAATTCGAATTTCACTTTTCCCAGCGACGAGAAGTAGATCTCCAGTTCCGAGTCCAGGTCGAACGTGCCGGAGGTTTCTACCGAGTAGGCGACGATGTTTTTGTAGGGCAGTGAGGTGAAGTCTTTTTTGCTGCCGGTGATGCCCTGGACGTTGACGGCGATGATGCGTTTGTTGGTGAAGACGACGCCGTCGCGCATGGATTTGTACGAGTCGATGACGTGCTCGCCTTCCAGCAGCAGTGCACTGACCCGTTCTGCGTATTCTTCGTTTTGCTTGAGTTTGAAGAAGCCTTTGTTGTTGAAGTCGATCATCTGCCCATCCTCCGTTCGAAGAAAAATCCTGCGGATTACTTCACCACTTTCACGACTCGAATGTTGACGGGGAATCCATCCTGTCCGGGCAGTTTCTTCCATCCCACATACTGAAAAATCGCTTCTTCATCAATGTACTCGCCCCACTCCGCGACTTTGCCGCCCAACACTGCGACGTTCCGGTTAATGGCGCAGGTGCCATCGTCAGGACCGACGGTGTAGATCACATAAGGTTTGACGTATTTCGCGGCGCGGAAATGTTCGCCGCAACCAGAATCGACTCTGATCATCAAGGTCTTCAGATTTGCTTCACCATCCAGCTCGGCGTGCTGGTCGAGTTCCCCGATTTCGCCGACGTCGGTGAAGCCCAGAGAGCGAGCGCGCTTGTATGCCGGGGAGGCCAGGTGTTTGATCTGGGCTTGCGCGAGATACTCGTCCACGTCTTTGCTGAGTTCAATTTCGCCCTTGTGCGCGATCTCTTCCGCTATGGGAACGCCGCTCTCACAACGAGCGTATTCGGGGGAGCCAAGGCTTGACGGGGATAGGTAGTAGCGATGGAACTCAAGGGTACTCAGATGCATCTTGATAGCGGGATTAGCTTCTTTGGGTGTCTGGCGCCCGGCCTGCACCTCGGCCACCACCTGCAGAAATTTCTGGCAATCGGAGAGGTAGCCGTCCCAGGCGTATGTCGGGGTTTCACTCGACAGGCCGGCGAGCGCCGGGGTCATCACGACGGCGAAAGTGATTGCGCAGAACAGGCGCGAGACTCGAGTGACAGTGGCCATGTGTAGTCCGTTACAAAGTTGATGAAAGTGGCGCAACGCTACTGTTTTGCCGCCTTGCCGTCCACTGGCAGCAAAGGGGACAGACTCTATTTACTGCTAGCCCCTGTTTATTGAATTGAATCCCGAGTGCCAGGTGCATCTGACGCCTTCGGCTGCCTCTCGTCTAGACTTAATGGGTGGTCGTAGACAGAACCGAGCACGTCGCTTTGGTGCGGATTAATAAAGGGCCGCGTGGCAATCTGACTTTTATGCCCTTATTGAGGTGCGGCGAAGACCGTGCCGGGCACAACAAGATGCCCATTCAGGGTGCCCTGGCCACCGGCCTGAAATTGCCACGATACCGTGACGTGGTGTGAGTGCCGCAGCCGACACTTTCGGACGAACGACGACCTTCTGGTTTGTCCGTGACCGTGAGGATTGCTGAATGCCTGATGAGAGTTTGCACCTGCCTTTGGTCAACAGCCTGCTGGAGCGCCACAAAGGCTCCCCCGGCGCTCTGTTGCCCATTCTTCATGATATTCAGGAACGCATCGGTTACATCCCCGATGTGGCCGTCCCCGAGATTGCTCATGCCCTCAACCTGAGTCAGGCCGAGGTTCGCGGGGTGATCAGTTTTTACCATGACTTCCGTACCTCGCCACCGGCCCGCCATATTCTGCGTCTGTGCCGCGCCGAGTCCTGCAAGAGCCGTGGCGCCGAGGAGCTGGCCGCGCAGTTGCGCGACCGCCTGCAACTGGACGATCACGGCAGCAGCGCCGACGGCAACATCAGTTTGCGCCCCGTTTATTGCCTCGGCGCCTGCGCCTGTTCGCCGGCTCTTGAGCTGGATGGCCGGGTGCATGCGCGGCTCAGTGCTGAGCGTCTCGATGCCTTGCTCGACGCTTGCCGGGAGGACGCGTGATGCCGACTCTTTATTTGCCCTGTGATTCCCTTGCCCGTGCTGTGGGAGCCGATGAAGTCTCCACAGCGCTGATCACTCAGGCCAAGGAACGTAATCTGCCGCTGGAGCTGCAGCGCACCAGTTCGCGCGGTTTGTATTGGCTGGAACCGCTGCTGGAAGTGGACAGCCCGCAAGGCCGGATCGGCTTCGGTCCGCTGACCGCAGACGATGTGCCGTCCGTGCTCGATGCGCTGCAAAAAGACGCCAGCCATCCTCTGGCCCTGGGTCTGGTGGAAGAGCTGCCTTATCTCAAATCTCAACAACGCCTGCTGTTCGCCCGCGCCGGTATTACCCGGCCACTGTCGCTTGACGATTACCGGGCCCACGGCGGTTTCGAAGGCTTAACAAGGGCCGTCGCCATTGGCGGCGAAGAGACCGCAACCGCAGTGTTCGATTCAGGCCTGCGTGGCCGTGGCGGCGCGGCCTTCCCCGCCGGGATCAAATGGCGCACGGTACGCGGCACTCAGGCGGCGCAGAAATACATTGTGTGCAACGCCGACGAAGGCGATTCCGGCACCTTCGCCGACCGCATGTTGATGGAAGGCGACCCCTTCCTGCTGATCGAAGGCATGGCCATTGCCGGCATTACCGTCGGCGCCACCTTCGGCTACATCTATGTCCGTTCGGAATATCCGGATGCCGTGGCCACTCTGCGTGCAGCGTTGAACATTGCTCGTGAAGCGGGTTACCTCGGCGCCAATGTCGGCGGCAGCGGTCTGGCCTTCGATATGGAAGTGCGCGTCGGTGCCGGCGCTTATATCTGCGGTGAAGAAACGGCGCTGCTGGATTCGCTGGAAGGCAAGCGCGGGATCGTCCGCGCCAAGCCGCCGATCCCTGCTCTACAAGGACTGTTCGGCCTGCCGACGCTGGTACACAACGTGCTGACGTTGGCCTCGGTGCCGCTGATTCTGGCGAAAGGTGCGCAGTTTTATCGCGACTATGGGATTGGCCGTTCAATGGGCACGATGCCTTTCCAACTCGCGGGCAATATTCGTCACGGCGGTCTGGTTGAACGGGCCTTTGGCCTGACCCTGCGGGAACTGGTGGAAGACTACGGCGGCGGGACTGCCAGTGGCCGGCCGCTGAAAGCCGCACAGGTTGGCGGCCCGCTCGGCACCTGGGTACCGCCGTCGCAATTCGATACACCGCTGGATTACGAGGCCTTCGCCGGCATCGGCGCGATGGTCGGTCACGGCGGTGTGGTCGTGGCTGACGACACCTTGGACATGGCGCAAATGGCCCGTTTCGCCATGCAGTTCTGCGCCGAAGAATCCTGTGGCAAATGCACGCCTTGCCGCATCGGCTCGACCCGGGGCGTTGAGGTTATCGACCGGATGCTGGCCGCGCCGGACCAGAGCGAACGCGATGCGCAGGTGATCATCCTCAAGGACCTGTGCGACACGATGCAATACGGTTCGCTGTGCGCCTTGGGCGGCATGGCCCCCTTCCCGGTCACCAGCGCCCTCAAGTATTTCCCCGCCGACTTCGGTCTGCAGCCTTCGGAGGCCGAGCAATGATTACTCTCTTCGACCCGAAAACCGATATCGACCTTGGCACTCCCGCTCGCGAAAGCCAGGTGCAAGTCACCCTGAACATCGACGGTCGCAGCATCAGCGTGCCCGAAGGCACCTCGGTGATGCGCGCCGCTGCGCTGATGGGCACCACCATTCCCAAACTGTGTGCCACCGACAGCCTGGAAGCCTTCGGCTCCTGCCGCATGTGCCTGGTGGAGATCGACGGCATGCGCGGTTATCCCGCGTCCTGCACCACGCCGGTCACTGAAGGCATGACCGTGCATACGCAGACGCCGAAGCTCGCAACGCTGCGCCGCAACGTCATGGAGCTGTACATCTCCGATCACCCGCTGGACTGCCTGACCTGCTCGGCCAACGGCAACTGCGAGCTGCAAACCGTGGCCGGTCAGGTCGGCCTGCGGGAAGTGCGTTACGGTTATGAAGGCGAGAACCATCTGGAGGATGTGAAAGACACCTCCAACCCTTATTTCGACTACGACCCGAGCAAGTGCATCGTCTGCAACCGCTGCGTGCGCGCCTGCGAAGAAACCCAAGGGACCTTTGCCCTGACCATCACCGGGCGTGGTTTTGAATCCCGCGTAGCCGCTGCTGGCGGTGATAACTTCCTCGATTCGGAATGCGTGTCTTGCGGCGCCTGTGTGCAGGCCTGCCCTACCGCGACGCTGATGGAAAAAAGCGTGGTCGAATTGGGCCAGCCGGAACGCAGCGTGATCACCACCTGCGCCTACTGCGGTGTGGGCTGCTCGTTCCGCGCCGAGATGAAAGGCGACCAACTGGTGCGCATGGTTCCGGACAAAAACGGTCAGGCCAACCACGGCCACTCTTGCGTCAAAGGGCGCTTTGCCTGGGGTTATGCGACCCACCCGGATCGCATCACCAAACCGATGATTCGCAAGAACATCAGCGACCCATGGCAGGAAGTCAGCTGGGATGAAGCGGTGTCCTATGCCGCCAGCGAATTTCGTCGGTTGCAGCAGAAATATGGCCGCGATTCCATTGGTGGCATCACCTCCAGCCGTTGCACCAACGAAGAAACCTATCTGGTGCAAAAACTGGTGCGCGCCGCGTTCGGCAACAACAACGTCGACACCTGTGCGCGGGTTTGCCACTCGCCGACCGGTTATGGCTTGAAACAAACCTTGGGCGAGTCCGCCGGCACCCAGAGTTTCGACTCGGTGATGCAGGCTGACGTGATCCTGGTGATGGGCGCCAACCCCAGCGATGCGCACCCTGTGTTCGCTTCGCAACTCAAACGCCGTCTGCGTGAAGGTGCGCGGTTGATCGTTATCGATCCGCGTCGCATCGATCTGGTGGACTCGGTACACGCCCGCGCCGAATATCACTTGGCCCTGCGCCCCGGCACCAACGTCGCCATGCTCAACGCGTTGGCCCACACGATCATCACCGAAGGCTTGCAAGACCAGCCCTTCATCGACGCTCGTTGCGAGGGCAATGACTTCGCCCGCTGGAGCGAATTCGTCAGCCGTGCGGAGAATTCGCCGGAAGCCCTTGCCCCTGTCTGCGGCGTCGACGCTGCCGACATCCGCGCCGCCGCTCGCCTGTATGCAACCGGCGGCAACGCCGCGATCTATTACGGCCTGGGCGTCACCGAGCACAGCCAGGGCAGCACCGCCGTCATGGGCATCGCCAACCTGGCCATGGCCACCGGCAACATCGGCCGCGAAGGCGTGGGCGTGAACCCGTTGCGTGGGCAGAACAACGTTCAAGGTTCCTGCGACATGGGTTCCTTCCCCCACGAGTTGCCCGGCTACCGGCACATTTCCAACGAAACGGTCCGTACGCAGTTCGAACAGGCGTGGAACGTCACCCTGCAACCCGATCCGGGGCTGCGGATTCCGAATATGTTCGAGTCTGCGCTGGCCGGCAGCTTCAAGGGCCTGTATTGCCAGGGCGAAGACATTGCCCAGAGCGATCCGAACACCCAGCACGTCACCGCGGCCTTGTCGGCCATGGAATGCGTGGTGGTGCAGGACATCTTCCTCAACGAAACCGCCAAGTTCGCCCATGTGTTCTTGCCGGGCGCTTCGTTCCTGGAAAAAGACGGCACCTTCACCAACGCCGAGCGCCGTATCTCGCGGGTGCGCAAGGTCATGGACCCGTTGGGCGGCAAGGCCGACTGGGAAGGCACCGTGGCGCTGGCCAACGCCTTGGGCTACCCGATGAACTACAAACACCCATCGGAAATCATGGATGAAATCGCCAGCCTGACGCCGACGTTCACCAATGTCAGCTACGCCGAACTGGACCGCCACGGCAGCCTGCAATGGCCGTGCAACGCCGCCGCACCGGACGGCACGCCGACCATGCACATCGATCAATTCGTGCGCGGCAAAGGGCGGTTCATGCTCACCGGTTATGTGCCTACCGAGGAGAAGGTCAACAACCGCTATCCGCTGCTGCTGACCACCGGGCGCATCCTCAGCCAGTACAACGTCGGCGCTCAAACCCGGCGTACCGAGAACGTCGCGTGGCACGACGAAGACCGTCTGGAAATCCACCCGACCGACGCCGAAAGCCGTGGCATCAATGAAGGCGATTGGGTCGGCATCGGCAGCCGCGCCGGGCAGACCGTGCTGCGTGCGCGGGTGACCGAACGAGTCGCGCCGGGCGTGGTGTACACCACGTTCCACTTCCCTGAATCGGGGGCCAACGTGATCACCACCGACAACTCCGACTGGGCCACCAACTGTCCGGAGTACAAGGTCACCGCCGTGGAAGTCAGCCGCGTGTACCACCCGTCCGAGTGGCAAAAACGCTTCCAGGAGTTCACTGACGAACAGCACCGTTTGCTCAAGGAACGCCGTCAGGCCCGTGGTGATAAAGCGGAGGTGCGCCGATGAGCACTGCCAATCTGATCAAGATGGTCAACCAGATCGCCCAGTACTTCGCCACCGAACCGGACCGGAAACAGGCCGTGCTCGGTGTGCGTAATCATCTACAGATGTACTGGACGCCGGGCATGCGCAAGGAGTTGCTGGCCTGGCAGACAGAGCATCAGGGGGCGGATTTGCATCCGTTGGCGCAAGAGGCGGTCAGCGGGGCGGGTTGGGAGGCCTGAAACCCTGTGGGAGCGAGCCTGCTCGCGATGGTCGTCAACGATAACGCGGGCTGTCTGGATGCCCGCGTTGTATGGACTTGCATCGCGAGCAGGCTCGCTCCTACAGGGGTTGTGTGTGGTGTTCCGCCTTATTTATCGCCATCGGTCACCCGCACCGCGATCTCGATCGCCCGCACGCTGATCGCCGCAAAGATCGCCGTGAGCAGCACGCCGTTGAACCCGAGCAATATTGCCAATATCCGCGAAACCGGCAACTTCGGCACCAGCTCGCCATAGCCAATGGTCAAGCCGGTCACGAAGCCGAAATAGATGCCATCGAAAGGATCCCAACCTTCCAGGTAGCTGATGATCAGGCCGCACGTGACGATGACGATCAGCATGGTGGAAAGGATGGGCCAGACAACTCGAAGGTAATAGCCGACAGCTTTGTAGAACTCTCGGCGGATGTTCGACGTATTTGCAGGCTTCATGTCGTGGGTTTCCTGAGGGCGGCAGGCGGATTGACACTCATCAGCTTGGCACAAGTATTGGAAATCGATGCCGCGTCCCAGGATGTAAGGGCTACTCGATCTGAATCGGCCCCTTGGTCCCGGCATCGCTGTCGGTCCAGTAATCCTCATTCTGCAACCGCCGATCGCCCTGAATCGTGAAGGTGAGTTTGCCCTGGTGAAACTGCAGCGTGCCATCGGTGCGCTTGGCGTTTACCCGCTTGCCGTTGACCCAGACTTGCTCCTTGGCATCGATACGAATCGTGGCAACGGTCGCGCCGGCATCGCTCTTGGCGACCCATTGCCCGGCGTAAGGCGTCTGGGTATTTGTGCTGTCCGCCGCGGGGTTGGTGAATCCGGCCTTGGCGTTTTCCGCTTTGCTCTTGTGGATATCGCAGCCCTGAGTCTCGCTGACCTGGGTGCAACCGGATTGCTCAAGTTGTTTGCGGTACTTGTCGTTGATGGCATAGGCCGGGAGTTGCACCAACATCATGGCGGCCAGTGCCGGCAAGATGATCCGTTTCATAAGTCCTCTCCTCTGATCAGCGCCTTCCCCAGCGCCCGCGAACTGCATGGATCATTCACTGTAGTCCGAATCCTGTCCCCGGATGCACCGGCAAAACCACTAACGCTTCCAACCCGCCCTTCGACCGATTGCGCAGCTTCAGCTCGCCGCCGTGCTCCAACACAATCGCCCGTGCAGCCGATAACCCCAACCCTACCCCGCCCGTGCTTTTATTCCGCGAGCCTTCCAGACGAAAGAACGGCACAAACACTTGTTCAAGACTGGTCTGCGGAATTCCCGGGCCACGGTCCAGCACGTTGATCCGCACTTCCCCCGCATCAGGCATCAGCTCAATCGCGGGCTCGCTACCGTACTTGATCGCGTTATCCAGCAGATTGGTCATCACCCGCTTAAGCCCCAACGGCCGCCCGAAATACACCAGCCGTTGCGGCCCGCTGAAGGCGATCTCGACACCCTGATCCCGGTAATCATCCCGCAAGGTTTGCAGCAGTTCCGCCAGATCAAACTGGGTCGCCGGTTCAAGCCGCGCGTCATCCCGAAAGAACTCCAGCGCCGAATTGATCATCGCCTGCATTTCATCCACGTCACGAAACAGCCGCTGCTGTTGCTCGGCATCCTCGATGAATTCGCCGCGCAAACGCATGCGCGTCAACGGTGCGCGCAGGTCGTGGGAGATGGCCGCGAGCATTTGCGTGCGGTCGCGGATGAAGTGTTGCAACTGGGCCTGCATGGCGTTGAAGGCGAGGATCGCCTGGCGGATTTCCTGCGGGCCGAGGGGTTCGATGGGCGGAGCACGGAAATCGATGCCGAAGCGTCGGGCACCTTCGGCGAAGCGTTGCAAGGGTGTGGCGAGGCGACGGGTGGCGATCAGTGCGACCAGCGCGGTGGAGATCAGCACCAGCAGGATGACGATCAGGTAACGCGGCGTTTCGTCGAGGCCCCAACTGCGTGAGGGCGCGGAAAACATCAGCCAGGACGAGTCGGGCAGCTCGATCAGCAACGCGTAATGCGCGTCCGCCGAGGGTTCCGTCCAGTCAGCCGGCTCGTAGGTCTGGATTCGACCTGCGAATTTAAGCAACGGCTGCAAGAGGGTCGAGCCAATTTCGGAATCCAGATCCTCCACCGTCGGCAGGTTGAGCTCACGTCGATCAAGGTGCCAACTGACGGTAAAGCCTTCATCACTGACAGCTTGTGCCAACTGGCTGCGCAGGGGCACCGGGGCAGCCTTGATGACGCGGGTGATGGCGGCCATTTTTTCCAGCAGCCCGGTTTCAGTCAGCGGCGGCCGCGCCCAGACGCCGGCGAGTTGAATGAACAGCCCGTTGAGCGCCAGCGAAATGAGCATGGCGAGGATGATGGTCAAGGCGATCCAGCGCGCCACCGTGTCCCGGCGAATCCGCTTCAGCCAGTTCATCGCCGCGTCACACTTGGAGTGAACAGGTAACCGCCGTTGCGCACGGTGCGAATCATCGCCGGGCGCTTGGTGTCGGATTCGAGTTTGCGTCGCAAGCGGCTGACTTGCACGTCGATGCTGCGGTCGAACGCGTCGTGACAATGCCCGCGCGCCAGGTCCAGCAATTGCTCGCGGGTGAGGATGCGTTGCGGGTGTTCGACGAAGACCAGCAGCAAATCGAACTCACCGGCCGACAGCGGGATCATCACGTTGTCCGGCGAGCGCAGTTCCCGGCGGGTGACGTCGAGGTGCCAGTCGGCGAAGTCGATCAGCGGCCGTGGACGTTCCTGCGCCAGCGGTCGACGGTCCTCCACGCGGCGCAACACGGCACGCACTCGGGCCAGCAGTTCGCGGGCGTCGAAGGGTTTGGTCAGGTAATCGTCGGCGCCGAGTTCGAGGCCGACCACCCGATCACTGAGTTCGCCCATGGCGGTGAGCATGATCACCGGGATCGCGTGGCGGATGCGCAGTTGCTGGCACAGGATCAGCCCGCTGTCGCCGGGCAACATCACGTCGAGAATGATCAGGTCTGGCGCCTGGCGCTCGATGGCCGCCCACAGCGACGCGCCGTCGGTGGCGACCTCGACGCTGTAGCCGTGCTGGACGAAGAATTTTTTCAGCAGATCGAGGACTTCAAGGTCATCGTCGACAATTAAAAGGCTGTTCACCGAAGGTCACTTACGGGGCGAATGGAACCGTCATCTAAAACCATTCACGGCAGCGCGTCATATATTTCAATCCTGCAATAAAACGACAGCGGCGCAATAAACCGGACATCTTTGCGCAAGGCTCGGGGCCCAGCATCGCCGCCAATTCCTCCCGAGACTCGCGTCCATGTTGCCTTTCAAATGTGCTCCCTGGCTGGCCCGCAACACCTCGATTGCCGTGCTGGCCGCCGGGTTGGCGGGCTGCAGCAGCCAGCCGTCGTCCAGCGCCGAAGTGAGCTGCGCCGACATCGCCTATTCGGTGTACGACCCGGCGGAACCGCTCAATCGCGGGGTCTTCGCGTTTAACCGGGTGGTGGATGACTACGCCCTGGCGCCGGTCGCTCGCGGCTATCGCCACACGCCGGACTTTTTCCAGACGGGTGTGCATAACTTCGTGGCGAACTTCGGCGAGCCCGAGGTGTTTATCAACGACCTGCTGCAAGGCAACCCGATGCGTTCGGTCAATACGCTGGGGCGGTTCGCGCTGAATACCACGGTGGGCGTGGTGGGGTTGATCGACGTCTCCGGCATGGCCGGCATTCCCCGTCATAAAGCCGACTTCGGCCAGACCTTCGGCGTGTGGGGCATCGGCGACGGGCCGATCGTCGAACTGCCGTTGCTCGGCACGTCCAACAGCCGTGATGCGGCCGGGCGTGTGCTGAGTTTCGTGGTCGATCCGTTCGGCGATAACAGCGATACCGTGGACACACTCTCAACAATCAACACCGTCGGCGATATCGTCGATGACCGAGCCGAAGTCTTGCCGCTGACCGACAGCCTGCAAAAACTGCCGGACTATTACAGCGCGTTGCGCAACGTGGTCGCCGAGCATCGCGCAGCTTTCGTGATCGAGGGCAAACAAGGCTCGCCGAAGAACACTCAACCACAATGCACAGGAGCACCGGCCGATGGTTTCTGAAGGCCTGATTCTTCAACACCGCGTGACCCGCGACGATGAGGCGAATCTGCACTGCCGGGAAATCACCCTGCGCCTGTCCGCAGACTGTCGCCAACTGGTGCTCACCCGCTACACCGAACACTATGGCCCGGCGCTGGTGCGCTGGATCGAGCGCAGTCACACGGTGTCGGTGAGCGAGCTGTTTCGCTGGCTGGTCGCCAACGGTGAGGCGGATGTCAGTGAGCAGCGATCACTTCCTCCAACACCTGCGCTACGCACTGCACCGCCGCGTCCTCATCGCGGCGTTTATGCCAGGCCAGATGCACCGCAAATCCCTCAACCTCAATCGGCGGCTGCACGGCGTGCAGCGTCTTGGCCATCGGCATCGACAGGCACTGGCTGGGCAACATCGCAATCAGGTCCGAGCCCAGCAGCAGATCCGGAACCATGACGAAGCTCGGCACGACGATCCCGACCCGTCGCGCCAGCCCCCTACCTTTCAACAACTCGTCGAGCGGGCCCCAGGTTGCGCCCCGGCCAGACACCAGCACGTGTGGATAACTCAGCCAACGCTCGAGATTGAAGTCTGCAATTGCAGGATGCCCGGCGCGCATCGCCACCACGAAATGCTCGTGCAACAGCAGGCGGCGGGTGTAGTCCGGTCCGAGGGGCGGGAAGACCGACATGGCCAGATCGCTTTGGCCGCGACTCAAACTCTCCTGAGCCGCTTCGCCGCCCTGCCAGGGTTGAATCACCAGGTCGATGCCCGGTGCCAACTCGGCCAGTCGCTGGTGCAACTGTTGCGCGACGATGATCGCCGGGAAGTCGGCCATGACGATGCGCACGGTTTGGCGCAGGGTGCTCAGGTCGGCACTGGCAGCGCCGACCAGGGTGCTGACCGAGCCCAGAATCTGCTTCAACGGACCGCGCAAGGCCTGCGCCTTGGGGGTCAGTTGCATGCCGCACGGCACGCGTTCGAGCAGGCGATCCTGGAACAGATGCCGACAACGCTCCAGCGCATTGGAGGCCGCCGGTTGCGACAGGCCGACACGCTCGGCGGCGCGGGAGACGTGGGCTTCGTCGAGCAACGCATCGAGCACGGTCAACAGATTGAGGTCCACCGAACGTAGATTCATTGAATCAATACCTAATTAGACAAACCATCCATTGGAGCAATTTATAGCACGCTGGCACGCTGTGGCTCCCTTCACTTGAACCGGGTAATCCCATGAACGACACCACGCTGATTATGAGTTTTCACCCGGATCTGGGACGTTCACACGCCAACCGCGCCTTGCTCGATGCCGTGAAGGATCTGCCGGGCGTCTCCATCGTCGATCTGTATGGGCTTTACCCGACCGATGAAGTCGACACCGCCGTGGAGGTGCAGCGCTTGTTGTCGGCAAAACGGCTGGTGCTGCAGTTTCCGGTGCAGTGGTACTCGACGCCGGCGCTGCTGAAAAACTGGCAGGACCGCGTGCTGACGCAGATGTACTACATCGCATATGAAGCGCAGGGCTCCAGGCTTGAAGGGTTGCCGATCATGATTGTGGCGACGGCGGGCAATACGCCCGAGGCCTACAGTGAAACCGGCGTTAACCTGTTTCCCCTTGAGCAATTGCTGCAACCGTTGCGCGCGACTGCGCATCGCTGCCAATGGGCGTGGAGCGAGCCGTTTCTGGTGTATCGGGCCAACAAGCTGCCGGGGTCGGAGTTGAATGTCATCGCCACTGAATACCGGGCCAGGATTGAGCAGTTTCAACACAACCCATGACACTCTTCAGCTCAAAGCCATTGATTTGATATCGTGCACGCCATCGTCTCTCCCGCCCCATGAACAAGGAAGAATCAATGGTACCCCTCGGCATTTTGGTGTTCCTCGCTGCATCAGCGGGGGTATGGCATTGGATCGTGAGGAATCGTGGCAGCGTCAATCTGTGGCTGGCCAACCTGGCAGGTGCCCTGGCCAGTTTCCTCGTGGGTGTGGTCGTGCTGATCTTTATGGCCCCCGAACAGGCTGGAACACGGGGCCCGGCGTATTTTCTTTATTCGTTGATGGCGTTCATCGGGGTGTTCATCGGGACGTGGCTCTTCGTCATCGCCCGATTCAAGGAAGGCGAACATCCGGTCGGCCGTCATTTTATCGCCGGGGCCTGCAGTGTGGTGGCGGCATTTTTCACGCTGTTGCTGTGGGTAACGACCTTCCCCCCCAAGTAAACGTTACCCCAGGCAATTGATGAAGTTCAGGCAGAGGTCTGCGTTATCATCGCCGGCCTGTGCGCCAAGAGTCTTGAACCCGGATGTCCGAATCACTGCCACTGCCTGACCACTGCACCCCACTGCCACCGGTTCTGGTCGGGCCGCTGTTGCGGCGCCTGGAGCCTTCACGGCTGGTGCTGTGGCTCGTGGGCACGCGGGCGTTGTCGCTGACGTTGCGCCTGCAAGATGTTGGCGACATCCGCCTCGACGCCGGGCAATGCACGATCATTCCCGTCGGTACCCATGCCTTCATTCACTTGATCGATGTGCCGCTCGACAACGCCCTGCCCTGCGACACGCTGATCGAATACGACCTGTTGATTGATGACGCGATGACGGGCATCGCCGAATGGGCGCCGCATCTGTTGTATGGCGAAGCACGCTGCCCGAATTTTGTTTTGCGCTCGCGGATAGACCAACTGCTGCATGGCTCTTGCCGTAAACCTCATCACCCCGCCGCCGACGGCTTGCTCTGCGTCGATCATTTGTTGGCCTCGGAACATAAGGCCACTGAGCGCCCGGCGTTGCTGATGATGAGTGGCGATCAGGTGTACGCCGATGATGTCGCCGGGCCGATGCTGCGGGCCATTCATGCCTTGATCGCACGGCTGGGATTGTTCGGCGAACACCTCGAAGGCGCCGTGGTCAGCGACAGCGCCAAGCTCTATGAGCATGCGGCCAGCTACTACCACCGTGCGGATTTGTTACCGGCGCTGCAAAGCAATGAAACCCTGCGCGAGCGATTTTTCGGCGGGGCGCGCAAGCCGATTTTCACCAGCAGCAGTGCCGACAATCATCTGGTGACCTTCGCCGAGGTCATGGCCATGTACCTGCTGGTGTGGTCGCCGACACCCTGGACGCTGATCGCGCCCAAACCGCCGAAGTTGATTCCCGAACGGCGCGAGCGTTATGCGCTGGAGCAGACGCGCATCGATACCTTCAAGGCTGGCCTGGGCGGTGTCGCACGGGCCTTCGCGCATCTGCCGTGCCTGATGATCTTCGACGACCACGATATTACCGATGACTGGAATCTTTCCGCGCAATGGGAGGAAACGGCCTACGGCCACCCGTTCTCCAAGCGCATCATCGGCAACGCACTGATCGCTTACATGTTGTGCCAGGGCTGGGGCAACAACCCGGATGCGTTCGGCGCGGTGCTGGCGAAGACCGATGGTTTCAGCGCGACCGGGGAAGACGGCTACCTCGACAGCCCGGTGCAGGACGCCTTGATCGATGAGCTGCTGAAGTTTCAGCACTGGCATTACGTGCTGCCCACCAGCCCCGCGATGGTGGTGCTCGACACCCGCACCCGGCGCTGGCGCAGCGAGATGACACTCAAGCAACCCTCGGGTCTATTGGACTGGGAAGCCCTCTGCGAACTGCAACAGGAACTGCTGGATCACCCGTCGGCGATCATCGTTTCGCCCGCGCCGGTGTTCGGTGTGAAACTGATCGAAACCGTGCAACGGGTGTTCAGCTGGTTCGGTTATCCCCTTTTGGTGGACGCGGAAAACTGGATGGCCCATCGCGGCGCGGCGCAGGTGATCCTGAACATTTTCCGACACTCGCGTACACCGGGTAACTACGTGGTGCTGTCAGGCGATGTGCATTATTCCTTCGTCTACGAAGTGCTGATCCGACACCGCAAGGCGGGCCCGAGGATCTGGCAGATCACCAGCAGCGGTATCAAGAACGAATTTCCGCCGACGCTGCTGGAATGGTTCGACCGCCTCAACCGCTGGCTCTATTCGCCGCGCTCACCGCTGAACTGGCTGACCAAACGCCGGCGCATGCGCATCGTGCCGCATGTTCCGGAGCATGCCGAGGCGGGTGAGCGGTTGTGGAATTCGGCGGGGATCGGGCAGGTGTTCTTTAATGAAAAAGGACAGCCGCAGGCGATTTACCAGCACAATTCGGATGGCTCGCCGAAGACGCGGATGGTGGCGCCTGAGGCTGAAGACTGAAGGCGAGAGACCGAGTTGTCTGCATCGCGAGCAAGCTTGCTCCTACAGTAGATCGTGGTGATTTATGGATCTCATCCGAACCCTGATCATTGGCAATTCCGGCTCCGGCAAGAGCTGGCTGGCCGAGCGATTGGCCAGCCAACTGCAAATACCCTGGGTTGATCTGGACGCGATTCACTGGCTGTCCGACGAACACAGCATCGCCCGCCCCCGCGCCGAAGCCCTGGGCATGGCGCGGATCGCAGCAGATGAAGAGCGCTGGGTGATCGAAGGTGTCTACGGCTGGATCGTCAGCGAACTTATCCACAGGGCCACGGCGTTGATCTGGCTGTGTGTTGACGATGAGGAATGCGTCGCCAATGTTCGTCTGCGTGAAGCGAATCGGGATGAGCAGGACGAGAGGCTGATCGCCTTGCTCGACTGGGCCGGCAGTTATCGTGCTCGCGAAGGTTCCAGTGGGTTTGCCGTGCATCGGCAGCTGTTCGAAGGGTTCGCCGGTTCAAAACTGCGACTCTTGAACCGCGCGGACATCACCGACTTCGCTGATTCCCGGCCGTATAAGAGCGAACCGCACCTGTAGGAGCCAGGCTTGCCGGCGAAAGCGTCCTCAAGAGCGCCTTCGCCGGCAAGCCTGGCTCCTACAAAAAGCGGTCAGCATTAAAGTAGCTCAGGCCGTTTTCACCGCCCGACCAACCCCTCTGACAATCATCTCCACCTCGCGCTCATCAATCGTCAGCGGTGGCAGCAGGCGGATGGTCTTGCCCCGTGTCACGTTGATCAGCAAGGCGTGATCCCGGGCGGCGATCAGGGTCAGGTCGCGAATCGGTTGCTTGAGTTCGATGCCGATCATCAGGCCCTGGCCGCGAATCGCCAGCACGTTCGGGTCATCGGCCAACTCGGTGCGCAATCTGGCGAGCAGGCGTTCGCCCTGTATTTTGGCGTTTGCCAGCAGGCCCTGTTCTTCGATGATGTCCAGCACGGTGCAACCCACGCGGCAGGCCAGTGGATTACCGCCGAACGTGCTGCCGTGGCTGCCGGGGGTGAAGAGGTCGGCGGCTTTGCCCCGGGCCAGGCAGGCGCCGATGGGGACACCGTTACCGAGGCCTTTGGCCAACGTCATGACATCCGGAACGATGCCTTCGTGCTGGAACGCAAACCACTGGCCGGTGCGACCGATGCCGGTCTGGATTTCATCGAGCATCATCAGCCAGCCACGCCGATTGCACAGGTCGCGCACGGCCTTGAGGTAACCGGGCGGGGCCAGTTGCACGCCGCTTTCACCCTGGATCGGCTCCATCAGGATTGCCACGATTCTTGCGCCGTGGGCCTGCTGGACCTTGTCCAGCGCCTTGAGGTCGCCGAACGGCACTTTGACGAAATCACCCGGCAGTTCATTGAACCCCAGCCGCACGGCCGGGCCATCGCTGGCGGACAGCGTGCCGAGCGTCCGGCCATGGAACGCGTTTTCCATGACGACCACCAAGGGTTGTTCGATGCCTCTGTGCCAGCCATGCAGCCGCGCCAGTTTTAGCGCGGTCTCGTTGGCTTCGGCACCGGAGTTATTGAAGAACGCCCGCTCCATGTCCGCCAAGCGCGTCAGTTTCTGCGCCAGCCGCTGTTGCCAGTCGATGCTGTAGAGGTTGGAGGTGTGCAGCAGCAGGCCGGCCTGTTCGCTGATCGCCGAGACAATTTTAGGATGAGAGTGCCCAACGTTGGTCACCGCCACGCCCGCCACCGCGTCCAGGTATTCACGACCGGCCTGATCCCACAGGCGCGTGCCCAGGCCTTTACTGAAACTCAGTGCCAGCGGTTGGTAAGTACTCATCAGGCAGGCGGCGGTCATGACATCAAGCTCCATCAATGGTCGGTGTTTTTGCAGTATGGTTAGCCACCTGAGCTGGATAAACGCTGCAATACTTCAATCATTTTAAAGTCGGGCTTGATAATGGATTTGTTCCAGGCAATGACCGTGTACGTAAGAGTGGTGGAATCCGGCAGCATGACCGCCGCCGCTTTTCAGTGCGAAATGTCCACCACCATGGTGGGCAATCACCTGCGGGCACTAGAGCAGCGTCTGGGTGTGCGCTTGCTCAACCGTACGACCCGGCGCCAACGGCTGACGGAATTTGGCACCGCGTACTATCAACGCTGCCTGGAAGTGCTGGGACTGGTGGCCGAATCCGAACGCCTGGCCGAGCAGGCCCTCGACGAGCCGAGCGGCACCCTGCGCATTACCGCACCGCTGACCTTCGGCACGGAAAAACTGGCACCGGCGCTTAGCGAATTCGCCCTGCTGTGCCCACGCGTCAAACTGGATGTGGTCCTCACCAACCGCCGCCCGGACCTGCTTGAAAACGGCATCGACGTAGCGTTTCGCCTGGGCAACATGGAACAGACCAACCTGATCGCCCGTCCACTCGTGGACTACACCCTGACCATGTGCGCATCGCCGATCTACCTGGCGCGTCGCGGCAACCCGGAAAAACCTGATGACCTGCGACACCACGACTGCCTGTCCTTCGCCTACCCGGCCGGTGATGACTGGCAATCGGTGGAAAAGGAATGGCGTCTGAGCGGGGCCGAAGGCGAAGTAGCGGTGGCGGTCAGTGGACCGATGCTGATCAACAGCTCCGCCGGTTTGCATCAGGCGGCACGCACCGGCATGGGCATCGTGCTGTTACCCGACGCCTTGGTAGAACAAGACCTCAAGGACGGAACACTGGTGGCCTTGATGCCCAATTACCCGCCGCCGAGCCGGCCAATGAGCCTGATGTACGCTCAGGATCGCTACCGCTTGCCGAAATTACGCCGTTTCGTCGACTTCGCCATAGCGATGTGGGGCAAGCACTAGGCGGTTGAATGCACCATCGACTAATCTCCTCGACTGGCGGGTCGCTTTGGTCAGGGAGAGCAGTGATGGATGGGGCCTCGGATATTGAAGCGTTGAAGTTCAATCTGTCGGATTTGAACGAAGACATGCTGCACACCATCCTGGAACTGGTCAGTGATGGCATCTGGGACTGGAACGCCAATACCGGGTTCGTTTACCGCAACCCCGGCTGGTACAAAATGCTCGGATACCCACCTCATTCCCTCGACAACACGGTGTTTACCTGGGAATCGGTGATGCATCCCGAGGATTACCCACGGGTCATGGCCCTGTTTGACGCCTACCTGAGCCAACAGGCTCCCGGTTATCAGGCCGAGTATCGCTGCCGCATGCAGGATGGTAGCTATACCTGGGTCGAAGACCGCGGCTACGTGCTCGCCCGCAACGCCGACGGTTCGGTGGCGCGCATGGTCGGTGCGCACCGCAGCATCGAAGACAAGAAGCGCTTGTTCGAAGAGCTTGAACGAAAGAACAAATCCCTCGAAGCCATCGTCGAAGAACGCACCCGCGAGTTATCCCGGGTCAACCAGCAACTGCAGATTCAGCTCGAAGAAAACCGCAAACTGGCGGAAACCGACGCACTGACCACAATCGCCAATCGCCATCGCCTGAGCAAGGACCTGCCTCAGGCATGTGATCGCGCCCAACGCTTCCGCCAGCCGCTGTCGCTGATTGCCATGGACATCGACGACTTCAAGAACATCAACGATCACTACGGCCATGCCTTGGGGGATGCCGCGTTGGTGCAGGTAGTCCAGAGCGTGAAACATTGCGTACGCGACGGCGATTTGCTGGCGCGCTGGGGCGGTGACGAGTTCATCATCATTCTTCCCGATACCCCGTTGGCCGACGCCAGAAGCCTCGCGGAGACAATCCGCCATAACGTCGCCAGTTTGCTGCCAGTGGGAGACTTTCAAGTAACCATGAGTTTTGGCGTCGTACAACGCTTTGAAGAAGAACAACAGACCGGGCTGCTGGCCAGGGCTGATCAAGCGTTGTATCGGTCGAAAGTGGCGGGCAAGAATGTGATTTCAGGGTGAAGGTATTGGTTAATCCATGATCACCTCAAGATGTAGTGACAACCTCAGCAAGTCAAAAAATGGAGCAATAGCATTGTTATGGAAATTCTGAACAACGAAAACAATCTAAATGCTTATTTAGAAAAAATTCACAACAAACAAATAACAATAGTTAGTGCCTTTGCAAGCAAAACAGAAAACCTGATTGACACAATGTTAAAAAATGAAAACTCCATTGAGCTTATTATCGGAACAATCAACTCATTCTCCTCCCCCGATTTCATTGAACACTGCAGAGACATCAAAAATAACAAGCTTAACTTTTCTGTAGACTTTGGTTATCAGGCAAGCACCCATTGGAAGGTGTACTTGATAGCTCCGAAGACCGTCATTATTGGAAGTGCCAATTTTACAAGCACCGGAATCAGTCTATTTCGCGACACTTGTGTAGTTATTACCAGCAAGGAGCTTCACAACAACTACAAAAAAGAAATTGCAACAATCAAAAAATCACCCGCCGATATTTATTCTCGTACGGACACCTTCAACAGGCATTTAAACCTTTACAGAGCAAATCACGACAAGATGCAAAAGGCCTTAGCCAGAGGCATGCAATACGCCGACGGTCCTGATTGGCTAAAGGATGAGTCTAACCAGTCACTGCCAATTTTTATATGGGACACCTATCACACCGAGAAGACAAAAGAGCGCGCACAGAAAGTACTAAAGGAAAACACTTCAACCATTGAGCATAAGGGCATTCGTGACTTTTTCTGTTATGACGCTTCAAGCGGATGCCCCTACAATGAGGGCGACATCGTTATCTGCACCAGCAACAAAGGTCACTACCTTGACTTTTACAGTTTTGACCGAATCATAAAAAGCGGCAAGACATATTACATCTACTCATTAAAACAAGGAAAACGCTTTCGCCCCTTCCCGATAAAACATAGAAAAAGCCAAATTAAAATCCACCTTTCAGACTGGTACGAGCAAGGTATTACTAAGCTGAACAGAGACAACATATCCAGCTTTATGTGTGACGACTAGACATTAGTTATTTCCATCGTCATGTGCGCCAGACAAGGCATCCCCCAACGACCATGAGAGACACCATGTACATCTGTGACTTGAAACCCGCAGCGGTTGAATCTGTTCGCCTTTTTCTCGCAAAGAACGGATGGGCCCATCGCACAGGTTCGTCTGATCATTTTGCTCTGCTGATCGCTAACTCCCAACGCACAGCCATTGCGGTGAAGGATTCCAGGATCATTGGGTTCGCCCGAGGCATTACCGATGGACTGTCCAACGGTTATCTGTCGATGGTTGTCGTGTGTGAGCACCATCGACTCAAAGGTGTCGGGCGTGCTCTGGTTGAGCATGTCATGGGTGACAACAACGAGATCACCTGGGTTTTACGAGCGGGTCGCGAAGGTGCTTCGGATTTCTTTTCGGGCCTGGGGTTTGAAACGTCGACCATCGCGATGGAGCGTCCGCGTCGTAAGTAACCAAGCCGCCAGTTACATCCCCGCCTTCACCAACACCGGTTTCTCTTGATACCGCTCCGGAAACAACTTCTTCAACTGGGCCACTTTCGGTAGATCATTGATAACGATGTACGGATAGGTGGGGTGTTCAGTCAGAAAGTCCTGATGTTCCTCTTCTGCCGGGTAGAAACCGTTATAGGTTTCGAGCTTGGTGACGATCGGTTTGTTGAACGATTTCGCAGCGTCGAGCTGGGCAATGTAGGCCTGGGCAACACGTTGCTGCTCGCTGTTTTCCGGAAAAATCGCCGAGCGATATTGCGTGCCGTGGTCAGGTCCCTGACGATTGAGTTCGGTCGGGTTGTGAGCCACCGAGAAGTAGATCTGCAACAAGGTGCCGTAGCTGACCTGAGTGGGGTCGAAGGTCACCTCGACCGATTCCGCGTGACCGGTATTGCCGCCGCTGACCCGCTCGTATTGAGCGGTGTCGGCCGCCCCGCCCGCGTAACCGGAGACGGCTTTCTTCACGCCTTTGACATGCTGAAACACACCTTGGACGCCCCAGAAGCAACCGCCGGCGAACACGGCGGTTTCGCTGTGGGCCTGGGTGATTTCGTCGAGGGTGGGTGCGGGGATGATGACCGCGTCTTCGGTGGATCCGAAAGAGAACGCAGAGCATTGGCCGATGACGCCAGCGGCGGCCAGTCCCAACAGGGTGCGACGCAAGGTGAACAGGGTTTTCATGAGGCGGACTCCTGAATCAGTGAAGTGGCGATCAACCGAACGTAAAGGCATACGCCGAGACACCCGGATCGAGAAATTCGATGCTGAACGTCCGATCCGTTACTGCGCCGGACTGGCGCACCAGTTGATACAAACGTTGTTCGGTGACGCTACCGCTGCCATCGGGCGCCACGTCCGTACCGTGGGCATCGCCGGGGGCTTTTCCGTCAATCAGCACTTTGAAACGCACCGGTCTGCCATCTGCGCCGGGGCCCAGTACCAGATGCAAATCACGGGCGTGGAAGCGGTAGACAATGCGACTGGCGGGCGCGCTTGAAGTGGCCCGCTCCGGACCGACCGTCCACTGACCACCCAGGCTCCAGTCATTCAGGGCCAGTTGCGGCGGTGGGCTGTAGGTCGTCAACTTGTCGGGAACCAGACTGGTTTCGGGGACGAAATGCTCCGAGCGCTGGTAGCCGACATAGGTTTCCGGCGACTGCACTTCGTTCATGTCCGGCGCGAGTTGAACACCCTCGGCATTGGCATTGATCAACCCGTCATCCACCTTGGCGGCACCCGCTTCACGCAGCAATTGCTGGATCACCCGCTCCGACTCGGCGTACTCGCCTTCGCCAAAGTGGTGATAACGAATGCGCCCCTGGGCGTCGGCAAAATAGTGGGCCGGCCAATACTCATTGTTGAAAGCTCGCCAGATCTTGAATTCGTTGTCGATGGCCACCGGGTAGTTGATACCCAGGTCCTTCATGGCTTTGGTGACGTTGCCTACGTTGCGCTCGAAGGCGAATTCGGGTGCATGGACGCCGATCACCACCAACCCCTGATCGCGGTATTTTTCAGCCCAGGCTTTTACATAGGGCAAGCTGCGCAGGCAGTTGATGCAGGAATAGGTCCAGAAATCCACCAGCACTACCTTGCCCTTCAACGCCTGGGCATCGAGTGGTGGCGAGTTGAGCCATTGCACGGCGCCATCCAGCGATGGAAGCTTGCCTTCGATGGGCAGTGTGCCCGGCGCTTTGTCAGCCACGCTCATCGCACCATCAGCAGCCGGGGTTCTCGCCATCATCGCCCCGCTGCCGTTCGGTGTCTTACCGGCCAAACGGCCCACCAGCGCCTGCTCGATACCACCGGTAGATGCCGTGGAAAACCGCGCCAGAATCCCGGTATCAAGCCCCAACGCAATCGCCGCCACACCGGCCAGCATGGCCGCGCCCAAACCTCGACGGACCCACTCGCCAGCACCGATGGAACGCTTCATGGCGGCGAAAACCTTACCGCCCAGCAGCAACGCAACCGCGAGGGAAGTGGCGGCACCGGCGGCGTAGGCCAGCAGCAACAGGGTGGTGGCGATGCTTGCCCCTTGCAGCGCGGCGCCGGTTAATAACAGGCCCAGAATTGGCCCGGCACACGGCGCCCAGAGCAGCCCCGTGGCAACACCGATCAAAAACGAAGCGCCGGGACGCGGCCGGGCATCGGTGCCCGCCGCCTCCGACAACCGACTGCCAGCCGCCACCAACGGGCGCGTCAGACGTTCGGCCAACTGCGGCAGCAACAACGTCAGCCCGAACAGGGCGACAAACACCAGCGCGAGCCAGCGTCCATACTGATTGAGTTGCACCACCCAACCGCCGCCCACTGCCGCCAATGAAGCGACCAGCGCGAAGGTCAGCGCCATGCCCGCCAGCAGCGGCAGGCTGCTCTTCATGAACGGCTGACCGGTACGAGCGAAGACAAACGGCAACACCGGCAGAATGCACGGGCTGACGATCGTCAGCACACCACCGAGATAAGCGAGGATCAGAAGCCACATAGCGTCGACCTGCAGGAAATGAGAGAAAAAGGAATCAAGCCGCCTGTGGCTTGAAGGTCATCGCCAGACCGTTCATGCAGTAGCGCAGACCAGTAGGTTTGGGCCCATCGTCGAAGACATGGCCCAGATGACCGCCGCAACGCCGGCAGTGAACCTCTTCGCGCAACACACCAAAGGACCGGTCCTGACGGGTCGCCACCGCCTTGTCCAGCGGTGCCCAGAAACTCGGCCAACCGGTGTGGCTGTCGAACTTGGTGGTAGAGGAAAACAGCGGCAGATCGCAACCGGCACAGGCAAAGGTTCCATCACGATGCTCATTGTTCAGCGCACTGCTGTAAGCCCGTTCAGTGCCCTCTTCCCGCAGGATTTCGTACTGCTCGTCACTGAGCAGGGCACGCCATTCGCTGTCAGTGTGCGTCACCTCGAAAACCTCCGCCGCGCTGGCCTCGCTGACCAGCGCAGAGCTGGCAGCAAATTTTGGCAATACACCGATCGCCAGGGCTGCAACCCCCAGCCCGCCGCTCGCTACAAGAAATTGTCGCCGTGAAAACATGGCCGTCTCCAAAATCCAAAGTGCCTTTCATGGAACACAGCCTAGGCTTGGGTTGATCGCCAAATCCTCACGGGAAGTTAAACAATTCGTGATAACTCTGGCCCCGGAAAACCCGCACAATGCGCTCATTGCGCCGAAGGATTGAGCTTGATGGAACCGACCAAACGCGTCCTCGTGGTCGAGGACGACCTGCATATCGCCGACCTTATCTGCCTGCATCTTCGTGATGAGCAGTTCGAGGTGGTGCACTGCGCCGATGGCGATGAAGGCATGCGAATGCTGCAGCAAGGAAGCTGGGATGCACTGATCCTCGACCTGATGCTGCCGGGCGTCGATGGCCTGGAAATCTGCCGGCGCGCCCGCGCCATGGCCCGCTACACACCGATCATCATCACCAGCGCGCGCTCAAGTGAAGTGCACCGGATTCTGGGGCTGGAACTCGGTGCCGACGATTACCTGGCCAAACCCTTTTCCATGCTCGAGCTGGTCGCCCGGGTCAAAGCGCTGTTGCGGCGGGTCGACGCCATGGCCCGCAACCTGAAAATGGACGCCGGCAGCCTGATCACGGACGGGCTCGCCATCGATCCGATCACCCGCGATGTGTCCCTTGACGGTCGCCGCCTCGATCTCACGCCACGGGAGTTCGACCTGTTGTATTTCTTCGCCCGCCAGCCTGGCAAGGTGTTCTCGCGCATGGACCTGCTCAATGCCGTGTGGGGTTACAGCCATGAAGGCTACGAGCACACGGTCAATACCCACATCAACCGCCTGCGCGCGAAAATCGAGGCCGACCCGGCACAACCGGTGCGCATCCTCACGGTGTGGGGCCGTGGCTACAAATTCGCGGCCAGGGAGGAACAGTCATGAGGCTGACCCTCACCCAGCGGCTGTCGCTGGTGTTCGCCGTGCTGTTGCTGGTGTGCTGCGGCACCTCGGCATGGATGCAGGTGCGCTCCAACCAGATGCATGAACAGGAAGTGGTGCAAGGGCTGTCGCGGGATCTGGCCCAACACATTGCTCGTGACACGGTGTTGATGGACACCCAGGGCCTGATGCCCAATGCCGTGCGTGACCTGTTCAGCAAACTGATGCTGGTCAATCCCAGTGTCGAGGTCTATCTGCTCGACACCGAGGGCAAGATTGTCGGCAGTGCCGCGCCCGAGGGCCGGATTCATCGACAGCAGATCGACCTCGCGCCGATCCAGCGCCTGCTCAAAGGCGATGCTCTGCCGATTCTCGGCGACGACCCGCGCAGCGCCGATGCGCGCAAGGTGTTCAGCGCCGCGCCGCTGAAAGTTGACGGCAAGCCGGCTGGTTATCTCTATGTGGTGCTGCTCGGTGAGGACCACGATCGCCTGGCTGAACGCGGCGCCACCAGTGCGGCGCTCAATACCGCCCTGTTATCGATCGGGTTGGTCGCACTGCTGTGCCTGATTGCCGGTCTTACCGCATTTGCGCTGATCACCCGACCTTTGCGCCGACTGACCGAAACCGTCAGCCAGTTCGACATCGATGGCGTCCCGGCCACGCCTCCTGAATCAGCGCCGGTGGAAAAAACCGCCAGCCACGATGAAATTGCCATTCTCGACGCCACCTTCCGACAAATGCAGGCACGCCTCAGTGAACAATGGCGTTCGTTGACCCGCCAGGATCAGGAACGCCGCGAACTGGTGGCGAACATTTCCCACGACTTGCGCACGCCGTTGGCCTCGCTTCACGGCTATCTGGAAACCCTGTCGATGAAGGACGCCACGTTGTCCCCCGCCGACCGCCGCCGCTACCTCGGCATCGCCCTGGACCAAAGCCGCAAAGTCGGCGGTCTGGCGCAATCGCTGCTGGAGTTGGTAAGGCTGGAACACGGTTTTGTGCAACCGGTGCTGGAGCGCTTCTCCCTGACCGACCTGGTGCAGGACATCTTCCAGAAATTCGAATTGACCGCCGAGGCGCGTCAGGTCGAACTGAAAGCCAACTTTGCCCCCAACGTTGCAGCCGCCTGCGCCGATCTGGGGCTGATTGAACGCGTGCTCACCAATCTGTTCGACAACGCTCTGCGCCACACCGCCCAAGGTGGGGAAATCGAACTGAGCCTGCGCCCTCAAGG
This sequence comes from Pseudomonas sp. BF-RE-22, assembly GCF_019956155.1. NCBI lineage: Bacteria > Pseudomonadati > Pseudomonadota > Gammaproteobacteria > Pseudomonadales > Pseudomonadaceae > Pseudomonas > Pseudomonas sp. BF-RE-22. Next base: position 317,081 of record NZ_JAHBDD010000022.1, on the reverse strand, counting down.
GTCTTTCGTCGAAGTCACCGTCAGCGACACCGGGCCCGGCATCGCGCCAGAGCTGCGCGAAGGGTTGTTCCTGCGCCCTTTCAACATTGGCGGGGCACGGCGCGATGGCGGACTCGGGCTGCGAATCGTGCATCGGATCCTGCAACTGCACGGTCGCGATATCCAGCTGATCGATGTGCCCGGCCGCGGTGCAACGTTCCGCTTCACACTGCCGGTTGATCAGCAAACCGCAGAGCAATGGGCGGTGCGGTCGATGAATCTGAATTCACCGGGGAAATAGTCGCCGCAACCGCTATGATCCCGACTTCACTTTTCGGCAAGGACGCTGCTCGATGCTCAACACCCTGGAAAACACCCCGCTGTGGGTTTATGCAGTATTTCTGCTGCTCTGTTACTACGGCATCAAAGCCCTGTCCCCGACCCGTGAAAGCAAATTTTCGCTGCTGATCACACCGCCGATTTTGTTGGGCTGGTCGCTGTATTCGTTGAATCTGACACCCAACTTCTCACTCTCAATCAGTTGCTGGCTGGCTGCGGTGTTCGTGGGCAGCGTCGTCGCACTGGTGATTTTTTCGCGCAAGGGTGTCGAGCTGGATCAAGCGCAAACCGGGTTGATCGTGCCGGGCACAGCAAAAACCCTGGTGCTTTACCTGCTGTTTTTCGCTGTTAACTATTACTTTGGCTATCAGGCCGAGGTTGATCCGCAGCATTCGGCCACGCTGTCGATGGTGTTGCTCAAGGCGTGTGCATCAGGCATTTCGAGCGGTTTGTTCTGCGGACGCTCATTCCGGTTTTATCAAACGTTCCGCTCCCTGAAGCCCGCCATCCTGTAGGAGCCGGCTTGCTGGCGAAGGCGGAGGGTCAGTCAATATTGGTATCGACTGACATGCCGCCATCGCCAGCAAGCCGGCTCCTACAAGGTGGTGGTAGCCAGTTCTTTTGCCCGCTCGCCTGTTCACCCGTGACAACGCCGCGCAGGTCCAATAGATTAGGCGGCCTGAAAAAGCCCTGTGCTTTTTCGCCCCAATTCAAGTTAAAGAAGTAGTGAAATTTCAATGTCCGATTCCAATACCGCTGAATCCGTAGTCACCTTGTCGTCCAAAGCGGAATACGAAAACTCCATCAATCTTTCACAGCACGTGCCCCAGGCCAAGACCATCGCCGAGATGGTGCTGGACGCTTTCCAGTCCACCCGGGAAAGCGACCAGATCCGCGAGCTGCGCGCCGCGATTCGCCAGGCCCACGACCGCTTCGACGACGATAAAGCCTATGAATTGATGGGCGAACTCAAGCAACTCAAGGACGCCGAAGCGGCCGATATCGCGGCCCTTGAAGACCTGAGCAGCAAGTTCTCGATCAGCCGGATCCTTTCCAGCTTCAAGGACGATCCTGCGTTTCAGGAGATCGTCTACGGTCTGGCCCTGAAAGTACTGAACCAGACGCATCAGGCCATCAGCAACCCAACCAGTGGCAAGAGCAAAACGGCCCGCGCCAAGAAAGATGTCGAAGTGTTCACCATCAGCAAGGACGGCATCAGCGTCACGCTGCCGCTGCGCACTCCGCGTTCGCGACTCAACGTTGACCGTGAGGCCCTGGAGTTCCTCGGCTTTACCTTTGTCGGCGAAGGCGATGAAGCAGAGCTGGAAAGCGAATCGTTCCTGGACAGTAGCGGAACCGAACACGCCGTTAACCGCAAAAACATCATCACCGCGCTTCAGCAGCAAACCGCGTTCGATGGCTACAGCATCGCCGCGCAGTAACACTTCCCGCTCAGCAGCGCCTCACGCGCCACTGACCTAAAAGCCCCGCCCTAGAGCGGGGCTTTTTATTGCCCGCGATTCCGGCAAAAGCGCGATTACTCTCTGTGTATCGACGCCAGAAAAAAACTTCCCTTAACCCTTGAGCACCACGGGTCCGCCTGCGGGGAACGTCAACTTTCTTTCCAGCCCAAGACCTCAGTGGTGCGATTGCTGAGGTCATCATGCACCCGACCCCCTTGTACCGTCAGTTAGCCAACCACTACCTCGACGCGATCCGCAGCGGCACCTTGAAAACCGGGGAACGCTTCCCCTCCATTCGGCTGATGATGGAAAAACACGCCGTCAGCCTGTCGACCGCGGTGCAGGTGTGCCGGGAGCTTGAGGACTATGGCGTCCTGGAAGCCCGTCCGCGTTCCGGCAACTACATTCGCCAGCCGGACACCTTGCCCAAACCGGCCGTGACCACAACGCCTGCGCCCCTTGATACCGAGGTCTATCTCGGCATTCACGAGCAAGTGTCATCGGTGCTCAAGGCCAGCCAACGCGCGACGGTCAAGGTCAATTTCGCCAGCGCCTACTGCGCGCCGGAACTCTATCCGTTGAAGATTCTGCAAGACCATATGAGCAAGGCATTGCGTCAGGATCAGAAACTGCTGGGTGCGACAGGCCCGACCTGCGGCAACATCGAGTTGCGCAACATCCTTGCCCGACGAGCGCTGACGGCAAAGGCCAACTTGAGCGCCGAGAAAATGGTGATCACCAACGGCGCGACCGAAGCGATCAACCTGGCCTTGCGTGCGGTGACCCACCCCGGCGACACCGTGGCCGTGGAATCCCCGACCTTTTACGGCCTGCTGCAAATTCTCGAAAGTTTGAACTTGCGAGTGCTCGAAGTCCCGGCAACGGCCCATTCGGGCATCAATCTGTTCGCGCTCGAACAGCTGTTGCAAGGCCCCGAACGGATTCGGGCGCTGATCGTCATTCCCAATCTGCAGAATCCGCTCGGCAGCATCATGCCCGACACCCACAAGGCGCGGCTGGTGCAATTGTGTGCCGAGCACGGCACCGTGCTGATCGAAGACGATACCTACGGCGACCTGGTGGACACCGAGCAGCCGTTATCCACGCTCAAACACTGGGACCGCACCGACAACGTCATCTACTGCGCGTCGCTGAACAAAACGCTGGCGCCGGGCATACGCCTGGGCTGGATCAGCGCCGGGCAGTGGCACGACCGCGTGGAAATGCTCAAACACACGCAGTCCCGAGGTTGTGAAGCGTTGTCGCAACTGGCGGTCAGCGCGTTCATGAAGACGCCGTCCTACGAACGTTACCTGCGCCGCTTGAGGAAAACGCTGACACAGCAGCGCCAGCAGATGAGTGCGGCGATCACTCGCTATTTTCCACCGGGCACCCGCATCACCCATCCACGGGGCGGTACGTTGTTGTGGGTGGAACTGCCGGCTGAACAGGCGTCCATGGCGTTTTTTCATGCGGCGTTGAAGGTGGGCATCCAGATTTTGCCTGGGGATATCTTTTCCAACGCCCAGCGCTTCAGTCACTTTGTGCGGATCGGTTGTGGGGCGCCGTATTCGCCGAAGATTGATGAAGCGCTGGCGACCCTCGGCCAGCTCCTCAAAAACCAGAGCTGACGTATTTCCTGTAGGAGCGAGCGGTGCGGCGTTCCGACTTGCCCGCGAAGAACGATAATGCGGTTCTCCTGAATGACCGCGTTATCGTTCTTCGCGGGCAAGCCTCGCTCCTACAGGGAATGCGTTCAGACCGGGGTTTGGTGCAGGCAGATGATGTGTGGGTCATCGTTCCAATGCGGGAAGCGCTCGGCGATCAACGGGTCATGGCCGGGAATGACGTGGTCTTCGCCGTCGGCCAAACGGTCGATTTCGATAAACGCTTCCAGCGTCTGCGCCAGATCATCAATGATCGGAAACGGACTGCGCTGGCGAATGTTCGCCCACAAATGAGCCGCATCCGACGCCAGAACAATCCACCCGCGTGCGGTGTTCACCCGCACCACCTGGCTACCAGGCGTATGCCCGCCTACCGGGTGCAGCGTCACGCCGGGAACCACCTCGACCGTGCCGCTATGCAAACGCAAGCGTCCCTCGAACAGCGGTGGCAACGCCGACATCACATCCTCGACCTCGTAGGTTTTGTTCACCGTGCGATGGGCCATTTTCGGACCGGTGCAGAAGCGCAGCTCCGCTTCCTGCAAATGCACCGTGGCTTTCGGAAACAACCCCAGGTTGCCGGCGTGGTCCCAGTGCAAATGGGTGAGGATCAGGTTCTCGACCTGCGCCGGATCGATGTCCAGTTGACGTAGGGATTCTTCCGGCAGGCGATACATCTGACGGTTGCGCCGATCTGCTGTCGCGGGTTGAAAGCACGTGTCGACCACAATCACCTGCTGCTCATTACGAATGACCCAGAAGTAGTAATCCAGCGGCATCGACGCATTCGGATCACCGCAGCAGGCGTCGTAAAGAAAGTTCTCCCGGGCGGTGCGCTGTGCATTGGCACCGACACGGATGGCGAACACTTCGTACACAGGAACGGACATATTCACCTCCCGATCAGGCCACTGCAGCGGTTTTGAGGGTCGGACGGAAGTCGAAATCGATCTCGTCGCTAATCCCCAGATCCTGCGCCAGACGATGCAGGCCGCTGTAGTCGCGCATGATCGTGGCGTTCTTGTTGCTCTCCCGGGTGTCGGCAATGATCAGTGCCGCGTCCTCGACGCCGAGTTGCGTCAGAATCGCCTCCCACATCGAGTAGTCCTGAGCGACAAAGGCACTCAGCGCCACCGACAACGTCTGTGCGAAAAATGCCCGTTGAGGTGGCTGCATGTTGGCGTACATGACCTTCGCCACTTCCGCGAGAATCTTGCTGTGGGCATATTCGTCGCGGTTGTGCAGTTCTGCCACGCGGCGGTTTTGCGGCTGAATGGTTTGATCGTCGGCCAGCAGATCCAGGTAAGCGTTGACGCTGATCTCGGCCACTACCGCGAAGGTGATCGCCGCCAGATCGCGCTGCCACTGCTCGGGCAATTCCTCACGCAGCGCGGCAAGACGCAGATAGGTCACCGACGGCGGCAGGTCCAGATCCTGATCAAGCGCTCGATCCTCTTTGGTCCGCTCGATGGCCCGCAGGTGCATGAGCGTGTGGTAGTGCTCGTCGATCAACGTCTGCTGCATCGCTTCGCGAAAATGCCAGTCGTTTTTGCCCAGGTACTGATTGGCGATGACGCTCAGCGCAGGGTTCACCACGTGCTCTTCAGCCGTGACCGTGCGCAGGTTGTAGCCGATCCAGCCCCAGGTCACCACGGTGCTTTTGAGCTCGTCGCTCAGGGACTGGAATTTCGGGTGATGGAAAAACGGCACCATGCACTCCGGGTAATCCGGGCGCGCCGGGTCGAACGTTTCGCTGACCGAGGTCTTGTCCGGTGCGCACACCGTGGCCCTTTTGGTCCAGGCCTGATTGAGCCGCACGACTAGTTGATGATCGACCTTGGCGATCTCGATTGCTGTTTGCATGACGCGATACCTGTAAGACGCGTACCCGCCGAGGGGTACGCCGATGGAATTGTGGGCGACGGATGAATCAGGCCAGCCAGTAGCGAGTCAGGTTTCGCGCCGGGTCAGTGTATCGACTGCGGGCGTGGATCATTCGCCAATTGTCCCAAATCAGCATGCAGCCGTCGGGAATCAGCACCGGTGTGTTGTGCTGGATGAAATAGTCCTCGCCGAGCATCGCGAACCTGGCCAGTGGCGATGAGCTGTTCGTCACCTTCGATTGCTGCAGATCCTCCTCGGAAGGGTTCACATCGCCGTAGTGAAACTGGTTGTAGCTGAAGCGGAAAATGTCCCCGTCCTCTGTAGGCGTCAGGATGTATTCCTTGACCCGCGTTTGCGCCACTTCACCCGGTTTGGCGGTGGCCACGAACTCCACGGGCGTGTCGTCGATCCATTCGCGCAACTCGGGCTCCGTGCGTTCGAGGAATGCCAGGAACTCGATCCCGTCGACCAACCCGGTATGCCCGCCACCGCACGTGGCCTGATGATGACAATGCAGCGCCAGATAACGCGGCGGTGGGCCGTAGACCGGCGCTTCGGTGTGCGGGCCGATGCCGTTCATGCTCTGGGAGTACGGCAACGCTTCGTACCCCGGTTTGCGGGTAATGGCGAAGGCCGTCTGCCCGTTGAATTGCGGAATGATCTGACCGAACGCCTGCAATGTGCCGACGACATCGTAGGCAAATTCGGCCGGGGTCAGTACCGTCCAGCCGCGGGACGACAATTCGTCATGGCGGTGGCCCAGTGAAACGTAAGGTGTAGACGCAACAATCCCTTGATCTGACATGGTGAAGTTCCTGGCGGTTTATCAGGCGTTAACGGTTGAGGTGTAAGCGGCAATGAATTCGCGGCAGGCGTTGCCTGGTCGGTAGCGCTGCTCGTCGATGCTCTGCACGGGGGTGATTTCGGCGGCGGTTCCCGTCAGAAAACACTCATCGAAATCGCCAAGCTCCGTAGGAAGAATGGTGCGCTCGACCACCTGGTAATCCAGCGCCCCGGCCAATTCGATAACGGTCTGGCGGGTGATGCCATTGAGGAAGCAATCGGGTAGCGGCGTATGCAGCGTCCGGTCCTTGACGAAGAACACGTTGGCGCTGGTGGCTTCGGCGACGTGACCGCGCCAGTCGAGCATCAACGCGTCGTGAAAACCGTTGTTTTCCGCATCGTGCTTGCTGAGCGTGGCGATCTGGTAATGCCCGGACGCCTTGGCTTCGAACGGGCTGCTGCTGGGTGGCGGACGCCGCCACTGCGCGGTCTTCAAGCAAATGCCGCCCATGTGCCCCGCCGGGTCGAAGTAACTCGGCCATTGCCAGCAGGCGATCGCCACGTGCACGCGGTTGAAACGAGCCGAGGTCGAGATCATTTCACTGCCGCGCCACGCCACCGGCCGCAGATAGCCGTCCACGACGTTGTTGCGCTGCAGCAGTTCATGACTGGCCGCTTCCAGTTCGGCCAGCTCATAGGGAATCGCGAAATCCATCAACTGTGCCGAGCGATACAGCCGCTCGCTGTGTTCGCGCAGCTTGAAGATCTTGCCGTTGTAGACGCGCTCCCCTTCGTACACCGTACTCGCGTAATGCAGGCCGTGACTCAGCACATGCAGTCGCGCCTGGGACCACTCGACGAACTCGCCGTCGAGCCAGATAAAACCTTCTCGCTGATCAAACGGAATACTGCTCATATCCTTATCTCCTGATGAATCGTCCTACGCCGTTTCGAGCAGGACCGGTATCAATTCGGGCGCTGCCACAGGCTCCGGCTGAAAGAAGAACGCACGTTCGCCAAACGCTGGCCGCAACTCATCGAACCAGGTCGCGTTCGGATCAAAGCGCGCATAGAACGTGCGCAATACCCATTGCGGGTCCCGAGCCTGGAGAAACTGCAGCACGAAGACTTTTTCCCCGGCCACGGTCTCGATGCCGTTGATCAACACCTTGCCGTAGAAGGTGCTCATGGACGGCCCACGCACGGTGCGCGCCAGCCCGGACACCGTGCGGTAGGCCGCCTGGAAGATCTCGAACGCCCGCGCCAGCGGCATCGCAAAATAGTGGCTGGGCCCGGTATCGCGCTCGACGAACATGTAATAAGGCACCGCTCCCAGCCGCACGCCTTCAGTCCACAATTCGGCCCAATCGCCGGGGTTCTCGTTGATGTGGCGGATCACCGGCGCCTGCATGCGCAACGTCGCGCCGGTGGAACGAATGCGTTCGACAGCCTGCCGGGCAATGTCCTGGCGAATCTCGACCGGGTGGTTGTAGTGCCCCATGACCGACAGGTTTTTCCCGGCCGCAACGATGCGCTTGAACAGATCCAGCAGCTGCGGCGCATCCTTGTCGCTGACAAACCGCTGTGGCCAATACGCCACGGACTTGGTGCCGATGCGGATGCTTTTGAGGTGTGGCAGCGCCAGCAGCGGCTCGATGTAACCGGCCAGCGAACGGGTGTTCATGATCATCGGATCGCCACCGGTGATCAGCACATCCGTCACTTCAGTGTGCACCCGCAAGTAATTCACCAGCTCCTGGGACTCACGCGCGTTGAACTTGAGCTCCTCTTCGCCGATGAACTGCGCCCAGCGAAAACAGAACGTGCAGTAGGCGTGACACGTCTGACCGGCACCGGGGAAAAACAGCACGGTCTCGCGGTACTTGTGCTGAATGCCCGGCAGGACTTTTCCGTCGAGGGTCGCGCCGTTGTGCGTCAGCTGCCCGGCCGGATGCGGGTTCATGCGCAACCAGATCGCCTCGATCCGTCGCTTGATGGCGACGGCGTCATCGCGTTCGATCAGTTGCTTGAGCGACGCGTATTCGTCCGGCAGCAGCATGTCCTTGTGGGGAAAGGTCATGCGAAAAATCGGATCGTCCGGAATGTTGTTCCAGTCGATCAACGTGCCCAGCACATATTCATTGGTGCGAAACGGCATGACCCTGGCCACCACGGTCATGGCTTCCTGCAACGCTGGCGTCAGTTTCTGCCAGTACGGCGTGTCGCGAATGGTGCGTGAGTTGTAGGGTTTGTATCTTTCCAGCTCCGACGTTCCCTGCATGGCAGCGCTCCTGGTGATTGCCTGGCGTTAGTTACTGGATGGCCGGCGCTGCGCGCTCTATGTCCATCCATGCCCGAACGCTGTCGCGATCCCACTGCCGACGCACATAGGCCGCGAGCCGCTGAGGAACGCGGTCGCCATTGGCGAGCAGTCGGTTGAGCATGATTGCCAGGTCGGTGTCGGCAATGCTCCAGTCACCGAACAGGTGATCGGCCCCCTCCTCCAGCAACCGATCCGCGACGAAGAACAGCCTTGCGACAGCGGCCTGGGCTTCGTCCGACAACGGGGTTTCTTTCTTGCCGAAGTAAATGAGGTCCGCCGGGCGCTCTTTGCGAATCACCAACAAATCACTGCGCAACCAGGCCTGGAGTTGACGGGCGCGAGCGCGCTGTTTGATGTCGAGCGGGAACAGTTTTTTATGCCCCGGCGCTATCTCTTCCAGGTATTCGGCGATGGCCGAAGATTCAGACAGTGCAAAACCATCGTGAACCAGCGTGGGAATCTTGCAGGTCAGCGATACATCACGATAACTCGCCAGGTAGTTATCACGCGTCTTTAAATCAACCTTAACAAGTTCAAATGAAAGTTGCTTTTCTTTCAGCGCGACAAATGCCGACATTGCAAAAGCACTGACAAAATCTGCGCCAACATACAGTTTCAGCTTCGTACTATCCATAGAACGCTCCCTTGCACTAACCACAATAATCCGTTGCATTGGAATCGATCGTAGTTAGTTGGCCAGGTGCTGAACAGATACAGAAATTATCTGTTTCTACGGATACAGAAAGTCAAAACAGCCATGGCCTGCCGGGGTAGCAGAAATGAAAAAGGGAGCCTGCGCATGCGGACTCCCTTGTGGGCAAAACGGGAAGATTGAGCGTGTCAGACCGTGGCGTCTGCAGCATTGGAGAGCAACGCCATCTGGGGCATGTTGCTCATGTTCAGCATGGCCAGCGGCTCAGTGATGCTGGTGTTGACGAAGCCATGCCGGGTCCAGGCCGGCACCAGCAACACGTCGCCGGGGCTGATGTTCACTGCATCGGCATCGCCAAGGGTCAAGGTACCGCTGCCGGACTGAATGAAGAACAGGTGCCACCACGAATGGGCATGACTGTTCAGTTCGGTGCCGGGGTTCAACCATTGCATCGACACCGCCATCCCTGGCGTCAACTTGCAACCTTCACTGCTGTCATGGTGAGCCAGCGCGACAATATCGACCTCGCTGGCCGCAAGGCTCTGGCGCATATCGGTAAGTTCATCGCCCTTCCACACCCGTGCACTCACCGGTGGACGGGTTAAACTCTGGCGAAAGTCCTTATATGAAAAAAAACCACCTTGAATGTTATTCATCCGTAAACACCGAGTTATGAGCGACTTAAGTGACCAGACACTAGGCGAACAATTGATCACTGTAAAGTCGGCGCACTAACACTCACAAGACCGAAGGCCGAAGCGCCACAATCATGTCAACTTCTACGGCGGCATTTTTCGGTAGCTGATAAACGCCGACAGTGGTTCGAGTATGTTTGCCCGCATCGCCCAGCACATGGCTGAAGACATCCGAAGCACCGTTGGCAACTTCGCTGAGGTCAACAAAGTCCGCCGTGGACTTCACGTAAACCGTGATACGTATCAGCGACTTTATTTTGTCCAGCGAGCCGATGGCATCAACGATCAAGGCCAGCCCGCGCATGGCGCTGATACTGGCGGCTGCTTGTGCATCGGCCAGGCTGAGCTCCAGCCCTACCCTGCCGGGGTAGCGGATTTCGCCGGTCATGCGCGGTACCAGGCCGCTGAGATAGAGCTCATCGTGATGCCGAATCAGCGGCGCGTAATGACCACCCGCGGTGTTTTCGCCGTAGATGTCATAGTCCAGCTCTTTCGCCAGGGCTATAAAGCGCTCATCACAGGTCATTTTTTGCTCGATCATTGAAACAATCCTCTCAACTCAAAAATACCAAAACGCAGGTCCGGGAGACTCAACCCGCGGCTCTCGCCGGGGCCGCCAGGCTTGTGACCTCGACACGTGATTCGATCGCGTCAGCCAGGCGCAGCAGGTTGTCGCTGAGCTGTGCGTAGTCTTCGCTGAACAACACGATGTGGCCGATAAACGAAGTGTTGTCCTTCACCAGTGCGGTGACCGAATCACTGAGGCGTTTGGTGTAAACGGCTTCTACCAGCTCGATGTTCAGGTCCCGGGCCAGGGACTCGATGTCCGGCACGTAGCGCAGCAGTCCGCCGGCCGGTGCCCGGACTAGACGGATGCCGCAATAGCCCCGAGCGACGGGATCGCGCGGGTCGGTCTTGCCTTCCACCGCCCACCTGACCCAGCGCTCCCACGGATCGAAATCGACGAACGCCAGGCGGGCCAGGTCCCAGATGTGCATGCCGCCGGGGCGCATGTTGGTTTCCACCGCCGACGTCAGGCCGTCGCTGCGCAGGAACACCTCGTTGTGGTACGCGCCGTTAGCCTGCGAGACCAACCCGGACATGTGTCGACCGGCAGCCGCCAGTCGGGCTTGCACGTCTGCCGCCAGCGGTGCTGGCACCACTTGCTGGATTTCTGCGCGATAGGCGCCTTCCGTGGTGGTTTTCTCCGTGACCCACGTGCTGCCCGCAACGTAATCCCAGCTGTATTCCCGGGCGTTCTGAATCAGTTCTTCAAGGACGATGCCACCCTCGCGATACGGCTTGAGTGCCTGCCACGCCTCGTCGCATTCGGACGGATGATGGATGACCCGGCAGCCCCTGCTTGCGCCTTCGCAGGCAGGTTTGATGAAGGCTTTGCCGCCCAGTTCGACGACCCGCTGACGCAGCTCGGCAAGGGTTTCGATGCGCACGGAAAACACCGGACGATAATCTTCCGGCGAACGCTCGGCCGCCGCTTCCAGCTTGCGAAAGATTTGTTTGTCCAACCCCGCACGCGCCTCGGCCGGGGTGATGCCGGGCAAGCCGTAATGACTCGCCAGCGCCGCGCCGAGCAGCACGCCACGGTCGGAAAACGGCAGCACGCCGATCAGTTTCCAGTGATCGGCACTCAAGCAACCCGCCACCAGTTCCAGGGATTCGGTGACGTCTTCCGGCGCCAGCGACGTGCTGCAGACGTGATCGGCCACCTGGTCGTCATCGGGCTGAATCTTCTCGACCAGCAGGATCAACCGGGCGTTGTAGAGCGTTTTGCAGAGTTCGCGCAGTTTCTGGATGTCGTGAACCCGATTGCCGTTGTACCCGACCACCACTACGCATGACGTCGTATTCATGAAGCCTCCGACCTGTGGAGTAAAAAACGCAAACGCGGTGACTCAGTCGTGCAGCGACGCGTTGGATCTACGGTTGAGCCAGTACCAGGCGAGGATGCCTCCCGCGCCGATGGCAGCCAGTACCAGGGCGCTATAGGGCGGCGGCATGACCCGCATGATCAGCACCGTCAGGCCGGCACCGACGCCCAGGGACACTTCCTTGACGAACATGTTGTTTTGTTTGACGGAGAAGTAATCGAGGTAGCTGAACGCACACTCGGCGATGGACAGCAGCGCGACCCAGATCAACGCGCCCACGAGGGTTTCGACGTGGAATGCGCCCGGCGACGAGAGCACCGCGAAGCCGCCGATGATGATCCCGATGACAGCGACCACTTTGAAGCGCCCGGTGCGCTCGATCAGTTTCATCACCGGCACCTGGGCGAAGACCACCACGGCGCTGTTGAGGATCAGCATCAGCCCATACCAGGCCGGCAGTTCGCCGGTTTCGAGCAGGATTGCCTGGGGCAGGATCGAGAACACGCCGAACAGCTTGATGCCCATGATGATGCCGGCGATCACCCATGGCAGTTTGTTGCGCCAGCCGCTGCCGTCATGAGTGACCGGGCTGGCAACCACCGGTTGGGAGGTGAAGGTCGCGCCCATGGCGATGGGCAGGCACAGCAGGACGAAGCCCGCTGCGCCGAGGAAAAACAGGGTCGGGGTCAGCAGCGGCGAGAGCAGGATCAACCCCGCCACCAGACTGCCCATGTTCATGGCGACGCGGTTGTAGGCCGCGCCCTCCTTGGTCTGGGCGGCTTCGCTCTTGATCAGGTAACCGGCAATCGCGATACCGTAGGCGAACAGCGCGGCGGCGAACATCACCATGCCCTGGTTGCTGGTGACCGCCAGCAACACCAACCCGAGGGCGGCGCACAACAACGTGACGCTCAGGGAGCGACGGCCCAGCACCAATAACGTCAGCGGCAGCAGCAACAGCAACGCCCGATAACCGAGGGCGAGGATGCTGTTGGTGGCGGTGTCGAGCCAGACGTTGGCCTTGCCCAGCACGGCAAACAGCGACACGGCGGTGATGATCCGGATCGTGAACAGGCGAATATTGATCACCGGTTTTGCGACGGCGACCGTTGTTTGAACACTCATGCAACACCTCTGGAACCAGCGATTGTTCAGGCGTTCAGCGCGAACAATCAGGAAAGTCTGTAAGGTGATGGTAGAGAGAGTCGCTTGTTTTCATCAGAGCAAGTTCGTATAGAATCAAACGAACTTTACTGCCGGAGAGACCAGTAAAATGCAGGTTCAGCGTGCAGTGATCGCCGCCATCGAGTTCCAGCCGGGTGTGCCGCTGGTCCAGCAGATTGTCGATCAATTGTCGGTAGCGATCAGCCAGGGCGGGCTGCCTCACGGCTCGCGGCTGCCGCCGATTCGCGAACTTTCCGAGTTGATGAACGTGGGCAAGTCCACCGTGGTGGATGCGCTGGACCGCTTGCGCGCCAAGGGTCTGGTGGTTTCACGCCAGGGGTCGGGGCATTACGTGCACCGCTCCAGCGCCACGCTCAAGACCGATGCCGGCCCGGACCTGCAACCTCAAGACACCCTCAGCGTGGTCCGCCGCGCGGTGCTGCAGGACAACGGCTCGCTGCGCCCCGGTGCCGGTTTTCTGCCTTCATCGTGGCTACCGGCGGACGAACTGCTCAAAGCCGTGCGCGGCACCCTGCGCGCAACGTCCCTGCGCATGGGCGAATACGGCGTCGCCGCCGGTTACCTGCCGCTGCGCGAAGCGTTGCGGGTCAAACTGGCGACCCTGGGCATCGAAGTGCCGGTGGACCAGATCATCACCACGGCCAACACCGTGCAGGCCATCGACATGCTGATGCGCCTGCTGGTCAAACCCGGCGACACGGTGCTGCTCGACGATCCGTGCTACTTCACCATGCACACCAACCTGGCCCTGCATGGCGCCCGGGTCATCACCATCCCCCGTGGCGCGGACGGCATGGACCTGGACGCCTTCGAGCAATTGCTGATTGTCCATCGGCCCGTGCTCTACATGACCAATAACACCCTGCACAATCCGACCGGACACTCGTTCTCCCCGGCGCAGGTCTATCGCTTGCTGGAGTTGAGCCACCGTTACGGGTTTCACATCCTCGAAGACGATTTGTATTGCGACATGCAGCAACGAACGACCCCGCGCCTGGCAGCGGGCGGGCTGGACAATGTCAGTTACGTCTCCGGTTTCTCCAAGACCCTGACGGCGAACAGTCGGGTCAGCTATGCGGTGCTTTCGCCGCAACTGGCGGCACGGATGGTTACCCTGAAAATGGCCTGCGGTGGCATGACCTCGGAACTGGCGGAGCAGATTATCTGCACGATGCTCAGTGACGGCAGCTACGCCAAACACACCCGGCGCACGGTGGATCGGCTTTACGAGGCGAGCAGTCGGGTGAGCAGTTGGCTGATGGAAGCCGGTTGCTCGGTGTCATCGCTGCCCCATGAAGGGTTGTTTATCTGGACGCGATTGCCCGAAGGGCATCATGCCGAAACGCTGGCGAGGAAAGGCCTGGACATCGACCTGGTGCTGGCGCCCGGCACCTTGCTCAGCAAAGCGCCGGATGCCAGCCACTTCCTGCGATTCAACGTGGCGCACAGCGATAACGTTCAGGTGCGGGAGCGGTTCTTTCGGTTGCTCGACACACCCAGTGAATAACTGACCACCACCGTCCTGTAGGAGCGAGCGGTTATGTGTTGTGGCCGAGCTCGTGTCCGGCATAATTTTCTTGCGGCATGACATCCCCAGCGACCGCTCTCATGGATCAACTCCTAGTCGCACGCTGCTCGGCCTCATAATGCCGAGTCTGGAAAGGCATGAGCGTTTGAGCCTTCAACCCAAGCCCTTCACTCAACCCCCACGAGACAGCTAGCTCATCCCGACGAAGGCGAAGTGGTAGAACAGCCGGCGGCATAACCGCCTGCCTGGATGTCGAATGCGTAAAAAGCTCGAGGGCACTGAGGGCTTCCGACACGCGGCATTCGGAAACGCAGGCAAAGCGAGTGAATCGCTCAAGCAAGTAGCCTGCTCGACGAACTTCCACATCATCCGTGTGGCAACTCAAAAAGGCCGTGACTTCACTTTTCAGATTCGAGTTTGAGTACCAGACCTCTTTCGCGGCACTCACCAGCGCAGTGTCATCGGCTTGATTTAATGGGCTCTTGACCAGTGTGTCCAAGGCCGATGAGAGGACGTGGCCATCAAACGAACTCTTCATCCGTATTCTCCAGGTAGTCTTCCAGAATTTGAGTTAAAACGGAGGTTGGAGGCTCTTTATTCCCAACATATACATCAATTGCCTGCAATGCCAGCCGATGGAAATCGGCACTCAGTATGAAGCCGCTCCGCAGAAGCGCCCTGATATCGCTGACGTCCTGCTCGGTCGCTCTGCCCAGTTTTGATATCGCAATATCGACCGGTGCCGCTATGTGCACGTACAGAGGCGATTCAATTGGAAACTCCGTGAGCGGAAGGCTCCGCTCCCAATAATCCTCGTGAATTGGGCCGAAACTGGTGTTGTACTGGAGGTCATAGTTCAGCTCCATTAACCGACCTGACTGCTCATCCACAAACTGCTCGGGTATCTGCGCAAGCATGGTTTGAAGGTGAAGAGCTTCAGGGACATTTGCCTCGTAAATCTCGGCATCGACGTCTGTCGAAAAACGATGATTTGTATACAGATGAACTGCACAACCACCAAACACGATAATTTTGACTGCCCCCGATTCTGCTCCCTCAAGTACCAGTTCCACTTCGAGGGATTTGAACATCGAAATCAGAGCTTGGCCCAATGCCTTACTCGTATTGACGCTCGGGGTAATTGCGTCCTGCACTGCCATTGTCGATCCTCTAGTACTCTCGGAGCGTGGCGCGGCGCGCGAATACCTCTGCCGCTAATTGCGCACGTCCCGAAGTTAGAGAGGCAACTTCCGACCGACAACCTGAAAGCTGTGTGGGAAGTTTCTGCAGTTTTACCGATCAATCGTTGTCGTCTGTCAGACCGCCATCGCGAGCAAGCTTGCTCCTACAGGGGTCTGTGTCGTGCTCAAGATGTGGAGCAACGCCGATCCATTGCAGGAGCAAGCTTGCTCGCGATGCAGGCAACTCGGTCCACCAGAATACGGGCAATAAAAAACCCCGCTCCTTCTCTCAAAGGGCGGGGTTTTTCTTTACAGCATCCAACGCTTAAGGCGCGTACGTCAGCAACAGCTCGGTCGGCACTTTGAAGTCCAGGGACATCATCACGCTCAACGCGGTAATGGTGAAGATCGAGAACACGAACAGCTTGCGTGCCCAGACCGTGTCATCCACTGCCTTGTAGCCGGTCCAGGCCATGTACAACCAGTACATGCCCATGGCCGCGGCGACGGCGAGGTAGCTCATGCCGGCGTAACCGCTGAAGGTCAGCATCAAGGTCGCCACGAGGAAGGCCAGGATGTAGATCAGGATGTGCTTCTTGGCCACTTGAATCCCGCGCTTCACTGGCAGCACCGGAATCGATGCGGCCAGGTAATCGTTGAAGCGGAAGATCGCGATGGCGTAGGAATGCGGCATCTGCCACAGGCTGAACATCACCAGCAGCGTCAGTGCAGCCATGTCGAAGGTGTTGCTCACCGCGACATAGCCAATCACCGGCGGCATGGCGCCCGACAGACTGCCCACCAGCGTGCCGTGAACCGACTTGCGCTTGAGGTACAGGCTGTAGAAGCCGACGTAGATGACAAAGCCGATCACGGCGAACAGCGCAGCCAACGGATTGGCCACCTTGTACAGCAACGCAACGCCGGCAACACCCAGGACGGTCGCGAAGGCCAGGGCCAGTTTCAGGGAGACAAAGCCCTGAACCAGCGCCCGGTTCTTGGTGCGTTCCATCTTGATGTCGATGTCGCGGTCGATGCAGTTGTTGAACACGCAACCGGATGCCACCACCAGGGACGTGCCGATCATGGCGGCCAGGAAGATGGCCAGATCGACATGCCCTTTCGAGGCCAGGAAAAATCCGCCTGCCACTGAAAGCACGTTACCGAAAATGATCCCCGGTTTGGTGATTTGGATAAAGTGCTTCAAGGACATCCGGATTTACCTCAGTGCGCCATCATGTTGGTGTGGATGCTGAACATGATCCACAGCGACAGGCCAACCAGCAGGACGATCACGATCGCGGCGAACACAAACGCAATCACGTTGTTACGCTGCGCGGCCGAACGGTCCAGGTGGAGGAAGTACACCAGGTGCACCAGCACCTGGATCACTGCGAAGGCCAGTACGATCCACAGGGTCAAGGCTTTCGGCAGCGATGGGTACATCACCAGACCGAAAGGAATGACTGTCAGGATGACCGACAGGATGAAACCGATAGCGTAGGACTTGACGCTGCCGTGGCCGGCGTCGTGGCTATCGTGGGAATGAGCGTTAGCCATTTACATAGTCCCCATCAGATAAACAACGGTGAATACGCAGATCCACACCACGTCCAGGAAGTGCCAGAAGAGGCTCAGGCAGCTCAGACGGGTCTTGTTGGTCGCCGTCAGGCCGTTTTTCTGCACCTGGTACATCATGATCGCCATCCAGATCAGACCGCTGGTCACGTGCAGACCGTGGGTGCCGACCAGGGTGAAGAACCCGGACAGGAAGCCGCTGCGGCTAGGACCGAAGCCCTCGGAGATCAACACGTGGAACTCGTTGATTTCCATGCCGATGAAGCCGGCGCCGAACAGGAAGGTCATGGCCAGCCAGCCCAGGACCTGGTTCTTCTTGCCCTTGAACAACGCCAGCATGGCGAAGCCGTAGGTGATCGAACTGAACAGCAGCAGAGCGGTTTCGCCCAGTACGTAAGGCAGTTCGAAGATGTCGTGGCCCGACGGGCCACCCGCTACGTTGTTAACCAGTACCGCGTACGCCGCGAAGATCGATGCAAACAGGATGCAGTCGGTCATCAGGTAGAGCCAGAAACCGAATACGGTCATCTCGCCCGAGTCGTGGTGATGGTCATCGTGCCCATGTCCATCGACATGGGTGTGTCCAGCATTGGTCACTAAGTTCGACATGGTTTAAGCCTGTTCCAACGAGGTTTCAACACGGGTGGCGGTGGCTGGAACTTTCCCGGCCGCTACCAGACGCTTGTGCTGCTCGGCTTCGATGCGCTCGATCACGTCGACCGGCACCATATAGCCTTGATCATCACGTGCAGCGTGGATCACGAAGTACACCACGGTGCCGATCAGGCCGAATGCAGCCAACCACCAGATGTGCCAGATCATCGCGAAACCGAACACGGTCAACAGAGCACCCATGACCACACCGGTCGCGGTGTTGTTTGGCATGTGGATCGGTTCGTACTTGGCCGGAGCCTTGTACGCAGTACCGTTTTCCTTGGCTTCGGTGAACGGATCGATGGTTTCCGCTTTTGGCAGGACCGCGAAGTTGTAGAACGGTGGTGGCGACGAGGTCGACCATTCCAGGGTGTGTGCATTCCACGGGTCGCCGTGTTCGCACATGTTTTCTGGCTTGTTGCGATCACGCACGCTGACGTACAGCTGAATCAGCTGGCAAGCGATGCCGACGGCGATCATCACCGCACCGAACATGGCGACGTACAGGTACGGCACCCACTCAGGGTTGGTGGTGGCGTTCAGACGACGGGTCATGCCCATGAAGCCCAGTACATAGAGCGGCATGAACGCGACGAAGAAGCCGGTGATCCAGAACCAGAACGCTGCCTTGCCCCAACCTTCGTGCAGCTTGAAGCCGAACGCTTTAGGGAAGTAGAAGCCGAAGCCTGCGATGTAACCGAATACCGCGCCGCCGATGATCACGTTGTGGAAGTGCGCGATCACGAACAGGCTGTTGTGCAGAACGAAGTCGGCACCCGGAATGGCCAGCAGTACGCCGGTCATGCCGCCGATGGCGAAGGTCACCATGAAGCCCAGGGTCCACAGAACCTGGCTGGTGAAACGCAGACGGCCCTGGTAGATGGTGAACAGCCAGTTGAATAGCTTCACCCCCGTCGGGATCGAAATCAGCATCGTCGCCAGACCGAAGAAGGCGTTGACGCTGGCACCCGAACCCATGGTGAAGAAGTGGTGCAGCCAGACCATGAAGCCCAGGATCGAGATCGCGCCCGAGGCGTAGATCATCGAGTGGTGGCCGAACAGACGCTTGCCGGAGAAGGTCGAGATGACTTCGGAGAAGATCCCGAACGCCGGCAGAATCAGGATGTAAACCTCGGGGTGACCCCAGGCCCAGAACAGGTTGACGTACATCATCGGATTGCCACCAAGTTCATTGGTGAAAATGTGGAAATCCATGTAACGGTCAAGCGTCAGCAGTGCCAGGGTAGCGGTCAGGATCGGGAACGAAGCCACGATCAGGACGTTGGCCCAGGTGCAGGTCCAGGTGAAGATCGGCATGTCCATCAGCTTCATGCCAGGGGTACGCATTTTCAGCACGGTCGCCAGGAAGTTAACCCCGGTCAGCGTCGTACCCAGACCCGATAGCTGTAGCGCCCAGATGTAGTAATCCATCCCCACGCCAGGGCTGTATTGCAGGCCCGACAGCGGTGGATAGGCAACCCAGCCGGTCTTGGCGAATTCGCCGACGCCCAGGGACAGGTTGATCAGCACTACGCCGGATACCAGCAACCAGAAGCTCAGGGAGTTCAGGAACGGGTAGGCAACGTCACGCGCGCCGATCTGCAGCGGCACTGCAAGGTTCATCAGGCCGGTGAAGAATGGCATCGCCATGAAGATGATCATGATCACACCGTGAGCGGTGAAGATCTGGTCATAGTGTTCAGGTGGCAGGTAGCCAGGCGAACCCTCGGTGGCCATGGCCAGCTGGGTACGCATCATGATGGCGTCGGCAAAACCGCGCAGCAGCATGACCATGGCGACGATGATGTACATCACGCCGATTTTCTTGTGGTCGACCGACGTCAGCCACTCGGTCCACAAGTAAGTCCACTTCTTGAAGTAGGTGATTGCAGCGAACAGCGCCAGACCACCGAGCGCGATCATGGCGATGGTCACCATCACGATCGGCTCGTGGAACGGGACCGCTTCCCAACTTAATTTACCAAACATCGTTTACTCCTCTGCCCCGGCAGCTGAATGCGAACTCATGTCCATCCCTTCCATGGCGGCCACTTCGTGCTCTTTCTTCTCGTGGTGCATCGGCTTGCCTGGTTTCATGCCTTCGTACTTGTCGACGATGATCTGGAACAGGTTCGGCGTGACCGAGGAGTAGAGCTCGACTGGGTTGTTCTGGCTTGGCTTGGAAAGGGCTTCGTATTCAGCTTTTTCAAGCTGTTTAGGTGCCTTTTTGACTTCGCTGACCCAGGCGTCGAAATCTTCCTGGGAAGTGGCGATAGCTTTGAACTTCATGCCGGTGAAACCCGCGCCGCTGTAGTTGGCGGAGATACCGTCCATTTCAGCGTTCTGGTTGGCGATCAGGTGCAGTTTGGTCTGCATGCCGGCCATCGCGTAGATCTGGCCGCCCAGCGCCGGGATGAAGAACGAGTTCATCACGGAGTCCGAAGTCACCTTGAAGTTGATCGGCGTGTGCGCCGGGAACACGATCTTGTTGACGGTGGCGATGCCTTGTTCCGGATAGATGAACATCCACTTCCAGTCCAGCGCGACCACTTCAATGGTGATTGGCTTGACGTCGGAGACCAGCGGCTTGTAAGGGTCCAGTGCGTGGGTCGACTTGTAAGTGACATAACCCAGGGCAATGATGATCAGCACTGGAACAGCCCACACCGCGATTTCGATCTTGGTGGAGTGCGACCATTTCGGCGTGTACACGGCGTCGGTGTTGGACGCGCGGTATTTCCAGGCGAACAGGAAGGTCATGACGATGACCGGAACCACGACCAACAGCATCAGCAGCGTTGCGGTGATGATCAGGTTTCGCTCGTCCAGGCCAACCTGGCCCTTGGGATCGAGCAAGGTCATGTTGCAGCCTGACAGCAACAACGTGCCGATCAGCGGCAATAAGCCTAGTAGTCTGGGGTACCTGTTTTTACTCATCTCACGACCTCTAAAGCAGCTTGCGCAATGCAGTTGGGTTTTGATCGCCAACACTTCACCCTGCCAAGGGTTGGCATTTTCTTGGATTGAATAAGGGCCGCCCGTCGCGCGTCAGACGCTGCTCGACAATTCCTGGGCAAGCGGTGAGTTCTTATTCGAATTCGTGGTCAAAGGCCTTGTTACAGACCAATTCCATTTGGTGCGGATAGTTGGAAGGCACCGACACCAGAGGAGTCGCATGAAGCCATCCGGCCCCTCGACGTCCTATTGCTGCTCAAGCACCTGAAGCAGGGTGAGCAGTGCCGGGAATTCAGTGCGGGCGATTGTAGATATGTAACGATTCATAAACCATGTCTCATCCCGAAATAATTTTTATCCATTCCAGCAACAATCATTAACGGTTTTCGCAAAAGTGCGGCATCTTATCGAAATTCATTCTCAACAAAAACACCAAAATAAGTAGGGCTACCACGCGCAGTTCAGACAGTATCGAAAGCTCTGCCTCTGCCCTCTACCCTGCCTAAGCCCCCATGTGACAAGGGCTCTGGCAATTTGCCAAGGCCTGTTAAAACTGCCTGTTCCAGGTTGAGAGCGCTAAAGCCTGCTGCGAAATCAGAAGACCATTTTCATTGCGTCTACGCATACCAATCCGACACGCTGAAACGCCTTGCGACACTCGCGCTGTGACAACATGTCGCACATGCGCCGCACCCGTTCTTGTCGCGCATCAAGGTCTTTTTACCCGAGCCCTGAATGGAAAAACGCCCCGGCTCTCTCAACGAGGGCCGGGGCGTTTTCATGTGTTGCACAGCGATACCGCGAATGACCTCAGCGCAGTGCCTTGCGGTTGCGCGAAGTGAGCAATGGCACCAGCACCACCACCAGGACAAAGGCGATCAACGCCCACTGTGCCAGTGACAGACCGAGGATCGGCGGGTACGGCGTGGAGCAGAAACCATCGACCTGGAACCCCAGCGGGAAGATCTTCGCCAGCGGCAGACCATCGACAATCGGTTGCAACACATCGATGCCGCAGCTGACCGCCGGATAGAACTGGGTATAGACGTGATGCCCGGCTACGCCGACGCCTGCCAGGGCGCAGATCACCACCAGGGTTTCAAACACCGTGATGCTGCGGCGGGTGCGCATTGCCGCGCCGATGAACGCGAAGATCGCGATCAGCAACAAGGCATAACGTTGCAGGATGCACAGCGGGCACGGCGCCTCGCCCAGCACGATCTGCATGTACAGCGCGCCGCCAATCAGCGCCAGACAGATGATGCCCAGCAACACCAGGTAGCGCCGCTCACGGCCCAACCGCATCGTTTCCTCGCTCATTGCGTTTCCCTTCTAGATATCGATTGACCGGAAGTCTACACGCTGGCCCGGACCTTGGAGAGCCCGGGGCGTGTGGAATAGATGTCGGGGAATAAACGATAAGGTGGTTAAGAAGGGATTAAATTCGATCAGTTTCCAGAGATTTGCATGATCCCACGACCGCATCGCCAGCAGGCTGGCTCCCACAGTTGAATGCATTCCAAAGTGGGAGCCAGCCTGCTGGCGATGCGGCTGCTCAGTCGCCGTAGATATCAGACTTGAAGTACTTCTCGGAAATCTTCTGGTACTCGCCGCTGGCGCGAATACCGTCGATGGCCGTGTTCAGTTGGCTGACCAATTCGGTGTTACCCTTGCGCACGGCAATCCCGGCGCCCTCGCCCACGTATTTCGGATCCTTGAGCTCTGGCCCGACGAAGGCGTAACCCTTGCCGCGCGGCATCGACAGGAAGTCATTCAGCGGGATGGTGTCGGCGAAAATGGCGTCGAGGCGACCGGCTGCCAGATCCATGTAGATCTCTTCGTTGTTGCCGTAACGCTTGACAGTGATGCCCTTGGGTTCAAACACCTCGGTGGCATAACGGTCCGTGGTGGTCGCACGTTGCACGCCGACGGTCTTGCCTTTGAGGCTGGCGTACTGATCATCCACCACCGCGCCTTCCTTCATTACCAGGCGCGATGAGGTGAAGTAGTACTTGTGGGTGAAGTCCACCGACTTCTTGCGGTCTTCGTTGATGGTCATGGACGACAGCGCCATGTCGATTTTCTTCACTTTCAGGGAAGGAATCAGACCGTCGAACTCACCTTCGACCCAGACGCACTTGACCTGCATCTGCGCGCAGAGGGCATTGCCGATGTCGTAGTCGAAACCGACGATTTCACCTTTGTCGGTTTTCGACGCGAACGGTGGGTAAGCCGCCTCGATGCCGATGCGCAGGGTTTTCTCGGCGGCAAACAGAGTGCTGCACGCCAACAGGCTCAGGGCCAGACCGGTGATGAGGGGGAATTTCTTCATGTTCGTTCTCTCGCGGGTTGTTGTTGGTTTGGCAAGACAGAAGAAAGAGCAGAAACGGGGGCACGCCTTTTTTGTACTTATAATTCCATACTGGACTTTTATGTATGAGCCGTCAATTGGGGGGAACGCGGATGTGCCGTCCGGTGGTCGGGCGGTGAGTCAGGAAGGTATTGGGTGATGCAGATGGCCTCTTCGCGGGCAAGCCTCGCTCCTACAGGGTTTTGTGTCGTTCACATAATATGCGTATGACACAAAACCCTGTAGGAGCGAGGCTTGCCCGCGAAGGCGTACTTGAAGGCGCCGCAGGACTTACTGCTTCCAGCGATCCGCCGCCGCATGATCACTGTCACGCCCTTCCACCCAACGCGCGCCTTCACGGGTGTTCTCTTTCTTCCAGAACGGTGCGCGGGTTTTCAGGTAGTCCATGACAAAGGCGCAGGCATCGAACGCGGCCTGGCGGTGAGCGCTGGCGGCGCCGACGAAGACGATCGGCTCACCCGGCTCCAGGGCACCGATGCGGTGCAGCACTTCCAGCTTGAGCAACGGCCAGCGTTGTTCGGCCTCGATGGCGATCTTGCCGAGGGCCTTTTCGGTCATGCCCGGATAGTGCTCCAGGAACATCCCGGCCACGTCGAGCCCGTCATTGAAGTCGCGCACGTAACCGACAAAACTCACCACCGCACCGACGCCGACATTGGCGGCGTGCATGGCGTTGACTTCCGCACCCGGATCGAACGCCGTGGACTGCACGCGAATCGCCATGGTTCAGCCCCCGGTCACGGTCGGAAAAAACGCCACTTCATCGCCATCACTTACCGGCTCGTCGAGTTGGCAGAGGTCTTCGTTGCGGGCGCACATCAGGTTCTGCTCGCTCAACACATCGGCGCCGTCACGCTTGGCCAGCAGTGCGCGAACGTCATCGACGGTGGCGAAATCACCTTCAACTTTCACTGAGTCGACGCCCAGTGCTTCTCTATAACGAGCGAAAAACTTCACGGTGAGGTTCATGACTGATCCGCCTGGTAATGACCGCTCTTGCCCCCGAGTTTCTCCAGCAACCGCACGCTCTCGATGGTCATGCCACGATCCACGGCCTTGCACATGTCATAAATCGTCAGCGCCGCGACACTGGCTGCGGTCAGCGCTTCCATTTCGACACCGGTCTGCCCGGACAACTTGCAGCTCGCGACGATGCGCACGGTGTCGTCGCCTTCGGCACTCAGTTCGACCTTGACGCCGGTGAGCAGCAACGGATGGCACAGAGGAATCAGATCGCTGGTTTTCTTCGCCGCCTGAATGCCGGCGATGCGCGCCACGGCGAACACATCACCCTTGGGGTGACCGCCGCTGACGATCATTTGCAGGGTTTCGGGCAGCATGCGCACCCGCGCTTGAGCGGTGGCTTCACGGAACGTTACGTCTTTTTCAGTGACGTCGACCATGTTGGCGCGACCTTGGGAATCGAGATGAGTCAGCACAGGGTTACTCCTGATCAAGAGCCTCGATTGTAAACCCGTGGGTCAATCTTCCGCACGTTTGATTATGGAATCACGACAATCCCTTGTAGGAGCGAGCGGTGCGACGATTCGACTTGCCCGCGAAAAACGATAACGCGGTGTGCCTGACAGACTTCGTCGTACCCTTCGCGGGCAAGTCGAATCGTCGCACCGCTCGCTCCTACAGGGGGTTTTGTGTGGGGCATAAAAAACCGGGCGACCCACGAGGGCCGCCCGGTTTGGGTGAAGGGTTACAGATGCGATTCGGCGTATTCGGCCAGAATCGAACGAGGCACCCCTTGCAGGGTGATGTGCACGCCGTTGGGGAAATCCTTGAAACGTTCAGTCAGGTAGGTCAGCCCGGAGCTGGTCGCGGACAGGTAAGGGGTGTCGATCTGCGCCAGGTTACCCAGGCACACCACTTTGGAACCGGCGCCGGCACGGGTGATGATGGTTTTCATCTGGTGCGGCGTGAGGTTCTGGCATTCGTCGATCAAAATCAGGCTCTGCTGGAAGCTGCGACCCCGGATGTAGTTGAGGGATTTGAACTGCAACGGCACTTTGCTGAGGATGTAATCGACGCTGCCATGGGTGTTTTCGTCATCCATGTGCAAGGCTTCGAGGTTGTCGGTGATGGCGCCCAGCCACGGCTCCATTTTTTCCGCTTCGGTGCCGGGCAGGAAACCGATCTCCTGGTCCAGGCCCTGAACGCTGCGCGTCGCGATGATCCGGCGATAGCGCTTGCTGACCATGGTCTGCTCGATTGCCGCCGCCAGTGCCAGGATGGTTTTGCCGGAACCGGCCGCACCCGACAGGTTGACCAGGTGAATATCCGGATCAAGCAAGGCGTACAGCGCCAGGCTCTGATAGATGTCACGCGGTTTCAGGCCCCAGGCTTCCTGGTGCAACAGGGGTTCCTGATGCAGGTCGAGAATCAGCAGCTTGTCTTCGTCGATCTCCTTGATCCAGCCGACAAAGCCCTGCTCGTCAATGATGAACTCGTTGATGTGCACCGCCGGCAGGTTGTCGGTCAGCTTCACCTGGTGCCAGGTGCGGCCGTGGTCCTGGCGGGTTTCGACATTACTCACGCGATCCCAGAAGGAGCCGTCCATGTTGTGATAACCATTGGGCAGCAACGAAACGTCGTCAACCAGTTGGTCAGTGCTGTAGTCCTCGGCCGCGATCCCGCAGGCACGGGCCTTGAGGCGCATGTTGATGTCTTTGGTGACCAGCACCACGGGCAGCTTTGGCGCGCGCGCGTGCAGGTCGATCAACTGGTTGATGATGATGTTGTCGTTCAGGTGTTCAGGAAGAATGATGTTCGGTTCGGCACGTTTGCTCATCAGAATTGACAGCAAACCCTTGGGCCCACTTTTGCCACGCTGGATCGGCACCCCCAGCTCAACGTCTTCAGGGCTGGCTTCGCCCAGGGTCTTGTCGATCAGGCGAATCGCCTGACGGCATTCCGCAGCCACGCTGTGATGCCCGCTCTTGAGCTTGTCCAGCTCCTCAAGCACGGTCATCGGAATCGCGACGTGGTGTTCTTCGAAGTTCAGCAGGGCGTTTGGATCGTGAATCAATACGTTGGTATCGAGTACATAAAGGATTGGCTGGTTGGAGGAAGAACTACGTCCGTGATCATCCATACTCGGTCACCTTTGTGGGAGCCATTCGACGCAATACCTTGGCGGTGCTGCGCCTCGAAGTGACTGCCGAATTCACCTGCGGGGACTCAAGTGAACTGCATCCATAGCTGGGTCTTGGGAGACGCCACCTGTGTTGCAGGTTTCGGCGGTCTGTCTTCGTAATACTCCAAAACATGTGACAGAAAAAAGCACTTTGACGCTTTTTTGAAGTTTATTTTTCAGAGTGACGAATAGCCCTTGGCCTGCAGGCAATGTGCCGTTAAAGTCGGAAGTCCGCCTGCACTGAATTTCCCTCCAAAATCGCCTTAGCCCCAATATTTACGGGCTTTCCCGCTTTCAGCGAAACGCATCCTGACAATCTTCCCAACCGATCCCGCTGAGCGCCGTTTGCGTGACAAGCCAGGGCATCGCCGTTTTCACGCCATCCTGTTTAATGTTGAAATTGATCACCCCATGCCGCCACAACAGCATCAGGGTCAACACGCGCTGCGCGCTCTGACTGGCCTTGAGTTTGCCGGCGCCGTCCTGGGCATCGATGTCCCACAGCGCCACTTGCAGACCCTGGGCTCTGAAGAAGCCTTGCGCGTCTGAACGGCGCTGACCATCGGGCGGACGAAACAACGGCACGTAGTTCTCCGGCAATTTGCTTTTGACCAGTTCGGCGCTGCGCCGCACCGAGTCCTGCCAGTCCTGCCAATAGCTGTGGGAGCGGAACTCCCAGCCTTGCACGCCGATGCACTGCGCCGAGTAAGTGGCCTGCAGGTTGGCGACGGAACGATCGGTCAGACGCGCCTGAATGTCCTTGCCAAGGACGAAAAACGTGCCCGTCATGTTGGCCTTGCGCAGGTACTCGGTGACCCATGCCGTGTTGTCCGGCGCGGCATTGGCGGCGCTGTCGAAGGTCAACAGGAACAGCCGGTCATGCATCTGCTCGCCGTTGCGCTCGTAGTCGCCAAAACGATCGATTTCGCTGCTGGTTTGCGGAAACAGCGCAGCCTTGCGCAATTGCTCGTCGAGGTACTGCGCATGGAACAGTCGGCTCGGCTCGGACCATTTGATGTAGTAGCTGTCGGCGCTGACCTGAAACTTGGCGGCTTGCTCACGCAAGGTGGCCATGTCCTCCACCAGATAACACCAGGAAGCGTCCTGATCGCAGCTCTGTTGAGCGAAGTTGTAGTTGGTCAGCAACTGTTGCCACATGCGCTGCCGCAGGCGGTTGACCGAGTCCAGGTTGATGGTACGCAGGCCCAGGCGCTGGGCCAGGCTCGCGTCATCCAGCGATTCGCTGGCCAGCAGCACGCGCGCGAACATCAGTATCTCTGCCCGCGAGGCGACATCGAACAGCGTCGGGTTGCTGAGCTGTTCAGGCCAGGTGCTGCGATCGAGCGTCGCCACATCGCCCGGCGCCGCCAGGGCACCGAAACTCAACAGCCACGCCGAAAAAAGAAAAACGATACGCAATGGGATGTCTCCATAACAAAACCCGCGCGGCACTATAGCTGATCCGGCACTGGCCACGTTCCCCTGTAGGAGCGAGGCTTGCCCGCGAAGGCGGTGTATCAGTTTGAACATCAGTGGCTGAAACACCGCCTTCGCGGGCAAGCCTCGCTCCTACAGGAGATCGTGGCCACCGATCATCACCTATGGACTTGATAGCTGGAGTCAACACGGACAACCCCCTAGAATCGCCCCACGATTAAAGGAGACGACTTCATGCTGATGGTGATTTCCCCCGCCAAGACCCTCGATTACGAAACACCGCCGGCCACCCAGCGTTTCACCCAGCCGCAATACCTCGACCATTCCCAGGAGCTGATCCTGCAATTGCGCGACCTGACGCCGGCGCAGATCAGCGAGCTGATGCATGTCTCCGACAAGATCGGCGGGCTCAACGCCGCGCGTTTCGGCAGCTGGACGCCGGCGTTCACGCCTGAAAACGCCAAACAGGCCCTGCTGGCGTTCAAGGGTGACGTTTATACCGGTCTCAACGCACAAACCTTCAGCGAAGCCGATTTCGATTACGCCCAGCAGCATCTGCGCATGCTGTCCGGCCTGTATGGCCTGTTGCGTCCACTGGACCTGATGCAACCGTACCGTCTGGAAATGGGCACCAAATTGCCCAATGCCCGTGGCAAGGACCTGTATGCCTTCTGGGGCACGCGCATCAGCGAATGGTTGAACGAAGCCCTGGCCGATCAGGGCGATGACGTGCTGCTGAACCTGGCGTCCAACGAGTATTTCTCGGCGGTCAAACGCAGCGCCCTGAATGCCCGCATCATCAATACCGAGTTCAAGGACCTGAAAAACGGTCAGTACAAGATCATCAGCTTCTACGCGAAAAAGGCCCGGGGCATGATGAGCCGATTCGTCATCGAAGAACGCATCAACGACCCCGCCGCACTCAAGCAGTTTGACGTTCAGGGCTATCGGTACAGTGCCGAGCAGTCTAAACCGGACAACCTGGTGTTCCTGCGCGATCACGCCCCCGAGTAAATGCACCCGGTCGGTGCACGACCGCAAAAGCGTCGTGCACCGCCTTCAAATCTCCAAACAATCCCCCGCCTTTTTCGTCAGTTATTTGGCGCCATTTTTCAAGCAATCAAAATCCTAACTTTAGTTTCACTCGACTTTCGTGATTTTTTTCAGTAGTGGCACTAAAAAAAATTATCAGTAGTGGCATAAAACTATCTAATCCAACGACGACCCTATGTATCAAGGGTGAAACAGCCGTTGCTATCAATATGAAAGCAGTGCCATCTTTTTCAATATTTCAAGAAATTTCAGAATTCGCGATGGGTGGACTGGAACTATGTCCAAATGCGTAGCTCATACCACCGGTAACCATTATCTCTGAACATGTACGAGATAACTTACGCAGAGAAGAGATTCACGTAGCGAAGTTGTCACAATAACTTCGGCTACATAATCCCTGATTTGGGCAACATCTGAAGGAAAGGAGATAACGCATCACTACTATCCCCTACACGGCCAAGGCAGCGCCCCTATAAACGTGCTCACCTGAGCACCAAACCGCTTGATTTACGGGCTTTCGGCCTGGCATTGAGCGCGCAAGACCTTTGCACGAAGGACCTCGACCAGAGGACTCGGCTGCATAACAGGGCAAGTCATAATAATAAGGCCTGGTTACGCACACCTTGAGTGCACTTATTTAGACACTCGGAACTTAGTATGCCTGTACACGGCATTGTGGCGCCTGACTGCCGCACTTCCGAGCGCACTACAACTGCTGAACACACTTAATTCCGGCCATGTAATGGCTTGTTGAACACAGTCTTGTTAACGAGAGGTAAATGCGATGCGCATCAGCATATTTGGTTTGGGTTACGTCGGTGCAGTATGTGCCGGTTGCCTGTCTGCACGGGGCCATGACGTCGTTGGCGTCGATGTCGCCAAAGACAAGATCGATATGATCAACGCCGGTAAATCACCGATTGTTGAACCAGGTTTGGGCGAACTGCTGGCCAAGGGTATCGAGACCGGTCGACTGCGCGGTACGACCAACTTCGCGGAAGCGATTCGCGACACCGACCTGTCGATGATCTGCGTCGGCACGCCGAGCAAGAAGAACGGCGACCTGGAACTGAACTACATCGAAGCCGTGTGCCGCGAGATCGGTTTTGTCCTGCGTGACAAGACCACCCGCCACACCATCGTGGTTCGCAGCACCGTTTTGCCGGGCACTGTCGCAAACGTTGTCATCCCGATTCTCGAAGACTGCTCCGGCAAGAAAGCCGGTGTTGATTTCGGTGTGGCGGTGAACCCTGAGTTCCTGCGCGAAAGCACCGCGATCGCCGACTACGACCTGCCACCGATGACCGTCATCGGCGAATTCGACAAGGCGTCCGGCGACGTTCTGCAATCGCTGTACGAAGAACTCGACGCGCCGATCATCCGCAAGGACATCGCCGTTGCCGAGATGATCAAGTACACCTGCAACGTGTGGCACGCCACCAAGGTGACCTTCGCCAACGAGATCGGCAACATCGCCAAGGCGTGCGGCGTCGATGGTCGTGAAGTGATGGAAGTGGTCTGCCAGGACAAGACACTGAACCTGTCCCAGTACTACATGCGCCCAGGTTTCGCCTTCGGCGGTTCGTGCCTGCCCAAAGACGTGCGCGCCCTGACCTACCGCGCCGGCGCCCTGGACGTGGAATCACCGCTGCTGAACTCGCTGATGCGCAGCAACGAATCCCAGGTGCAGAACGCCTTCGACATCGTTTCCAGCCACGACAAACGCAAAGTCGCCCTGCTGGGCCTGAGCTTCAAGGCCGGCACCGACGACCTGCGCGAAAGCCCGCTGGTTGATCTGGCAGAAATGCTGATCGGCAAAGGCTACGACCTGAGCATCTACGACGCCAACGTCGAATACGCCCGCGTTCACGGTGCGAACAAGGACTACATCGAGTCGAAGATTCCTCACGTCTCGTCCTTGCTCAACTCCGACTTCGACGAAGTGATCAACAACTCCGACGTGATCATCCTCGGCAACCGTGACGAGAAATTCCGCGCCCTGGCGCAGAACGCTCCGCACGGCAAGCAAGTGATCGACCTGGTCGGCTTCATGTCGAAAGCCACCAGCGTGAGTGGCCGCACCGAAGGCATCTGCTGGTAACACGCCGCGCTCTGTAGGAGCCAGGCTTGCCGGCGAACCAGGCGCCCCGGTGTGTCAGGCAGGCAGCCTTCGCGGGCAAGCCTCGCTCCTACAGTTTTTACGCCTGCCTTAACCCATTCGGGCCTCGCCCGAGATCGAGACGGATGCAGATTATGCACAGGCTAAAGCACGGCCTACTTCAGGCCGCCGGTTGGCTGTTTTACTTAAGTATTTTGATGGGCATCGCCAGGGCGTTGCCTGTGTCCACGTTCGACTCCGAGTCGAAGGACTTCATTTTCCTGATCGGTATCGTCGGTATCTGGCGCTACTCGATGGGTGCCACGCACTTTCTGCGCGGCATGCTGTTTCTGTACGTGGTCTACCCGCACCTGCGGCGCAAAGTGCGCAAGCTGGGTAAAGCGGCAGACCCGTCCCATGTGTTTTTGATGGTCACCAGTTTCCGTATCGACGCGCTGACCACCGCCCAGGTCTACGCCTCGGTGATCCGTGAAGCGATCGACTGCGGCCTGCCGACCACCATGGTCTGCTCCATCGTGGAAATGTCCGATGAGAAGCTGGTGAAAAGCCTGTGGACCAAGATGAATCCACCGGAGCGCGTCAAGCTCGACTTCGTGCGCATTCCCGGCACCGGCAAGCGTGATGGCCTGGCCTACGGTTTCCGCGCCATCTCCCGTCACCTGCCGGACGACCGCGCCGTGGTGGCCGTGATCGATGGCGACACCGTGCTCGCCGAAGGCGTCGTGCTCAAGACCGTGCCGTGGTTCCAGCTGTTCGGCAATGTCGGCGGCCTGACCACCAACGAATTCTGCGAAGTGCGCGGCGGCTACATCATGAGCGAGTGGCACAAACTGCGTTTCGCCCAGCGCCACATCAACATGTGCTCGATGGCCTTGTCCAAACGCGTACTGACCATGACCGGCCGCATGTCGGTGTTCCGCGCCACCGTGGTCACCAACCCGGACTTCATCGCCGATGTGGAAAGCGACTCGCTGCAACACTGGCGCCTGGGCCGCTTCAAGTTCCTCACCGGTGACGACAAGTCGAGCTGGTTCAGCCTGATGCGCCTGGGCTACGACACGTTCTACGTGCCCGACGCGGCGATCCACACCGTGGAACACCCGCCGGAAAAAAGCTTCATCAAGGCCAGCCGCAAACTGATGTTCCGCTGGTACGGCAATAACCTGCGCCAGAACTCCCGCGCCCTGGGCCTGGGGATGAAGCGCCTCGGCCTGTTCACCTCGGTGGTGCTGTTCGATCAGCGTGTATCGATGTGGACGTCCTTGCTGGGCCTGACCGTCGCGCTCATCGCGTCGTTCAAGTACGGCACCGCGTTCATCCTCGTTTACCTGCTGTGGATCGGCATCACCCGCCTGATCCTGACCCTGCTGCTGTCCTGCTCCGGTCACCGGATCGGCCCGGCTTACCCGGCGATTCTCTATTACAACCAGATCGTCGGCGCGCTGGTGAAAATCTACGTGTTCTTCCGCCTCGACCAACAGTCCTGGACTCGCCAGCCCACTTCCCTGACCCGTGATCTCGCCAGCTTTCAACGTTGGTTCAACACCTGGTCGTCTCGGACCATGACCTTCTCCGCCGGCAGCATTTTTGTCGCCGTGCTGCTGATGATGGTCTGACCGCCCCCTTATTGAATTAACCAGGAAATCGCCCCTATGAATACCGCCGTCAACGCCAATGTAGTGCATGAATCCGAAGCCCAGCGCCAACACGCCCGAGTGAAAATTCCGGCCAAGCTGCGTTTCTTCGGCCCGGACCGCAC
Organism: Pseudomonas sp. BF-RE-22; assembly: GCF_019956155.1. Lineage (NCBI taxonomy): Bacteria > Pseudomonadati > Pseudomonadota > Gammaproteobacteria > Pseudomonadales > Pseudomonadaceae > Pseudomonas > Pseudomonas sp. BF-RE-22. Next base: position 284,442 of record NZ_JAHBDD010000022.1, on the reverse strand, counting down.
GCCGGTTGAAGCCCGTGTCCTCGACCTCTCCGCCGGCGGCCTGGCGTTCAACGCCGGTCAGCTGCCGCTGAAGGTCGGCGATGTGCACAAGGCTCGCCTGCAGTTCGTCATCGATAACCTCGGCCTGGCCATGGACGTAGAGATGCAAGTGCGCTCCTTCGACCGCCAGACCGGCCGTGCCGGTTGCCAGTTCCAGAACCTGGAACCGCAAGACATCTCGACCCTGCGCCACCTGATCACTTCGCACCTGGCCGGCGACATCGTCAGCATGGGTGAAGTGCTGGCGACCCTGCAGCGCGACAACTTCACCAAGGCGCGCAAAGTCAAGGATGGCGGCCACGGCATGACCGCGTTCGGTCGTCTGCGTGCCGTGACCTTCAGCCTGGGGATTTTCCTCGTCGGTCTGGCGGCGTTCGGTTTCATTTTCAAATCGGTGTACGGCATGTACTTCGTCAGCCACGCGCAGGCCGGTCTGGTCAGTGTGCCGGGCATGAGCATCACCATGCCGCGTGACGGCACCGTGCAAAGCCTGATCAAGGCCGACGGCGTTGCCGCCAAAGGCGCGCCACTGGCGACGTTCAGCACCAGCATGCTCGACGTACTCAAGGGCCATCTTGACGACAATCAGCTGCAACCGGCCAAGGTTGAAGAACTGTTCGGCAAGCAAATGACCGGCACCCTGACCTCGCCATGCGATTGCACCGTGGCGCAGCAACTGGTTGCCGACGGCCAGTACGCCAGCAAGGGCGACGTGATCTTCCAGCTGGTGCCGCGTAACAGCGAAGCCAACGTTGAAGCGCGCTTCTCCTATCGCCAGTTCAGCGACGTGCGTCCAGGCACCAACGTCAACTTCCAGATTGCCGGCGAAGACAAGACCCGCACCGGCAAGATCGTTAGCAGCACCAGCCTGAAAAGCGCCGACCTGTCGTCCGACATCCGCGTGCTGATCCAGCCGGACGAACCGCTGGACAGCAAGTTCGCCGGTCGCCCGGTTGAAGTGAACAGCGACCGTGGCCCGAACCTGAACTGGCTGATCGATAAAGCCATGGCTTCCGGTCTTTAAGTCGAGGACATGCCTGTGACGACTCCTACCTTGAACACACCGCAGACCCTGTGGGAGCGAGCCTGCTCGCGATGGGATCAACGCGGTTCAACTGATGCACCGCGCAACCTGAATCGCCAGCAGGCTGGCTCCCACATTGGAACAGTGTGTGCCTTGGCATTGGCAGTCAGCCTGGCCGGTTGCGCCGGTCTGCCCGACCAGCGTCTGGCCAATGAAGCGCTCAAGCGCGGCGACACCGCGCTGGCTCAGCAGAACTACAAGCAACTGGCCGACCTGGGCTACAGCGAGGCCCAAGTAGGCCTCGCCGATATCCAGGTCGACAGCCGCGACCCGGCGCAGCTCAAGCAGGCCGAGGCGACTTACCGCGCGGCGGCCGACGTCTCGCCGCGAGCGCAGGCTCGCCTGGGTCGCTTGCTGGTGGCCAAACCCGGCTCCACCGAAGCCGAACAGCACGAAGCTGAAGCCCTGTTGAAAAAGGCTTCGGCCAATGGCGAAGGCAACACGCTGATCCCGCTGGCGATGCTGTACCTGCAATACCCGCACAGTTTCCCCAACGTCAACGCGCAACAGCAGATCAGCCAATGGCGCGCCGAAGGCAAACCGGAAGCCGGCCTGGCCCAGGTGCTGCTCTATCGCACCCAAGGCACTTACGACCAGCACCTGGACGAAGTCGCAACGATCTGCAAAGCGGCGTTGAACACCACCGACATCTGCTACGTCGAGCTGGCCACGGTTTACCAGAAACAAGGCAAACCGGAACAGCAAGCCGAGCTGATCAAGCAGATGCAAGCGGCACATACCCGTGGCACCGTTTCCGCTCAGCGCGTGGACAGCGTTGCTCGTGTGCTCGGTGATGCAAGCCTGGGCAAGACCGACGAAAAAACCGCTCAGGCGCTGCTCGAAGACATCGCCCCCGCCTACCCCGCTTCGTGGGTCAGCCTGGCGCAATTGCTCTACGACTTCCCGGAACTCGGCGACGTAGACACGATGATGAAGTACCTGGACAACGGCCGCGCTGCTGACCAGCCGCGCGCCGAACTGTTGCTCGGCAAGCTCTACTACGAAGGCAAATGGGTGCCGGCGGACGCGAAAGTCGCCGAAGCACATTTCCAGAAAGCCGTCGGCAAGGAAGTCGCCGCCGATTACTACCTCGGCCAGATCTACCGTCGTGGTTACCTGGGCAAGGTCTATTCGCAGAAGGCACTGGATCACTTGCTGACCGCTGCGCGCAACGGTCAGAACAGCGCCGACTTCGCCATCGCCCAGCTGTTTTCCCAAGGCAAGGGCACCAAGCCCGACCCGCTTAACGCTTATGTCTTCAGCCAATTGGCCAAGGCCCAGAACACCCCGCAGGCCACCGAGCTTGCGCAAACTCTCGAAGCCCAACTGCCGCCTGCCCAGCTGGTCGAGGCCCAACGCCTGTTGAAACAAGAACAGGCCGTTCGTGGCGCCTTGAGCCAGAACACGCTGGAACTGCATGCCCTGCAAGAAGAAGACGGCGAGGAATCCCTATGAAGTTGAATCCATTCATGAAGGCCGGCATCGGCCTGACGTTTGCGCTGATCTGGTCTTGCCCGACCCTGGCGGCAATCACCGAAACCAAGAATTTCGGTCTGGACGTAAAAATCACCGGCCAGTCCGAAGACGACCGTGACCTCGGCACTGCCAGCGGCGGCGACGTCAATGGCGTCGGTCTCGACCTGCGTCCCTGGGTCTACGGCGAAAGCGGCGCGTGGAGCGCCTACGCCATGGGTCAGGCCGTGACGTCTACCGACATCATCGAAACCGACACCTTGCAGCAGTCCGACAGCGACGGCACCCAGACCACCGACAACGGTGATCGCAAGACCAAGAAAAACTACCTGGCGATGCGCGAATTCTGGGTCGGCTACAGCGGCCTGACGCCGTATCCGGGCGAGCAGTTGAAACTCGGTCGTCAACGCCTGCGCAACGACGACGGCCAATGGCGCGACACCAACATCGAAGCCCTGAACTGGACCTTCGACACCACGCTGTTGCGCGCCAACGTCGGCGTCGCCGAACGCTTCAGCGAATACCGCACCGACCTCAAAGAGTTGGCGCCGAAAGACAAAGACCGCCTGCACGTTTACGCCGACACGGCGTATCAATGGACACCGGGCAACTGGGTCGGCATTCGCGGTCATCACACCCACGACGACGGCAAGCTCGACTACCCGGAACCGGGCGTGCCCGGTGACTCGCTGGACAAGAAACAGAACGGCGACATCAGCTGGCTCGGCCTCACCGCTGACAGCGACGCCTACAACTACCGCAACACCAACACCGTCAATTACTGGGGCAGCATCACCGGCATGAGCGGCGACACCGACACGGTGAATCAGCTGAACGCCGATGGCTCGCGCCCGACGGAAGCCAAGCGCGGTGAAGACCTCAACGGCTGGGCCACCGATATCGGCGTGCGCCTGCGCCTCGATCCGCAATGGCAAGTGGGTGCAGCCTATGCCCGCGCCAGTGCCGATTACGAACAGAACGGCCTGGAAAGCAACCGCTCGAACTACACCGGTACTCGCTCGCGGGTTCACCGTTTCGGCGAAGCGTTCCGTGGCGAAATGAACAACATGCAGACCGCTACGTTGTTCGGTTCGTGGATGCTCAACGACGAGTACGACGCCAGCGTGATCTACCACAAGTTCTGGCGCGTCGACGGCAACAAGCCGGTCGGCAGCAACGGCATCAACGCCGTCGAGAACGACACCGACCCAACCGGCGCGATTCTCTCCAGCACGTCCCTGCCGCTGGAAGATGGCAACAAAGACCTCGGCCAGGAAATGGACCTTGTGGTCACCAAGTACTTCAAGCAAGGCCTGTTGCCTGCCGCGCTGAGCCAGTCTATCGACGAACCGTCGGCCCTGGTGCGCTTGCGTGGCGGCGTGTTCAAGCCGGGCGATGCCTATGGCAAAGAAGTCGACTCGTACATGCACCGCGCGTTCATCGACGTGATCTGGCGCTTCTGATGCGAACCGCTAAGGGAGTTCCTGACATGAACAGTCCGAAGAGAGGCTCGTTGACCTTGCTGGCCGGCGCGATGCTGCTGGCAAGCTCGGCTTGCTTCGCCAACGTGGAACCGGCGGCTCCTAACCCGTTGAAGCCGGTAACCATGGCCAAGGAACTGCAACAGGCCAAGACCTACACCGTCAGCAGCGCCCCGACCGCGCCGCTGGAACTGGAAAAGCCGACACTGCCAGACACCGCCGGCTACACCGCCGACGCCATCGCCGCGAAAATCGTGCGCACCAAGGCCGGCAAAATCAGTGTGCGTCGGATGATGCAAGAGAACGCGCTGAAGGACTTCATCGGCGGCGACAACAAGATGGCCGAATGGGTGGTGCGTCAGCACGGCATCCCGCAGGCGATCTTCATCGACGACGGCTACATGAACCTCAAGGACCTGGCGAAGAAGCTGCCCAAGCAGTACTTCAGCGAAACCTCGCCGGGCGTGTTCCTGGCGAAATTGCCGATTGTGGTCGGTGAGAAAGGCATCCTCGAAATCGACAAGCAGACCCAGGAATTGCGCCTGTCCCAAGAGGCCGGTTCATTCCTGGTCAACGACGGCCAGCTGTTTGTGCGCGACACCAAAATCACTGGCTGGCGCGAGAAGGACAACGGCCCGGCGACGTTCAAGTCGCCGAAGGAATTCCGTCCGTTCCTGCTGGCCTGGGGCGGCACCCAGACCTACATCGCCAACAGCAAGATGGCCAGTTTCGGCTACGCCAACAGTAAGTCCTACGGCGTGAGTATTTCCCAGTACACGCCGAACATGGCCAAGGTGCTCAAGCGCCCTGAACCGACCGGCTGGATCATCGGCTCCGAGTTCTCGGACATGTGGTACGGCTTCTACTGCTACGAAACCCGCGACTTCGTGGTCAAGGGCAACACCTACAAAGACAACATCGTCTACGGCATCGACCCGCATGACCGCTCGCACGGCCTGATCATCGCCGACAACACCGTCTACGGGACCAAGAAAAAGCACGGGATCATTATTTCCCGTGAGGTCAACGACAGCTTCATCTTCAACAATCGCAGCTACGACAACAAGTTGTCGGGCCTGGTGATCGACCGGAACAGCGTCAACAACATCATCGCCTACAACGAGATCTACAAGAACCACACCGACGGCATCACCCTCTACGAGAGTGCCGACAACCTGCTGTGGGCGAACAAGGTGATCAGCAACCGTCGCCACGGCATTCGCATTCGTAACAGCGTGAACATTCGCCTGTACGAAAACCTGTCCATGGCCAACGGCCTGACCGGCGTCTACGGCCACATCAAGGACCTGAGCGACACCGACCGGGACATCAAGCTCGACCCGTTCGACGCCCAGGTGTCGCTGATCGTTGTCGGCGGCGAACTGGCCGGCAACGGCAGTGGCCCGCTGTCCATCGACTCGCCGCTGAGCGTCGAGCTGTATCGCGTGTCCATGCTTGCCCCGACCAAATCCAGCGGCATCAGCTTCAGCGGGATTCTCGGCGAGCGTCAGGATGAAATTCTCGACCTGCTGGTACGCCAGCAGAAAGCCGTGCTGATCGACCCTGTCGAACGCCAGACCGAAATGCGGGACTGAGGATAATTTTATGCACCCACACTTGATCAAATTACTCAGCCTGTCGGCCCTGACCGCCGGCATTCTCGCGGCCAGCGGCGGCGTTCGTGCAGATGAAGCCAAAGCGCCGACATTCAGCGCCGAACCGTGCTGCAACCTGTGCCCCGAAGCCCACGACGCGAAGAACTACACCACGCGTTACCAGCAGAACTTCACCACGCTGGTGCAAGCTCAGGGTGACTGGTTGTTCCGTACGCAAGAAGACTTGCGCACCGAATTCGACACCACCCCCGCCGGCTACAAACGCATGAAAGAACTGCACGATGCGTTCAAGAGCAAAGGCGTGGAGCTGGTGATTGTTTACCAACCCACTCGTGGCCTGGTAAACCGCAACAAGCTCAATCCGGAAGACAAGGCCAGGTTCGATTTCGACAAGGCGCTGAGGAACTACAAGACCATGCTCGGCCGTTTCGCCGCCATGGGTTACGTGGTGCCGGACCTGTCGCCGCTGACCAACGAGTCGCTGCCCGACACCCTGCCCGCCCACGACTTCTACTTCCGTGGCGACCAGCACTGGACGCCATATGGCGCCCAGCGCACGGCAAAAATCGTCGGCGAGAAAATCAAGCAACTGCCTGAGTTTGCCGGCATTCCCAAGCGTGAATTCGAGAGCCACAAGTCGGGTCGCATGGGCAAGACCGGAACGTTACACAACATGGCCGGTCAACTCTGTGGCACCAGCTACGCGATCCAGTACATGGATCAATTCACCACCGAGCCAAAAGGCGAAGCAGCGGATGGCGATCTGTTCAGTGACTCCGGCAACCCGGAGATCACCCTGGTCGGCACCAGCCACAGTGGCAAGAACTACAACTTCGCCGGTTTCCTCGAAGAGGCCATCGGCGCCGACATCCTCAACGTGGCGTTCCCCGGCGGTGGCCTGGAAGGTTCGATGCTGCAGTACCTGGGCAGCGAAGAGTTCCAGACCAAGCCACCGAAGATTCTGATCTGGGAATTCTCGCCGCTCTATCGCCTCGACCAGGAAACCATCTACCGCCAGATGATGGCGCTGCTGGACAACGGTTGCGAAGGCAAGGATGCACAGATGTCCGGCAGCACCACGTTGAAACCGGGCAAGAACGAATTGATGGTCAACAGCAAGAACCTGAACCTGCAAAACAGCAGTCACCAGGTCGACATCCGTTTCGCCGATCCGTCGGTGAAAACCCTGCAAGCCACCCTCTGGTACATGAACGGTCGCCACGAGGACATCAAGATCGAAAAACCGGAAACCTCCGACACCGACGGGCGTTTCGCCTTTGAGTTGCGCACGGACGAAGACTGGGCCTCGCAGAATCTGCTGGCCGTCGAAATCCAGGGTCCTGAAGCAGGTGCCGCGCAGCAGAAAGTCGAAGCGAAAATCTGCAAACGCAACGTGTTCCCGAGTGCCGAGCAGCGTACTGCTTCGGTCGGGCAATGAGGCAATCATGCAAACCCGAACTTTGAAAAAGCTACTCGCGCCCTCCCTGCTGACGCTGGCGATGTTCGCCGGCGCCACCCAGGCCGCCGCGCCGCTGCGTCCGCCACAGGGTTACTTCGCGCCGATTGAAAAAGTCAAAACCGGCGACAGCAAAGAAGGCTGTGACGCGATGCCGACGCCGTATACCGGCGCGCTGCAATTTCGCAGCAAATACGAAGGTTCCGACAAGGCCCGTTCGACCCTGAACGAGGTATCGGAAAAAGCCTTCCGCGACACCACGGCCGACATCACCAAGATCGAGCGCGGCACCAGCAAGCGCGTGATGCAGTTCATGCGTGACGGTCGCCCGGAACAGCTCGAATGCACGCTGAACTGGTTGACCGCCTGGGCCAAGGCCGATGCGTTGATGTCCAAAGACTTCAACCACACCGGCAAATCGATGCGCAAATGGGCGTTGGGCAGCATGGCGTCTTCGTACATCCGCCTGAAATTCTCCGACTCGCATCCGTTGGCGAACCATCAGCAAGAGTCGCAGTTGATTGAAGCCTGGTTCAGCAAAATGGCCGATCAGGTGGTCAGCGATTGGGACAATCTGCCGCTGGAACAAACCAACAACCACTCGTACTGGGCCGCCTGGTCGGTGATGGCAACGTCCGTCGCCACCAACCGCCGCGACCTGTTCGACTGGGCCGTGAAGGAATACAAGGTCGGCGCCAATCAGGTCGACGCCCAAGGCTTCTTGCCCAACGAACTCAAGCGCCAGCAACGCGCCCTCGCCTATCACAACTACGCCCTGCCACCGCTGGCGATGATCGCCAGTTTCGCCCAGGTCAACGGTGTGGATCTGCGTCAGGAAAACAACGGCGCGCTGAAACGTTTGGGTGATCGGGTGCTCGCCGGGGTTAAAGACCCCGACATCTTCGAGAACAAGAACGGCAAGGAACAGGACATGACCGACCTCAAGGTCGACTCGAAATTCGCCTGGCTCGAACCGTTCTGCACGCTCTACACCTGCTCGCCGGATGTGCTCGAGAAAAAGCACGAGATGCAGCCGTTCAAGACCTTCCGCCTCGGGGGTGACCTGACCAAGGTCTACGACCCGGCGAACGAAAAAGGCAAAGGTTCTTAGAGCCAAACGCCAATCCCCTGTGGGAGCGAGCCTGCTCGCGATGGGATCAACGCGGTTCAACTGATACATCGCGCTGCCTGAATCGCCAGCAGGCTGGCTCCCACATTGGATCAGTGTCAGGCAAGTGTTGAGTGTTTTGCCCCCCCGTTTTTTCGTGGGGGGGTTTGGGGGGGCTGCGGCCCTTGACTGTTGGTTAAACATGGAGAGACCGGGATGGTATTTTCATCCAACGTGTTCCTGTTTTTGTTCCTGCCGATCTTTCTCGGCATGTACTACTTGAGCGGAATACGCTATCGCAACCTGCTGCTGCTGATCGCCAGCTATGTGTTCTATGCCTGGTGGCGCGTGGACTTCCTGGCGTTGTTCGCCGCCGTCACGCTGTGGAACTACTGGATCGGCCTCAAAGTCGGCGCCGCAGGTGTTCGGACCAAACCGGCCCAGCGCTGGCTGCTGCTCGGCGTAGCCGTCGACCTGTGCATTCTCGGCTACTTCAAGTACGCCAACTTCGGTGTCGACAGCATCAACGCGATGATGACGTCGGTGGGTCTGTCGCCGTTCATCCTGACCCACGTGCTGTTGCCGATCGGGATCTCGTTCTACATCTTCGAGTCCATCAGCTACATCATCGACGTCTACCGTGGTGACACCCCGGCAACGCGCAACCTGATCGACTTTGCGGCGTTCGTGGCGATCTTCCCGCACCTGATTGCCGGCCCGGTATTGCGTTTTCGCGACCTCGCCGACCAGTTCAACAACCGCACCCACACCCTCGACAAGTTCTCCGAGGGCTGCACGCGGTTCATGCAGGGCTTCATCAAGAAGGTCTTCATCGCCGACACCCTCGCGGTGGTGGCCGACCATTGCTTCGCCTTGCAGAACCCGACCACGGGCGATGCCTGGCTCGGCGCGCTGGCGTACACCGCGCAGCTGTATTTCGACTTCTCCGGTTACAGCGACATGGCCATCGGCCTGGGCTTGATGATGGGTTTCCGCTTCATGGAAAACTTCAAGCAGCCGTACATCAGCCAGTCGATCACCGAGTTCTGGCGTCGCTGGCACATCAGCCTGTCCACCTGGCTGCGTGACTACCTGTACATCACGCTGGGCGGTAACCGCAAAGGCACGCTGATGACCTATCGCAACCTGTTCCTGACCATGCTGCTGGGTGGTCTGTGGCACGGCGCGAACATCACCTACATCGTGTGGGGTGCGTGGCACGGCATGTGGCTGGCAATTGAAAAAGCCCTGGGCCTGAACACTTCGCCGCGCAGCATCAACCCGATCCGCTGGGCGCTGACCTTCCTGCTGGTAGTGATGGGCTGGGTGATCTTCCGCGCCGAAAACCTGCACGTCGCCGGCCGCATGTACGGCGCGATGTTCAGCTTCGGCGAGTGGTCGCTGTCGGAACTCAACGAGGCCAACCTCACCGGTCTGCAAGTGGCGACTCTGGTGGTGGCGTACGCAACCCTGGCGTTCTTCGGCATTCGTGATTTCTACAGCAACCAGCCACCGGTCAAGACCAAACCTGCGGTCAACGTCGAGGCCGATGGCCCTGCCGGTGCGACACCAGGAATGATCAAAGCCGTACCGGGCGACAACCCGGCCAGCATCCACCAACCGGGCTACACCGTTGGCGTTGAAGCCACCGTGCAGCCGGCTTACTGGACGGCGGACTGGTCGCGTTACGTGATGCGCACGCTGGTACTGGTGCTGTTCATTGCCTCGATTTTCAAACTCTCGGCGCAAAGCTTCTCGCCGTTCCTTTACTTCCAGTTCTGAGGGATCTGACCATGACCCGCTCATTACGCATCTTCTACATCGCCCTGTTCCTGGTGACCCTGCTGGTCCTGGGCCTGTGGTCGACGCGCAGCTTCTTCGGCTTCAGCACCAACGCCGATGCGACGGTGCTCAATGGCCGCTGGGCCAAGGCTGTCGAAACGCACTACGACGACGAGTTCCCGATCAAGCGCCTGGGCACCAACCTCTGGGCCGCGCTGGATTTCAAACTGTTCAACGAAGGTCGTCCGGGCGTCGTGCTCGGTCGCGATCAGTGGTTGTACAGCGATGAAGAATTCAACCCGATCGTCAACGAAGAGTTGAACCTGCAAGGCAACTACGCGCTGGTCGAAGGCGTGCGCCAGGAACTGAAAGAGAAAGGCGTGAAACTGGTGATGGCGATCGTGCCGGCCAAGACTCGCCTGTATCCGGAACACCTGGGCGAAGTTAAGCCTTCGAGCATTCACGCCAATCTTTATGAGGACTTCCACGCTCGTCTGGCGGCCAACAAGATCCTCGCACCCGACCTGTACGGCCCCCTGCTGAAGGCCAAGCTCGACGGTCAGCAAGTGTTCCTGCGCACCGACACCCACTGGACCCCGGAAGGCGCGCAAATCGCCGCCCAGACCCTGGCCAAAACCATTGCCGAGAAAACCCCGCTCAGCGGCGAGCCTCAACGCTTCGTCACCGAGCCGGCAGAGAAAGTGACCCACAAGGGTGACCTGCGTTTGTTCCTGCCGCTTGACCCACTGTTCGAAAACCTGATGCCGGCGACCGAGCCGCTGCAGAAGCGCAACACCGTGGTGGCCGACGATCAGGCTGGCGGTGATGACGCGCTGTTCGCCAACACCGAAGTGCCGGTGGCCCTGATCGGCACCAGCTACAGCGCCAACCCGAACTGGAACTTCGTCGGCGCGCTGAAAGAAGCGCTGAACAGCGACGTGGTCAATTACGCCGAAGACGGCCACGGCCCGATTCTGCCGATGCTCAGCTACCTGAAAAGCGATGCCTTCAAGAACAGCCCGCCACAGGTGCTGATCTGGGAGTTTCCTGAACGTTATCTGCCTGTAAACAACGAAATCGGCGACGCCGACCCGCAGTGGGTCGCAGCGCTCAAAGAAGCCGGCGCCCGCCAACAAAACGTAGCCGTAAACACTAAATCCGAGACGCCCGACCGGGCGCAAAACTGAAAGAGAGGTACACCATGACTTTCACTACTACTCCTCGCCGTCTCGCCAAGACCTTTGCTCTGGCCGCAACCTTCAGCGTGCTGTCCATGAACGCCTTCGCCGCCGGTGACTCGGCCCTCTACGGTCCGACCGCGCCTAAAGGCTCGAGCTTCGTACGGGTCTATAACGCCGGTAACGCTGAAGTCAGCGCCACCGTCGGCAGCACCAGCCTGAGCGACGTCGCGCCGCTGTCCAGCACTGACTTCAGCTTCATGCCGGGCGGCGACTACAGCGCCAAGGTCGGCAGCCAGACCCTGCCGGTGAAACTGGCCGGCGATCACTATTACACCCTGGTCAACAACGCCAGCGGCGCGCCACAACTGATCGAAGAGCCGCCGTTCAAGAACAAGCAGAAATCCCTGGTTCGCGTACAGAACCTGAGCGACAAGGCCCTGACCCTGAAAACCGCCGACGGCAAGACCGAAGTGGTCCCGTCCGTGGCCGCCAAGGGCCGTGGCGAGCGTGAAATCAACCCGGTCAAAGTCAGCCTGGCGCTATACGATGGCGCCACAAAAGTGGGCGACGTGAAACCGGTTGCCCTGGAACGCGGTGAAGCGGCGGTGCTGTACGTCACCGGCAACGGCAGCAGCCTGTCGCCAGTCTGGGTAAAACGCCCGGTTTCGACGCGCTAACAAATTTACCCGGTTGACCCGTGCCCTGTAGGAGCACGGCTTGCCGGCGAAGAGGCCCTCGAGACCGCCTTCGCTGGCAAGCCATGCTCCTACAAGGGACCGAGATGTCAATCGGGACACGAAACAAAAACAAGAGTGAAACGACAGAACGCAGTAGCTCTGACCCATACGATTTTCAAGGAGTAACAACATGATTCCGGTGATCTTGTCAGGTGGTAGTGGCTCACGTCTTTGGCCGCTTTCCCGTAAGCAGTTTCCTAAACAATTCCTCGCCCTGACCGGCGAACACACGCTGTTCCAGCAAACCCTGGAACGCCTGGTGTTCGAAGGCATGGACACCCCGATCGTGGTCTGCAACAAAGACCACCGCTTCATCGTCAACGAGCAACTGAGCAACCGTAAGCTGGAAACCCAGCGCATCCTGATGGAACCGTTCGGCCGCAACACCGCGCCGGCCGTGGCCCTGACCGCGATGATGCTGGTCAACGAAGGTCGCGACGAACTGATGCTGGTGCTGCCAGCCGACCACGTACTGGAAGACCAGAAAGCCCTGCAACGCGCCCTGGCCCTGGCCACCGTCGCCGCCGAAAACGGCGAAATGGTGCTGTTCGGCGTCCCGGCCACCAAACCGGAAACCGGCTACGGCTACATCAAGTCGACCAACGACTCGTTGCTGCCGGAAGGCGTCAGCCGCGTCTCGCACTTCGTTGAAAAACCGGACGTGAAACGCGCCACCGAGTTCGTCCAGTCCGGCGGCTACTTCTGGAACAGCGGCATGTTCCTGTTCCGCGCCAGCCGCTTCCTGGAAGAGCTGAAAAAGCACGATCCGGACATCTACGACACCTGCCTGCTGACCCTGGAACGCAGCCAACAGGATGCCGACACCGTCACCATCGACGAAGCCACCTTCGCCTGCTGCCCGGACAATTCCATCGATTACTCGGTCATGGAAAAAACCCAGCGCGCCTGCGTCGTACCGCTGACTGCCGGCTGGAGCGATGTCGGTTGCTGGTCGTCGCTGTGGGAAGTGAACGAGAAAGACGCCAACGGTAACGTCACCAAAGGCGACGTGGTCATTCAGGACAGCAAAAACTGCATGATCCACGGCAACGGCAAACTGGTGTCGGTGATCGGCCTGGAAAACATCGTGGTCGTCGAAACCAAGGACGCCATGATGATCGCGCACAAGGACTCGGTCCAAGGCGTGAAACAGATGGTCAACACCCTCAACGAACAGGGCCGCAGCGAAACCCAGAACCACTGCGAAGTCTATCGTCCGTGGGGCTCCTACGACTCGGTGGACATGGGCGGTCGCTTCCAGGTCAAGCACATCTCGGTCAAACCGGGCGCGTGCCTGTCACTGCAAATGCACCACCACCGCGCTGAACACTGGATCGTGGTCAGCGGCACCGCTGAAGTGACCTGCGACGAGAACGTGTTCCTGCTGTGCGAGAACCAGTCGACCTACATTCCGATCGCTTCGGTTCACCGTTTGCGCAACCCGGGCAAGATTCCACTTGAGATTATTGAAGTGCAATCGGGCAGCTATCTGGGTGAGGACGATATCGAGCGGTTTGAAGATATCTATGGTCGGTCTACGCCGATTGAGCGTGGGGTTTCGGTGAAAACCATCGCGCAGTAAGTCATCGGTAAAAAGAAGCCCCCGTCCAGGTCACTGCGTTCCCTATCCGCAGTGGGTTGGGTGGGGGCTTTTTTATGAAAATCATCAAGGGTTCAGGTTTAACCTCAAAAGAGGCCTGTTGATAGGCTTTGCCTTGATCCTTTGCGCCACGTCCGAATCTCTTTGGGTTGAGGAGCCAAACAGCACATATTTCATGTTTGTGCTTTTGCCCACCTCGTTCAAACTCCGAACCGTGACGAAGGTTCGCACCCGCCTCAGTACAGGTATCGACTCTCTTCCAGGCAGATCGCTAAAACCGCCCCTCACCTCGGGTCGAATGAGTGGGTTCTGAATAACGCCACTGACAAACGCCCTGTCTTCACCAGCGGTACGCTGACTTATCGATATTTTCTGAATGGCCAGGATTTCTCGCTTTCCGTTTTCCGGCTTTGCTTTCATCAATGCAAAGAAGCGAGGCTTGTTCGCCGCTGCCGAAGCAGTTGATCCATCAATGCCCTTAGCGACATCACGCATCCGCCCTGCTTGATTTGAAAGCTCTATCATCGACAGTTCCAACTCCGACTTTCCAGCAGTGGATGCACGATTCGCCAAGTCCAGGTACGTCTTGCGGTAGCCCTCCAATGCCTCAACGATTTCCTGTCCAGTCAAGGCGTACTCCGGATCGCCCACTTCAAAAACGCGATAGTCATAGGTTTCTTCGTAGCCTCCCTTCGTCTTGTCATGGCGCTGCAACAGGAAATTCAACAGTTGAGTTTCAAGCAAGTGCTGTTTCCAGCCTTGGGTTGAAAGGTCAAGCTCATGGAAAGATGCTTTGGATAATTCGTCACCTGCCAAACCGTTGTAGTCTCGCAACACCATTGGATTGTTTCGAACCATGGCATAGAAATTCAATCCATCAACCGCGCCCGCCGGATCTGGATTCAACCAACGCTGCAACCAAGGCACGTAATACCTGAAGCCATAGTAATAAAGCCCCGTCGCGTCCCGTTCCTTGCCCGAATACCGCACCGTTTTGTAGCTGACCTGCACCGCCTCACCGTTACTCCACGCCGTGCCGCCAAACGGGTAATACCTTTCCTGGGTGATGACGTTGGTGTCCTGATCCAGCTCCAGCGTGCTCGACCCCAGATGGTCCGTCAGGCTGTAGCGCTGCTGGTCGTTGCTGATCTCGTTCGGTCTTCCCGCCTCCCAGTGCAGCACCCGCACGCTGCCACGCCCGGTCGTTACGTCGATGACATGCAGCACTTCGCCGGTGCCGCTGTGGGTGCGAGTTTCCAGACCGGGCAAATACAGGGTTTCGATGATGTTCGTTTGGGCATTGGTTTGCAGCGAGCGGACTTTGCGCACGCGCAGGCCGTCGGCTCCGTAAATGTAATGCTCGCTGTCGTTTTCGGTATCACGCGCCACCGGGCGGACTTCGCACAATTGATTGCGCGCGTCCCAGCGCAACGTTTGCCCCGGTTGCAGCTTCAGCAGGTTGCCATTGGCGTCGAAACTGTCACGGAAGTCTTGTTCAGTCGGCTCGATACCCTCGCGCACCGGTAGGCAGCGGTTGCTGTGAGCATCGGCGACCAGACGATGGCCGGGGTTTTGCGGGCCGACGTGGGTCAGTTCG
The DNA here is from genome assembly GCF_019956155.1 of Pseudomonas sp. BF-RE-22. Lineage (NCBI taxonomy): Bacteria > Pseudomonadati > Pseudomonadota > Gammaproteobacteria > Pseudomonadales > Pseudomonadaceae > Pseudomonas > Pseudomonas sp. BF-RE-22. The sequence goes on along the minus strand of NZ_JAHBDD010000022.1, from coordinate 269,288 downwards.
AGCAGGTTGTTGCCAGCGTCATAACGGTAGGTCTGGCGGTAATTGCCGGGCATGGCGGGGTCCGCCGTCATTGCCGACGACGGACCGTGTTTGACCGAGCCGGCCTCCCAGCCTGTGGCCGTGATCAATCGGTAAAGCGTGTCGTACCAAAAATGGCTGACCGGTTCGATACGCTGATTGGCGAAGTAGCGGATCGGCAGCGCGGCGTCTTCGATGCTTCGCACATTGCCGACCAGGTCGTAGCTGTAACGCAGATCCTGCAACGGCTGGTTCTGACCGAGCCGGGACAGCAGCCGTTGCAGACGCCCATCCTCGGCGGCGTATTTGAGGGTGGTGATCACGCCATTGCCGGCGACTTCCCTTTCGACCTGGCCGTGGGCGTTGTAGGTGATGGCGCTGACCATCGGCAGGCGCTGGGTCGTGTGGCTCAGACGTAAATCCACGGCGCGCAACTGACCGTCCACGGTCTGGCTGAAGCGTTGTTCGTTGCCTTGGGCATCGGTTCGGGACAGCAGGTCACCCGGTGGGTTGAAGCGTGAGTGCGTTGAAAAAGACTGCGCGATGTCATCGAGACGCCGCTGTTGCTCGAGTAGCGTGCCGGTCAATCCGTAGTCGTTGAGCTGCAGAGCACCGGCAAGGTCTGCGTGGTTGATCAGTTGGCCGCACTGGTTGTGGTCGGCAAACGCCAAATCGTTCGCGGCATAAGTCAGACGCTCTGCGCAAATCGCTTCGCCCTCCGCCGTTTGCTCGAACAGCGCGGTCAATCGCAGTTGATTGTCGTAGTGCATCCAACGTTGTGAACCCCGGCCGTCCCAGGATTGAACCGGTTGATCTGCCTCGCCGAAAAGATTCACGCGCAAGCCCGCATCGACACTGAGGGTGCACAAGGCCGTGCCGGAGAGGCCATGAATCGTAACCAGATTGGCCGGTGCCGAAGCCATCTGGAACAACCGCGAATCCCACTGCGCAATCGCCCGCCCAGCGGGGTCATGAACCGTGCGATTGACCTGAGCTTCGGCGACCGCCTCCTCCGCGGCACGGTAATAATCCACTGAGCGTAAGGCCAGACCACGCGGATCGATGGCAATCAACTTTGGGGTATGGCGGTGCATGGCCGTTACTTGAGTTTCCATGACAATTCATCTCGAAGAATGACGATCAGCAAATGCTCAAATCCATATATGGCTAATAAAAAAGCTACAGTCACGACTGTCGGTGCGATAAAAAGTCGATTTTCATTGCGACAGAATCGTCTCCCCACTTGCGTAAGTTGGCCAAAACCCCAGCTCACTCACCCATATTTTTATGTTCGAAATCTGTTTTATTCATAACTATTTTTTTGGGAACAGCAAATTGCGGCCTATAAAATGTATTAAGAACTTCATCCAGTTCACGCCCTTCCCTTAAAGACATGATTTTCTCCTGAGCAGCAGAACTTAGCAGCCTCACGTCGCGAATGATTCTACGCCCCAGCAATTCGATAGCATGTTCCGGACTAGATATCAATTCGGTAGGATCTTTGGCCACCACTTGTTTTTTAAGTAATTCAACGTCAGCTTCAGAAAGATAGTCTGGATAACGTTTAGTCTGACGCTTAGCAAAATAAAGAGTGTCGTTCAACTGCACATGAGCATATTTAACGTAGGGTGATTTATTTGCATCGACTAGTGCCATTTGATATCGATGCTTTCCAAACCTGCTTTCGAGCTTTGCAAGAGGAACAAGATTGAGTGAAAAGTGAACAAAATCAAAACTTCCAACGTCATCTATATCACCCGGCTTACTGTTACCAGTATTAAATTTAATTCCTTTTTTTTGCAAGCTTTTACGCGACCTCAATACAATATTGCCTCTTTTATCCTGAGGGATTTCGCTTCCCGCAAAGTGAACTATGTAGCTCTTCTTACCCGCTTCAACAAAATTTTCAAGGAACTCACTCTCGTTAGGCGTCAAGACGTCCTTTCTAGCACTCATCAAATTATCCCCACTGATTTCTTGCATCATTTCTATGCCCCCCAACTTCAAAACTCGCCCTCCCTGCTTCTCCAACCACTGCTCCCAATGCCCCTCCTCTTGTTGCATATCGAAATAGGCCTGGTCCGCGCGACGTCGGGTTAGTCCGGAATGATCAATGAAGTTCAACGGATTGTTTCCGACAAAACAAAATTGATTAAGCCCATCGATAATTCCCGCCGGATCCGGATTCAACCACCGCTGCAACCACGCCACGTAATACCGCAACCCATAATAATAAAGCCCCGTCGCATCCCGCTCTTTCCCCGAATACCGAACCGTTTTACGACTCGCCTCAACCTCCCCCCTCCCGGCAAACCAGGCGGTAGTCCCGAACGGGTGATAACGCTCCTGGCTGATCACTTCGCCATCGCTGTCGAGTTCCAGGGTGCAGGACCCCAAATGATCATTCAGGCAGAACCGGTATTGATCATTGGCACTGTCCTTTGGCGGCGCCGTTTCCCAGTGCAGCACCCGCACGCTGCTGCGCCCGGCCTGGACGTTGATCACATGCAGCACTTCGCCGGTGCCGCTGTGGGTACGCATTTCCAGGCCTGGCAAATAACGCACTTCAACCAAAACCGTACGGGCATTGGTCTGCGTCGAGCGGACTTTGCGCACGCGCATGCCGTCGGCTCCGTAGCTGTAACCCTCACTGTCGTTCTGGGCGCCGTTTCGTTTTACCGGCCGCACTTCACACAACTGGTTACGCAGGTCCCAGCTCAAGGTTTGTCCCGGTTGCAACGTCAGCAGATTGCCGTTGGCGTCGAAGCCCCGGCGAAAATCCTCTTCGCCGGGTTCCACGCCCTCGACCACTGGCAGGCAACGGTTGCTGAAGGGCGCGGCGACCAGACGATGTCCATGGTCTTGCGGCCCCTCGTGGATAAGTTCCAACAAGTTGCCGCCCCGATCGTAGTGATAGCTCTGCCAGTAATTGCCCCGTGGCGCGGGATCGTCGAAGGCTGAAAACTGTGGGCCTCTGTTCGCGCTGCCGGCCTCCCAGCCCGTCGCACGGATCAACTGATTGAGGCTGTCATAGACAAATCGGTAGACCGGGTCGATACGCTGGTTGGCGAAGTAACGAGTCGGTACGGCGTCGTCTTCGATGCGCAGCACGTTGCCCGTCGGGTCGTATTCATAATGGGAATCTTGCAGGACGTCGTTGCCGCGCCTGGCGTGCAAGCGAATCAGGCGAGCGTCTTCCGGGGCGTATTCGAGCGTGGTGATCACGCCGTTGCCCGCCACTTCCCGTTCGGTCTGGCCATGGGCGTTGTACTGGATGGCGCTGACCAGTGTTTTTGGCGTGGTGTCGCTGCGCAGTTGCAGTCGCACCTCGCGCAACTGGCCGGCGACGGTGTGGCTGAAAAGCTGACGGTTGCCTTGGGCGTCGGTCTGTTCAACAGCCTCGCCCAGTGGGTTGAAGCGCGAGCGAGTGGTCGCGCCAGATCCCGGTTCCAGCCAGGTATCGCGCTCGTCCACGGACTCGGGCCAATCGGGGGATGCCAACGCATGTAGAAAGCGTCGAGTCTGCTCAAGCAACCCGCCGGTCAATCCAAACGTCGGGAACAGCTGCGTGCCTGCCCGGTCGTCATGCCGGATCAATTGGCCGCACTGGTTGTGATCGACGGAAACGGGATCGTTCGCGGCATAAGTCAGACGCTCTGCGCAAACCGCTTCGCCCCCCGCGGTTTGCTCGAACAGCGCGGTCAGGCGCAGTCGATTGTCATAGTGCATCCAGCGTTGCGAACCCCGGCCATCCCAGGATTGAACCGGTTGATCCGCCTCGCCGAAAAGACTCACGCTCAAGCCGGCATCGACATTGACGGTACTCAACGCAGTGTCGGACAGTGACAGGATGCTGCTGAGGTTGGCCGGTGCAGAAGTCTCCAGGAACAACCGCGGATCCCACTGCGCAATCGCCCGCCCAGCGGGGTCATGAACCGTGCGGTTGACCCGAGCTTCGGCGACTTCACCCTGCGCGGCACGGTAATAATCCACCGAACGCACGGCCAGCCCCCGCGGTTCAACGACCGTCATGCTTGGCGTGTCGCGGTGCAGGAAAGCCAGCTGAGGCTGCATCAGGCGTCTTCATGTCGATTTGCACCAGCTAATGCTGAAAACCCATGCATGGCTACTGTCACAAATTACAGGCTCGACAAACGGTCGCCCTCACCACGCCCATCGCCAAGCACACCCGCCCTTAGGTAGGATGAGCCTCTCTCCTGCGAGGTTGTGCGACATGTTCATCGGCGTCCTGTTGGTCATCACCTGGCTGATCCTGTTGCTGCGCTACCCGTCCAAGGCCCTGCCCGTTTCGGTGGCGGCCGCCATCGGACTGGGGCTGGTGGCCACCTGGGTGGTCTGGCTGGACAATCGCGAGGTCAAGCAATTGGCGCGCCTTGAGTTACGCATCACTTACGCGCCGGAACACTGCCCGGCGGATCGCCCTTTGCTATTGAAGATGAACAACGGCAACGACGTGCCGCTGACCGAACTGCGCTGGCGCGTCGCAGCCTACGCGCCGGGCGATACGGTCAACCTCGCCGACAATCAATACGCCGCACCGCGTTATCGCGGCCCAGGCGAACTGCAAGCCGGGGCGAACTGGGAAGATTGCCTGCCCATGCCGCCGCTGCGTCCCGGTTATCGCCCGCAAACCCTGGAGTTTCGCGCCGAGCGTTTGCAGGGTAGTTTCTCCGACTGATCCCCACTCTTCCCTTTGCACAAGGACCGCGCCATGCCCGTTGCGTTGATTACCGGTTGTTCCAGCGGCATTGGCCGCGCTCTGGCGGATGCCTTTAAAGGTGCCGGTTATAAAGTCTGGGCCAGCGCCCGCAAGGCTGAAGACGTTGCCGCGTTGACGGCGGCCGGTTTCACCGCCGTGCAGCTGAACGTCAACGATGGCGTGGCACTTGAAGCGTTGGCCGGGCAGATCAACCAGCTACATGGCGGCCTCGATGTGCTGATCAACAACGCCGGTTATGGCGCCATGGGGCCGCTGCTGGACGGCGGTGTGCCGGCCATGCAGCGGCAGTTCGAAACCAATGTATTTGCGATTGTCGGTGTGACGCGCGCGCTCTTCCCGGTGCTGCGCCGGGCCAAAGGGATAGTGGTGAATATCGGCAGCGTTTCCGGGGTCCTGGTCACGCCGTTTGCCGGTGCTTACTGCGCCTCGAAAGCCGCAGTGCATGCCTTGAGCGATGCGTTGCGCATGGAACTGGCGCCGTTCGGTGTGCGAGTGATGGAGGTGCAACCGGGCGCCATCGCGTCCAGTTTTGCCAAGAATGCCGGGGCAGAGGCGGAGCAGTTGATCAGCGAACAGTCACCGTGGTTTCCGCTGCGCGAAGGCATTCGTGCACGGGCCAAGGCGTCCCAGGACAACCCGACGCCGGCCAGTGAGTTTGCCGCCGGTTTGCTCAAGGCTGTGCAGCAGGACAAACCGCCGCGCCTGATTCGTTTGGGCAATGGCAGCCGGGCGTTGCCGTTGTTGGCCGGGTTGCTGCCCAAAGGGTTGCTGGAGTCGGGGTTGATGAAGCGGTTCGGGTTGAGTGGGCAGCTTTGAGACCGCGTTATCGTTCTTCGCGGGCGAGCCTCGCTCCTACAGGTTTTGCGCGAGCCTTGTAGGAGCGAGGCTTGCCCGCGAAAGCGTCAGATCAGACTCTGCAAAATTTTCAGGAAGTAACATGACCGACTACACCGAATACTTTGACGAAGTGATCCAGGCCCATGTCGCCATCGAGCAATGGCTGGCCGAAGAACGAAACGTCACCGAACTTGAACAATTGCTCGCCCGTTTTTCACCGCAGTTTTCCATGGTCTCGCCGTTGGGCCGCGTGCTGGATTTCGACGCGCTTGGCGAGTTGTTCCGGATGGCGGGCGGGAAGAAGCTCGGGTTCAGGATTGAGCTCAGCGAGTTGCGTGGCATTGCGCTGTCCGACAACGGCGCGACCGTGAGTTATCGCGAGCAGCAGACCGATGCGACCGGCCAGCAGACGGACCGGCGTTCGACGGTGGTGTTTGAGAAGCAGGCCGGTGGAAAGGTGGTTTGGCGGCATTTGCATGAGACTTTCTGCAAGGAGTGACCTGTAAGACCGAGGCGCCTGAATCGCCAGCAAGCCGGCTCCTACAGGTTTGCGCCGAACACAAAAATGTGTGTACGACACCTATTTGTAGGAGCCGGCTTGCTGGCGATGCAGGCAACTCGGTCTAACTATTGGTTAACCACCACCGTGCACGTAATCCCCGCCGCCAACAACACCCCTTCCGGCACTTCATCAATGTGAATCCGCACCGGCACCCGCTGTGCCAGGCGTACCCAGTTGAACGTCGGGTTCACGTCCGCAATCAGCTCGCGGCTTTCCGGATTATCGCGGTCGTAGATCCCGCGAGAAATACTCTCCACATGCCCCTTGAGCACTTCGCCGCTCATCAGTTGCATGTCGGCCTTATCGCCCACCCGCACGTGCGGCAGTTTGGTTTCTTCGAAGAAGCCGTAGACCCAGAACGAGTTCATATCGACCACGGCCATTTTCGCTTCGCCGATGCGTGCGTAGTCGCCGGGATGCACGTTGAGGTTGGTCACGTAACCGTCCACCGCCGCGCGCACCTCGGTGCGTTTGAGGTTCAGTTCGGCGGCTTCCAGTTGCGCTTGCGCGTGTTGGTAATCGGCGAGGGCCGAGTCTGCGATATTGCTGGCGTCGTCGCGGTTTTCTTTGGAGATCACCAGGGCATCCATGTCGGCGCGGCGATGGGCGTTGACCTTGCGCATTTCCCAGGTCGACTTGCGAGAAGCCACCAGTGCCTGCGCCTGTTTGACCGCGATGCGGTAGTGCTCGGGGTCGATGCGCATCAGCAGATCGCCCTTCTTCACCTGTTGGTTGTCGCGCACCGGCACTTCCACCACTTCACCGGTGACGTCGGCGGCAACGTTGATGATGTCGGCGCGCACCCGGCCGTCGCGGGTCCACGGTGTGTTCATGTAATGCACCCACAGGGTTCGGCCAATCCACAGCGCGAGGGCCAGCACCAGCAGAGTGGCGAGCAGGCTGAAAAGCTTTTTCATCAGAGCCTTCTTCAGAGATAGAGAGTCAGTGGTAGACAGTCAGCGCCAAAGCACCAAACAGACAGGTAAACAAACTCAGGCGCAGCAGCGCCGGGTGCCAGAAAAAACGGTACAGATCGAACCCGGACAGAAACCGGTCCAGCGCCCAGGCCAGCACCGCGGCGATGAAAAACATCAGCGTCATGGTCGGCATGTACACGCCGTGGAAGGCGATTTCACGAGGCATGTTCAAGTCCTTGGGGCGTGGTCATTGCGTAGGCGGCAAGCGGTGATTGCGGGTCGAGTAATGAGGTGCGGATGAAATGCAGGTAGCTCTTCACCCGGCGCAACGCCGAGGTGTCGAAGTGCGGCGCGAAGGGCTCGTCGGTGGCTTGCACACGGCTGATCGCATGGTCCACCGCGATCAGGCAGCGCTGCAGATTGCTCTGGCCCGGTTGCAGAAACAGCCGCACCAGCGAACGGCCCATCACTCGGATGGCCTGGCGCCACGGCTGCGATTCGGCGTACGCCGGATGCACCGGCAGAATCGCCTGCTCCTTGCGCAACTCGATGATCGCGTGACCGACTTCCAGCACCACGAACATCCAGCGCAGCAAGTCCCGTTGCACCTGCGGCTGACCGGCGGCGAGGCCATAAGCCTGGTGCAGCAAGTCCCGCGTGCGGCTTTCGAAACTCGACGCCAGGCCCTTCAGTTTGCCGCTGATCGCATACACCACTTGCCCGCGCAGATCCTGCTCCAACCGGCGCCATAACCAGCGACTGTTCGGCGGCAGGATGATTGCGCCGGCGGCGGCGCACACCAGCATGCCGAGCACCATGGCGATGTAGTCGTTGATGAAGGTGTAAGGGTTGTAGATGGTGAGGTTGTCCGGCACCGAACCGGTGCTGAAGAAGATCAGCAAACCGAGGCCGACACCGGCGTATTTCGGGCGCGAGGTCAGGAACGAACCGAGCACGATCACCGGCGCGAGCATCACGCACAGCAACGGAAAACCATCGATCCACGGGAAGATGAAAAACATCTCGACGAAGCCGATCAGCGCCCCCAGGAATGTGCCGCAGGCCATCTGGAACGCCATGCGTTTCGGGTTCGGCGTGGCCGCCGAAAGGCCCACGGTGGCGGCGGCAATCAGGGTCATCATCGCCCCGCTCGGCCACGCGGTGGCGACCCAGTAACTGCCCAGCACCACCAGAATAAACGCCGCGCGAATCCCCGAAGCGGCGGACGCCATCCAGTTGGTTTGCGGGGTGAAAGGCTCGTCCCACTGCTCCCGTTCATGACTGTGATCGGCCAGGGACGCGTGGGTCTGTGCATAACCGTGCAGGTCGTCGACGAAGCGATAAAGCAGCTCATACGCGGTATGAAAATCGAGCTGCTCGGCGTCGCTTGGCTCGCTCTCCTGAAACGTCGCGCGCAGGCTGCGGACACGCGCCGGCAGCGCTTCCTTGTAGGCGCTCAGCGCAATCACCAAACGTGCGGCGTCAGGGCTGGTCAACGCGCGACCACTGAAACCGTCGAGCACTTCCGCGAGGTCCTGCAAGCCCGGCTTGATTGCCGCGACCACATGATCGGCGCCACTGCTGCGCAAGCGTTCGAGCAGTTGGTGCAGGGCATTGAACCGCGTGGTGACGCCCATGAACTCGCTGTTCAAGCGACTGAGCCGACCGTTGCGCCGACGCATGTGCGGGTCTTCGAACACGGTGACGCTGCGCAGCCCTTCCAGGCCGACCGCCTCGGCGATGAAGCGCACGTTGCTCGCTTCAAAAGCGTCCCGTTTGCTGCGACCGCGCAAGCCATCGGTGACGAACAAAGCGAACACACCGAAGCGCTGATACAAAGCGTTGCGCATCGCCGCGCTGGCGGTTTGCGGCAGGATCGCAGCGCTGACCAGCGTGGCGCAGAGAATCCCCAACGAGATTTCCAGCACGCGCCAGACCGCCGCCATGAACGCGCCCTCCGGGTGCGCCAGTGCCGGCAAGCCGACCATCGCGGCGGTGTACCCGGCCAGCACAAAACCGTAGGCGCGGAAGTTGCGAGAACGCGCCGCACCGGCCGAGCAGATGCCGACCCAGATCGCCAGCGAACCGAGGAACAACTCAGTGTTCTGTGCGAACAAGGCAATCAGCGCGACCATCACCGCCGACCCGGTCAGCGTGCCAAGGAAGCGATAAAAACTCTTGGCGAACACCTGGCCGCTTTGCGGCTGCATGACAATGAACACGGTGATCATTGCCGTGCGCGGTTGCGGCAATTCCAGACGCATGGCCAGCCACAGGGTCAGGAACGCGGCGAACAACACCTTGAAAATGTAGACCCAGGTCACGCCGTCGCTGCGTGCCCAGTCGAAAAAACCCCGGCGCCATTCAAGGGAATACAGCCAGCGCAGCGGTGCGGGCAAGGGAGTCATGAAATCCTGCTCATAGAAATTCGATCAAGACGCAGAACCTGTGGGAGCGAGACCGGCTTGCCGGCGATTGCGGTCTGACATTCAACATCGATGTCGACTGACACTCCCTCATCGCGAGCAGGCTCACTCCCACAGGTTTTGTGTTCAACGCAAAAGAACCGGGGTTTTCGGGGGCTGGGTTTTCTCAGCATTCGGCACGTCATTACCCGCACCGAGACCACCACCGAGCGCCGTCACCAACTCGGCGTGCGCACTGAGCCGCGCAGCCTGAACCTGTTGCTGAACCTGCTGCTGTTTGAACAACAAAGTCTGGGCATTGAGCACGTTGAGGTAATCGGTGAGCCCGCGTTGATAAGCGATCATCGCGATGTCGTAAGTCTTCTGCGCGGTGGCCACGGATTCGGCGGCGAAGGTTTGCTGCTTGTCCATGGATTCGCGGCGGATCAACTGGTCGGAGATGTTTTTCAGCGCATTGACCAGCGTCTGGTTGTACTTGGCCACGGCGATGTCATAACCGGCCGAGGCTTCCCCCAACTCGGCGCGCAACCGGCCACCGTCAAAGATCGGCAACGAGATCGCCGGGCCGACGCTGTAGTTGAGTTTCTTGCCGGTCAAAAACTCCAGCGCACCGCCGCCGGTGGCCATGTAGCCGAGGCTGCCGACCAGATCGACGTTGGGGTAGAAACCCGCGTGAGCCACATCGATGCCCCGCGCCTGAGCCGCCACTTGCCAGCGGCTGGCGACCACGTCGGGACGCTGGCCGAGCAATTGCGCCGGCAGCGACGATGGCAGTTTCAGCGCGGTGCCCAATGCCAACGTCGGTCGCTGCAACTGCGCGCCGTCGCCCGGGCCTTTGCCTGCGAGTGCGGCAAGCTGATTGCGGCTGAGGGCGATTTCTTCGTCGAGCGCATCGAGCTGGCGGTGGGTTTCCGGCAGCGGCGTTTCGGCCTGGCTGACTTCGAAGTGGGTGCCGATACCGCCGCTCAGGCGTTTCTGCGCGAGGTCGAGAATTTGCTGCTGTTGTTGCAGGGTCGCGGCGACGATGTCCCGTTGCGCGTAATGCAGCGACAGTTCGATGTAGGCGCGCACGATGTTGTTCTGCAGTTCGAGCTGGGCCAGACGCGCTTCGGCGGCGCTCATGTGCGCCATGTCGACGGCGCGCTCGGTGGCGTTGCTTTCACGGCCCCAGAGGTCGAGGGCGTAGCTGAAGCCCAGCGCGGCGTTGTTGTCCCACGTCGTCGCGTTGGCCAGCTCACCCGGCCCGTAGAACTGATCGGTGGGCCAGTTGTGGCGCTTGAGGGTGGACCCGCCATTGACCTGCAGCGACTCGGCAGACTCGGCGATGCCCGCCATGGATTTGGCCTGACGCACCCGTGCCGCCGCCATGGCCATGGTCGGGCTGCCTTGCAGGGCGAGGTCGATCCAGCGGTTCAGTTGCGGGTCGCCATACGCCTGCCACCATTGCGCGGTGGGCCAGTGAGCGTCCTGCGCGGCGCTCTGGATGGCGTCGTCGGTGGCCAGTGAATTGGCCTCCAGTGCCTTGCCCTGCGGGGCAATACCTGCGGTTCCGATGCAGCCGCTGATTGCCAGGGTTAAAGCCAAAACACTGAGCGTCTGAAGCGCTCTGCTGATGCGACGCGGCACTGCGGCGATTTCCTGAGAAAGTGGACTGGATCCCGTAGGAGCGAAGCTTGCTCGCGAAGAACGATAACGCGGTCCATCTGTTAAACCGCGTTATCGTTCTTCGCGAGCAAGCTTCGCTCCTACAAGGAACGGCGCAATTCTAGGGGGCGGGTTTGATGGCGATAAGCTGGGATTCCTGTGAATCTTTGTTACCGTTAACGCGATAATCCCTTGGTCGGGGTCTCAGTCTCTGAAACTTCGTGTCACAATTTGCCATCGCACCCGAGAGCACCCCATGGACACTTTGCAAAACATGCGCGCCTTCAGCTACGTGGCCGAGGCCGGCAGCTTCACCGCCGCCGCCGTGCAACTCGACACCACCACGGCCAACGTCTCGCGCGCGGTCTCCAACCTGGAAGCCCACCTGCAAACCCGCCTGCTCAACCGCACCACTCGTCGCATCGCCCTGACCGAGGCCGGCAAGCGTTATCTGTTGCGCTGCGAGCAGATCCTGGCGTACGTCGAAGAGGCTGAAGCCGAGGCCAGCGATGCCCACGCGCGCCCGGCCGGGCAACTCAAGGTGCACACCATGACCGGCATCGGTCAGCACTTCGTGATCGACGCCATCGCCCGCTACCGCAAGACCCATCCCGACGTGACCTTCGACCTGACCATGGCCAACCGTGTGCCGGACTTGCTCGACGAGGGCTACGACGTGTCCATCGTCCTTGCCAGCGAACTGCCGGACTCGGGCTTCGTCTCCCAGCGCCTGGGCATCACCTACAGCATCGTTTGCGCCTCCCCGGCCTACGTGAAAGCCAACGGCTGCGCACACAAGCCCAGCGATTTGCTGAACCACGCGTGCCTGCGCCTGGTGAGCCCGGTGATTCCGCTGGAGAAATGGAATTTCGACGGCCCGGAAGGCCAGGAAATGGTCACCATCAACAGCTCGCCGTTTCTGGTGAACTCCGCCGATGCGATGAAAACCGCGATCATCAGCGGCATGGGCGTCGGCGTGTTGCCGGTGTATGCAGCGATCGAAGGGCTGCGCAACGGCACGCTGGTGCGGGTGATGCCGAACTACCGCTCGCAGGAACTGAATCTGTATGCGATCTATCCGTCGCGGCAGTATCTGGATGCGAAGATCAAAACCTGGGTCGAGTATTTGCGCGGGTCGTTGCCGGAGATATTGGCGGCGCATCAGGCGGAACTGGCGGCGTATGAGTTGAGCGGGAGCCTGGGTGGGGCAAGATTGGCAAACTGATCCCTGTCTGTCGATTGGCATTCATTGTGGGAGCGAGACCGGCTTGCCGGCGATGGTCGTGAACGATAACGCTGTAAACCTGACACCCCGCAGTGTTCTCACGTTTATCGCGAGCAGGCTCGCTCCTACAAAAAGCGTGGTGTCCTAGGATGTTTCCGACGCGTTCTGTCGGTTGTCGGGTGGGAAGCGAGATGGTTAGGCTTTGGGCGTCGCTGAGAAATCAGCGACCGGGCCTGGAAACCCGAGGTTCAAGAGATAGATGCCGGACTTCATGACATACTACGGCGCTTTTTTTGCCCGTTAGCACTTGTTATGGCGGCTGTGCGTGGGAGACCTTCGGGTCTGCCGGGTTTTGCTCTTGCCTCGGTTTTCCAGCCCGCGCATAGCTGCCACCCTTTCGTCTGGAAACGAAAAATGGCGGCTCCATCAAGCAAGAGGAATACGCCATGAAAAAGCCGTCACCCAATCCGCCAGATGCGGATATCACCTCCCCCCAAAACTCATTCACCCTGAAAGCCTTGATCCCGCCCCACACCCCCAGCCATCTATTCACCGTCGTCCCCGACATCAACACCGAAACCCTTTTGGTTCACGCCAGCGAATCCCTCGCCTCCGCCAGCGTCATGGCCAGCGACCTCGCCGGATTTCTCGACGGCCCCCACCGCAACACCCTGCTGGGCATTCAACAAGTCATCATGCTCGGCGAACTGGCCGTCAACCGCGCGCTGGACAACATCGACCCGCAGGATTAGACACCCCAAATCTGTAGGAGCCGGCTTGCTGGCGATCCATACGACGCGGTGCATCAGACGGACCGAGGTGCCTGGATCGCCAGCAAGCTCGCGATAGCGGAGCTTCAGTCGACATCAACGATGCATGACTCTCCCGCCTTCGGGGCAAGTCGCTCTTATTTCTGAAGCAGCTTGTTAATTTCGGCCGGATTAAAAAAGGCTACTCAACGATATTTATATTTCCAATAGATATAGGAATCCTTAAAAACCTGTAAATCATGACAGTAGACGACAGTTGAACTTCAGGCAGAGAATTTTCAACTTCCACCCTAATGTAAAGGAATACGCTAATGAGCATTTCCAAAGCAGATCTGCCAAAAAATACCTCAACCTCAGGAGAAATGACCGCTGACCTTAATGAGCTAGGAAAATTTGAAGGAGAGGCCTTCAAATTTGAAACCGACAAAAAACACGTTATATTCATGGGCAAACACCCAATCTCTCCAACCGAATGGAACTACATGTCCTTAACGTTCCAGATAGACATTGTAAATGGACGACATTTTTTCAACTCAAACAGTGAAGCCGCCCCCCCGCTTTTTTCAGAAATATCGAATAACGGGAATAGCGGTAAGCCTTACCCAGCTAAACCTGATGAAGGTTACGTAGACATCACTTTTGACAAAGAAAATGGCACATTAGAGGCGGCCTTCAATTACACCTTCGAACACAACTCGCGCCAAGTTGTGGGCAACATCGTGAATGGTCAAGGTATGGAGTACGTGAAAATATTGCCAGAGATTGGGGAAAGCAGTTTAAAACTGCAATAGTTTAAACGTTCTACACCATGCAGACATGGGACTGCAGCAAACCGCTGACTCCTCCTCGCGATAGCGTTGTGTCGGTCGACATTCATGTTGAATGAATGATCGCTATCGCGAGCAGGCTCGCTCCTACAAAAAGCGTGGTGTCCTAGGCTGTTTCCGACGCGTTCTGTCGGTTGTCGGGTGGGAAGCGAGATGGGTAGGCTTTGGGCGTCGCTGAGAAATCAGCGACCGGGCCTGGAAAACCCGAAGAACAGGATCACCGCACATGACATAATGCGGCGCTTTTTCAGCGCTGTACGTTGAGTTATGGCGGCTGTACGTGGGAGACCTTCGGGTCTGCCGGGTTTGATCCTTCTCGGTTTTTCCAGCTTGCGTACAGCTGCCACCCTTTGTCTGGAAAACGAAAAGTGGCAGCTCCTAGCCTCTAAGGATCGTTGCCATGAAAAAGCCCTCACCCAATCCGCCAGATGCGGAAATCACCTCCCCCCAAAACTCATTCACCCTGAAAGCCTTGATCCCGCCCCACACCCCCAGCCATCTATTCACCGTCGTCCCCGACATCAACACCGAAACCCTTTTGGTCCACGCCAGCGAATCCCTCGCCTCCGCCAGCGTCATGGCCAGCGACCTCGCCGGATTTCTCGACGGCCCCCACCGCAACACCCTGCTGGGCATTCAACAAGTCATAATGCTCGGCGAACTGGCCGTCAACCGCGCGCTGGATAACATCGACCCGCAGGATTAGGCCCCCCCAATCTGTAGGAGCCGGCTTGCCGGCGATCCAGGCAACGCGGTGCATCAGACGGACCGAGGTGCCTGGATCGCCAGCAAGCCGGCTCCTACAAATTTGCGTACGAAGTGCCTTTTGCGCATCACCCATCCAACAGGGGAAATGCGTGCATCCGAACCATCCGGGCACTCGCACAAAAGCGCGGAAGAATGTTAGCGTGCTTGGCATTCTCCACGCCCGACGAGCCCGCCTCCCATGAAAAAGACCGTCCTCGCTTTCAGCCGCGTCACTCCCGCCATGATCGAACGCCTCCAGCAGGATTTCGACGTCATCGTGCCTGACCCGAAAAAAGGCGACATCAACGCCCAATTCAACGAGGCCCTGCCCCATGCCCACGGTTTGATTGGCGTGGGTCGCAAGCTCGGTCGCGCACAACTGGAGAACGCGAGCAGCCTGGAAGTGGTGTCCAGCGTCTCGGTGGGCTACGACAACTACGACGTCGCGTACTTCAACGAGCGCGGGATCATGCTGACCAACACGCCGGATGTGCTGACCGAAAGCACCGCCGACCTGGCCTTCTCCCTGATCATGAGCAGCGCCCGCCGCGTCGCCGAACTCGATGCCTGGACCAAGGCCGGTCAATGGCAAGCCACCGTCGGCGCCCCGCTGTTCGGCACCGATGTCTATGGCAAGACCCTGGGCATCGTCGGCATGGGTAACATCGGCGCCGCCATCGCCCGGCGCGGTCGGCTCGGTTTCAACATGCCGATTATCTACAGTGGCAACAGCCGCAAAACGGCACTTGAGCAAGAGCTCGGTGCGCAGTTCCGTAGCCTCGATGAGTTGCTGGCTGAAGCCGATTTCGTTTGCCTGGTGGTGCCGCTCAGCGAAAAGACCAAACACCTGATCAGCCGCCGTGAACTGGCGCTGATGAAGTCGGACGCGATTCTGATCAACATCGCACGCGGCCCGGTGGTGGACGAGCCCGCGCTGATCGAAGCACTGCAAAACAACCAGATCCGTGGCGCCGGGCTGGATGTCTACGAGAAAGAACCGCTGGCCGAATCGCCGCTGTTCCAACTGAAAAACGCAGTGACTTTGCCGCACATCGGCTCCGCCACCCATGAAACCCGTGAAGCGATGGCCAATCGCGCCTTGGCCAACCTGCGCAGCGCCTTGTTGGGTGAACGACCGCAGGACCTGGTGAACCCGCAAGTCTGGAAAGGCTGAAAAAAAACGGGCAGGCGATTAAAGCGCCTGCCCGATTACAACTAAGCCTCACACGTCACAAGACAACAAATACACAACTTGTAATTTAGTCCAGCCCTTAACAAATACACTTCGCTATAGACTCTCCTTACTTACCCGCCCTGACGGGAACCCGTTCTGGAGAACTATTACTTTGAACCACTTGACGACCGATCAAACAATTAGAATCAGCAAAGCCACACTGATGCTGTTTATAAGCTTCTTTGGTTTTTTAATGTTGTTTAGCAACTTCACCGACTACCCCACCAACTACAATTACATCGCCCACATCCTCAGCATGGACACCACCCGCGAGGCAGAGAAATACAGTTATCGCGCCATTACCTCACCCATGGCCCATCACAGGATTTACTGGCTGATCATTACACTCGAAGTTCTCTTCACAGCCTTTTGCATGATGGGCACTTACCAACTATTCAAGAATATAAACACCAGCGCCAAAAAGTTTCACGAGGCAAAGAAATATGCACTGATTGGCTTACTGATTGCCGTATTCATCTACTACGTGTGTTTTCAGGTTATGGGTGTCGAATGGTTCAACATGGATGAATCACAACAATGGAACTATAAAGATTGGGCCCGACATATCGTTGATTTCATCATGCCGTTAATGATCTATGTGGCCATCCGGATCGAGCGCTGAGTGCACACGCACCCGATCCGCAACATATTCAAGCCAGCTTGCCGCTCCCCTGCACCATCGGTGCCTTGGGTTTGCGAAACACCAGCACGTTGCCCAGCATCACCAACACCAGGCCCATCAGCGCCGGTGCGGTCCATTGGTAGCCTTCGGCAAACGCCGAGACATTGAGCGCCACCACCGGGAACAGCACCGTGCAATAGGCTGCGCGCTCCGGGCCCATGCGCCCGACCAGCGTCAGGTAGGCGGTGAAGCCGATCACCGAACCCGGAATGACCAGGTACAGCAGCGAGCCGATGTAACGCGCATTCCATTCCATCTCGAACGGAATGCCTTTGACCAGGCACCACACCGACAGCATCGCCGCGCCATAGGCCATGCCCCAGGCATTGGTTGTCAGCGGCTTGAGCCCGGCCTTCTGTTGCAGGCTGGACAGCATGTTGCCCGCCGAGAAGCACAGCGTGCCCAACAAGGCCAGGCCCAGGCCCAGCAAGGTTTCCGGGCTGGCGGTGTGGCCGGCCAGCTCCGGCCAGAACAGCAAACCCAGCCCGAACAAACCGAGCGCGCCACCCAACAGGACGTTGCGGGCGATTCTCTGGCCGAAGAACACCCGCGCATTCAGGGCATTCCACAGCGTGGCAGTGGAAAACACCACGGCTACCAGGCCACTGGGGATCCATTGGCTGGCCGTCAGGAAGCACATGAAGTTGATGCAAAACAGGCACAGGCCCTGCGCCAGGCAGATCAGGTGTCCGCGACGGTTCATCACTTGCAGCTTGCGGCTGAGCAACAGCATCACGAACAGCACCAGCGCGGCGAGGCCGAAGCGATAGACGATCGACACCGGAATGGCCACCACGCCCAGTTGCCATTTCAAGGCAATCCAGGTGGTGCCCCAGATCAGCACGGTCAGCAAATACAGCGAAAGGTTCATGGCGAAGGCTCCTCAATAGGTGCCCAGTGTCCTGCGCCAAACTTTTTCGTACTTGCATAAACTTGCGCTTTTGTCGGCCCGGAGGCTGGCAGGCCAACGTCTACGGAGTAGGATGCGAAGCGTTGGAGAAACGATCATGCCCGCACGAGTGTCCTGTCTCGCGAATACGTTCCTTTGTGACGAGGGGCTGTTGCTGTCAGGCAAGGCGCCGCGACGAGTCATAGCTCGCTATGGCGAGGAGCGGCAACGCAGCATGACGGCAACAGACACCGTCACAAAGGAACAGTATTTGCGAGACAGGACACTTGATTCCCTGCAAGTCTTTCAAGCCCTCAACCGCTCGCCCAATGCTCGCCTCGAGCACAGCGCCGAGCTCGGTGACGGCATGGCTGCAGCCTTGTGGAGCAACCATCACGACGCCCAGGATTACGAAGCGCCGAGCCATCACACGTTGTCCTGTTACATCGCGGGCGGCACCGGCACTTTTCGCCGCGACCAGCCCGGCACCAAGGGCGGTCCGGACAAACTGTGCATTCTGCCGGCCGACCATCAGTCAGGCTGGGTGATCAATGGCGACATTCGTCTGGCCCATCTGTATTTCAGCCCGGAACAGTTCGCCCTCGGTTGCGTCACGTTGCTGGACCGCGAACCTCGCGAATTGCAGTTGCGCGAAGGGACTTTTCTCGACGACCCGCAGCAAGCCCGGCGCTTTCGCCAGATGCTCACGCTCAACTGGAATGAACCCGGCGAACGCCTGCTCACCAGCAGCCTGGCCCATGAAATGCTCAGCCACGTGTTGCTCGGCCAGGTCGGCATGCGCGACGGCTTGCGGCTCAAGGGCGGATTGGCGGCGCACCAGCGCCGGCAGCTGGTCGAGTTCATCGACAATCAGTTGGCCGAAGCCATCAGCCTCGGGCAGTTAGCGGGGTTGTGTGCGCTGTCGGAGTATCACTTTGCGCGGATGTTCCGGGAGAGCTTTGGTTTGCCGCCACATCAGTATGTGTTGGCAAGGCGACTGAGTCGGGCGCGGGAGTTGTTGCGTTCGACATCGCAGCCGTTGGGGGAGATTGCATTGGCGTGCGGGTTTGCCAGTGCGAGTCATTTCACCAATCGGTTTCGGCAGGTTCTCGGTGGGACGCCTGGCGAGTATCGGCAGGCGTTTTTGCGCTGACCCGGAAGCCGCCTTCGCGGGCAAGCCTCGCTCCTACAGGGATGTGTGTTGATTGCGAAAATTGGACTCGACACGATTCCTGTAGGAGCGAGGCTTGCCCGCGAAGAACGATAACGCGGTCTGTGATCAGAACTCCAAAGTGCTGGACAACGAAACCTGCCGCGAATCCCCCATCGACACAAAGAACCGGCTAGCCGCCGAGGTGTAGTAAGTGCGGTCAAACAGGTTCTTCACGTTAAGCTGGAACTTGACCTTCTGCCCCTCGACCTTGGTGTCGTAGGTGGCGAATGCATCGGCCACGGTGTAGCTCGGCAGGTCGAAATCGTTCACCGCGTTACCCGCCCGCTCACCGACATATCGCGCGCCCGCGCCGACCCGCAATTGATCGCCACCAACAATGGTGCCGAAGTCATAGACCGCCGACAGCGAGCCGGTGTTCTTCGCCACGTTTTGCAGTTTTTTGCCTTTGTAGTCCGGGTCTTCGGTGACTTCGGCATCGGTGTAGGCATAGCTGCCGATCATGCTCCAGCGGTCGCTGAGCTGACCGCTCAGGTCCACTTCCAGCCCCCGGGAACGCACTTCGCCGGCGGCGCTGTAAAGGGTCACCGGACCTTCGGCATTGGCCACCAGCACGTTGCGCTTCTTGATGTCGAACAGGGCGACGTTACCCGTCACACGCCCCGGAATATCCAGCTTGGCGCCGACTTCCCAGGACTTGGCTTCTTCCGGCGCGATGCTGCCGTCGAGCACGGTGCTGCTGCCGCTCAACGGGGCGATGGTCGAGTTCGGTTTGAACGATTCGGTGTAGCTGCCGTAGAACGACAACGCGTCGGTGTACTTGTAGACAAGGCCGGCACGCGGCACCCATTTTTGCCCGTTGCTGTCGGTGTTGGCCTTGAACGGCACGCCTTTGCCGGCGTACTGGTCGTACTCCTGGAAACGGCCGCCGGCCACCAGAATCCACTGGTCGGTGAGGTGGATCGAGTCCTGCAGAAACAGCGAATCGCTGCGCAGCAGATCGGTCTGTGCGCTGTCCGCCGGGCTGACGGAGGTGCCGGCGACTTCACGGCCATAGACCGGGTTGAGGTAGCTGAAAGTGGTCAGGCTTTTCTGGCGGATCAGGTCTTCTCGGTAGATCTTGCGGTACTCGTCATCGACGCCGAACACCAGGTCATGTTGCATGCCCAGCGCATTCACTTTGCCTTCGAGGCTGGCCGTGGTGAAGCGGTCGGTGCTGATCGCGTTTTGCGTGCCGTCCATGCTGCGGGTCAGCGTGCCTTTCTTGGTGTCGATGGCGGTAACGCGCACTTGGCTGGCGTCGTAGGTTTCACGGTTCCAGCTGTAGCCAAAGTGCGCTTTCCAGTTGTCGTTGAGCTCGTGGTCGGCCTCGAAGTGATAGAGGTCCGAGCGCCCTTCCATGTTGTTGAACGGCTCGTCCAGGCGACGCTCGCGGGAGATGTCCAGCGGATGGTTGTCGCGTGGGTCGATCAGCGTGCCACGGTCGAACGGGGTGAGGAATTCACGGTGTTCGTAGGCGAACAACAGCTTGGTGCTTTCACCGAACCAGGCCAGGGACGGCGCCACCAGCGTCTCGCGGTGGGTGCCGAAGTTGCGCCAGTAATCTTCGTCTTCGTGGTCGAGCACCATGCGGTAGGCCAACCCGGAATCACCGAGCGCGCCGGTGCTGTCGAAGCTGCCGCCGCTGCCGTTTTTGCCGTCGCCGTACGTCGAGCCACGCACGGTCAACGCGTTGTACTGTTCCAGCTCAGGTTTCTTGCTGACCATGTTGACCACGCCGCCCGGGTCCTGGATACCGTAAAGCAACGAGGCAGGGCCCTTGAGCACTTCGACCCGATCGACCGTGGCGTTGAGGCCACGGCCCTGCACCACCGGCATGCCGTCGCGCATGATCGAGCCGTTGCGGTTGTCGCCGAAGCCGCGGGTCATCACCGAATCCTGGGTGCTGCCCAGCGTGTTGCCCTGGGTGATGCCGCTGACGTTGGCCAGCGCATCATCCAGATTTCGCGGCGCCTGATCGCGAATGACCTGGGCCGGGATGACGTTGACGGTCTGGGGGATTTCCTGGAGCAAGGCCGAGGAGCGCATCACCGAACTGGTCGGCGGTGGCTGGTAGCTCATGGATTGATCCATCACCGAAGTGATGGTGGTGGCGCCGAGGTTCAAGGCGCCTTCGGTGGGCTGCGGTTCCAGCGCCATGGTGTGCGCATCGGTGCGACGGAAGGTCAAACCCGAACCGCTGAGCAAACGCTGGATCGCCTGTTCGGCGCTCATCTGCCCGCTGACCGCTGGCGCGGTCATGCCGTACGGCGCTTCATCGGTGTAGACCACGCTGATGCCGGTGATCCGGCTGAAGTCGCTCAGGGCCTGGGGCAGCGGTTTGGCAGCCATCGCGAAGCTGAACTGCGTGCGCTGCTGCGTCGTGCCCGCTTCAGCGGCCAATGCCACGCTCAATGGCAGCAATGCCAATGCCGAAATGCTCAGCGCCGAAGCACCCAACCACTGTTTGACCGAACCCGATTTTGCCCTGGACTTCATTGCTCATGACCTGTGTAGAACCGCTACGGATGCGAATGACTCGCAGTTTCAGTCACTACACGGATGGGGCTTGGGTTTACCTCACCATCATTTTGAAAATATTTTTATTTGAGTGATGGGGTGTTTGATTTGACGCCTTCGCGGGCAAGCCTCGCTCCTACAGGGATCGTGAAACCTGTAGGAGCGAGGCTTGCCCGCGAAGAGGCCCGCTACCTCAACGCAAAATAATCAGATGCCCCACAGCCTGCTGCTCAAACCCCATCACCCCCTGCAACGAACTCAACACCGCCTGCGGATTCTTGCTCGGAAAACTGCCACTGACCCGCCGCGCCGCCAGCTCATCGTTGAGCAGCACAATCCGCCCTGGGTAGTAACGCCGCAAATCCTGCACCACGTCGGCCAGCGGCGCCTTGTAGTAATTGAGCCAACCCTGACGCCACGCCAACTGCGCTTCGCTGTCCACCGCATGCAGTTTTTCCGCCGTACCGTCGCCGTAAGCCACTTGCTGGCCGGCGGTCAGAATCTGCTGCTCGGCATGCTTGTCCGCCGTCACGCCGACCCGGCCGGACAACACCGTCACTTGCGCGCCGTGAGGTTGCAAACGCACTTCGAACTGCGTCCCCAGCACCCGCGCCTGGCCCTTTTCAGCCTCAACCACAAACGGCTCGCCGGTGTGCGTCACGCTGAAAAAACCGGCGCCACGACGCAACTGCACGTGACGCTCACCGCGACTGAAATCCACCGCGATGGCGCTGTCGGCATCCAGCGTGACCTGGGATTGATCCGCCAGCGTGACGGTGCGAACTTCCCCCGGTGCCGACACATAGTCAGCGCCCAGATCATCCACCCAGCGCATCGGCTGCCAGCCTGAACCGAGGCTGACCATCAACAACAGGCACGCCGCCATTGCCAGCGCTCCGGACCAGCGCCGAACGCTGCTGCGCCGCGAGCGATTCATCGCATTGAGGTAACCCTGTAAGGCAAACGCGTCTTCGTTGGCCAGCGTCCGCGCCGGGCCTTCGCTCAATTCCCACACCACTTGCGCCTGGGCATAGGCCTCGGCATGCGCGGGATCGGCCTGCAGCCAATGGCTGAAAGTAGCCTGATCACCGCTGCTCGGCTGGTCATGCAGCAGACTCAGCCAGGCGAAAGCGGCCTGTTCCTGAGCGGGCGTCGGGGTGACGCGTTCGAGGTGATTCACGGTGCTTTCCCTGGCGTGCGCGGTTCGGGGTCCCGCAGGCTGGCCTTGCAGGCTTCGAGGGCGCGCATCATATGTTTTTCCACGGCGCTTTGGGACAAACCCATGGCCTTGGCGATCTCGGCGTATTTGCGGCCATGGATGCGATTGAGCAAAAAGATCTGCCGCGTGCGCTCGGGCAACGCCCGCAACGCCGCTTCGACATGACGCAAATCGTTGCCGGCCTCCAGCGCGGCTTGCGGCTCACTGCCGTGGCTGTCCGGTTGATCCGGTTGCCAGCCTTCAGTGACCCGCACCCGCGTGCCTTCGCTGCGCAAGTGGTCAATGGCAATGTTGCCAGCGCAACGCAACAGGTAGGTGCTGAGCTCTTCGACCTGCACCAGCGGCCGACGCCAGAAGCGCAAAAACAAATCCTGCACCAGGTCCGCCGCCGTTGCCCGGCAGCCGACGCGACGGTTCACCAGCGCTTCCATCTGCGAACGCTGGGACAAGAACACTTGCAGGAAATGCGCACGTGCTCCGCGAGGTTCGTCGTCATGGGAATCCGGAGGGCTAGTCATCATCGGATCAATACTGCGCAAACGCGGCAACGGGGCTGACGAGCAGGCTCAAAGCAGCCATCGACAGCGCCAAGCGCGGGCGATACGGCATCAACAGCACCAGCAGCAACGCGCTGAGCATCAACACCGCACACCATTCCACCAGGCCAAGCCCCCAGCCGGTCGAAGACACCGCCGCCCACAGAGACAAGACCAGCAACAGCCAGCCACCCAGTTTCAACAACCGGCGACGATGGGCCGTCGGTTTGCCGCCCAACAGTTCGGCGTGATGTCGGTCCATCGATAAACACAGTGCGGTGAAACCGCTGTAACAGAGCAACAGCGACAGCAACATTCAGTTCGCCTCTCGCTCAAGGGTGATCGGTTGTGCACGCTGCCGGATGACGATCCTGGCCTGTCCCGAACGCTGCATTTTCCACGCAGCCCAGGCGAAAAACACACCGCTGCCCAGGCACGTCAGATCGAAACCGGCCATCGCCCAATCGCCCTGCGCCAGCGTGTTTCCCAAGTGAAACGGCGTGGTCATGGCGTTCAGCAGCGGCATCGCGCCAAACAGCAATGCCACCAGTGCCAATTGCTCGATCCACGCCGTGCGGCCCCGGCGGACCATGGCATGCAGCACACTCAAACCCCAGACGATGAAGAAGCTGTTCACCTCCCAATCCGCACGTCCGGCCATGTCGATCGGCAACACTCGGTTGGCCCAAAAGAACGCCGCCACCGCCACCATCAACCCGGACATGCTGGCGATATTCAGCACTTCCACCAGTCGCAATTCGAACGGCATCACCGCACTTTTCGCGTGTTTGAGCTGACGCTTGCCGAGCCAGATCACCAGCCCGGTGCCGATCATCGCCGTGCCGGCCAACCCGCAAATGAAGTACAACCAGCGCAGCACCGGGCCGGCGAAATGGCCCATGTGCAAACCATAGAAACTGCCGGCAATCGCCCTCGGCAGCGATTGCTCCGGGGTCGTGCCGAGCAATTGCCCGGTCACGCCGTTGAAGGTCACCGCGCTGCCGAAGTCATGGACCACACGGTCGGCACCGTCACGCACGAGCACCACCGAGGCATTCGCGTCGCCCGGATTGTTCACCGTCAGCCGCCCGACGCGCCCGCCCGACCACTGCTCGCGCGCCTTTTCCAGCAGCGGTGCCAGCGGCGCCAACTGCGCTGGTTTGTCCGCACGTTCCGGAGCCGTGGAGGCCGGGAACACCTCATCGTAAAACGCCCGCGCATCACCGTTGTACGCGGCAAGAATGCTCGCCGGCATCACCATCGACATGAAAATCACCAGGCTGCTGTAGGTGATCATCAGGTGAAACGGCAGCACCAGCACGCCCACCGCGTTGTGCCCGTCGAGCCAGGAACGCTGGCCCTTGCGCGGGCGGAAGGTGAAGAAGTCCTTGAAGATTTTCTTGTGGGTGATGATCCCGCTGATCAGCGCGACGAACATCACCATGGCGGCGATGGTCGACAACCAGCGACCCCACGGATACGGCATTTGCAGCTGAAAGTGGAAGCGGTAGAAAAACTCGCCGCCAGTGGTTGCCCGGCCCTGCACTTCGGCGCCGGTTTGCGGGTCGAGGAGTTTTTCTGTGAACTGGCCGCGTTCGCCACGTTTGGCCGGGGTCTGCTGCCAGCGTACCGACAGGCCGGGTTCGCGGGCATCGGGCAGGTCGATGAGCCAGCGCGAGGCGCCGGCAGCGTGTTGCTGAAGGTAGTTTTGCGCCACGGTCAGGCTGGCTTCGGAGGTCACCGAACGCGCAGGGATTTCCGGCTGCATCCAGTGGCTGATCTCATCCTTGAAATACGCGAGTGTGCCGGTGAGAAAAATCGCAAACAGCAACCAGCCGAAGATCAACCCGGCCCAGGTGTGCAACCAGGCCATGGCCTGACGAAAGCCCTCTTTCATGAGCGGCCCATCCAGTACGCGAGGCCCGAAATAGCCGCCAGCACCAGGCTTGGCACGATCAACCCGAGCCAGGCCCGCCATGCGCTGCGGCAGGCGAAGCACCAGATCACTGCGCCGAGGTAGGCCAGAAACGAAGTCATCATCCCGGTCACCACAGCGTCGGCGCGGGCCATTGGCACCCACAGCGTCAGGCTGACACTCGCCAGCGCCGCAACGATGTAGCCGCCCAGCACGGCGGCCAGCACCCGGGAGGTGACGGCCAATCGATAGGACACGGGGATTACTTTCATGTTTCGACCTTGAAACCGGTGAGGCCTGGGGAAAATCACGAGGCCAGGGCGGCAATATTAATGATAAATATTCTCATACGCAAAAGAGATACGATCAGCGCCGATTGCCGGAGCGGGTTCGCACCTCTACAATGCGAACAATTCTTGTTCTCTAACGCATTAAACCGCGCTCGGAGTTACCGTTGCAGCCAGCCCACACCGTCGAAGTCCTTTATCACGCCCATCACAACTGGCTCACCGGTTGGTTGCGGCGCAAGCTCGGCTGCCCGGACAGCGCGGCAGATCTGGCCCAGGACACGTTCATGCGGGTGCTGACCGCACGAGACACGCCGCAGATCATCGAGCCACGAGCGTTCCTCACCACCCTCGCCAAACGCGTGCTGTTCAATCATTACCGCCGTCAGGATCTGGAGCGCGCCTACCTCGACGCCCTGGCGCAGATGCCGGAAAGGGTCGCGCCGTCGGAAGAAGAACGGGCGATCATCCTGCAAACCCTGATGGAACTGGACCAGTTGCTCGACGGTTTGCCGCGCCTGGTCAAGCGCGCATTTCTGTTGGCCCAGGTCGATGGCTTGACGTACCCACAGATCGCCGCCGAGCTGGGGATTTCCATCGCCACGGTCAAGCGGCACCTGAATAAAGCGGCGATGCGCTGCTACTTCGCCCTATGAACGGCACCCCGGATTTTTCACCGCAAGTCGCCGAGCAGGCGGTGCAGTGGTTGATGAAAATGCATCAAGGGCCGTTGAGCCCGCGCCAGCAAAACGCCTGGCAGCAATGGCTCGATGCGCACAGCGAGCATCAACGGGCGTGGGAGCATATTCAGCGGGTCAACCAGCGCCTGCGCGGTTTGTCTTCGCCGCTGGCGCATGCGGCCCTGAATGCACCGACGTCCAGCAGCCGGCGTCAGGCGCTGAAGTTGTTGCTGATTCTTGGTGCCGGTTCGGCCGTCACCTGGGGCATGCGCGAGCACAACCTGCTGCCACCGTTACTGGCCGACTACCGCAGCCCCATTGGCCAGCGGCGCAAGATCGCGCTCGCAGACGGCAGCCAATTGCAACTCAATACCGCAAGTTCGGCGGATGTGCGGGTCGAGGGTCAGCAACGGCTGATCCGTTTGCTTGAAGGCGAGATGCTGCTGACGGCGTCCAAAGCGTTTCAAGTGCGCACGGCACAAGGCCTGTTGAAAACCGAAGGGGCGCGCCTGAACGTTCGGCAGTTTGCGGATCGCACTCAGGTCGCGGTGTTTGAAGGCCATGTTGAATTGACGCCTGATGGCGGTTCTCCCTGGGTACTGCAAAGCGTCCGGCAGTTGAGTTTTGATGCTCGCGGAGTCGGCAACCCCGCGCCTCTGGATGCCAACAGCGGCGCCTGGGCGGACGGCATGCTGGTGGCTGCGCACATGCGTCTTGGCGATTTCCTTGAGGAACTTGGCCGCTATCGTCGCGGGCAGTTGAACTGCGATGCGAAAGTTGCGGACTTGTTGATCTCCGGGACTTATCCACTGGACGACAGCGAGCGGATTCTGGATCTGCTGGAAATCAGTTTGCCGGTGAAGGTGAAGCGCTTTACGCGGTATTGGGTAACCGTCGAATCGCGCGCCTGACTCTTGTAGGAGCCGGCTTGCTGCGGGCGGCGTTCCGACGATCGGCACGCCGCGGTCTGTCTGATACACCGCCTTCGCCGGCAAGCCAGGCTCCTACAGTTACGGTGTTTGTTCAGAAATCCTGTGGCAGCGGGGTTGCTTGCGAAAGCCCCAAAAAATATTCACACAACCGTGAGCCGTTTTTCAGATCTGGCGTGACAGAGAAGGAAAGCCACCTTGATTCCACCTTCTCAGGATCGTCCTCCATGCACCCCACCCGCCTCACCCCGCTGGCCCGCACCTTGCGCCAACTCTTGCTGGGCGCCAGCCTGAGCTTCGGCGCGTTGCCACTCGTCCACGCAGACGATGCCAAGCCGTACCACATCGCGCCATCGTCGCTGGAAAACGCCCTCAACCAGTTCGGCCGTGAAGCCGGCGTGTTGATTTCGTTTGGCTCGCAAGTCACCAGCGGTGTGCAGAGTCGTGGCCTGGAGGGCAACTACACCGCCGAACAGGGCTTGAACGCCTTGCTCGAAGGCACCGGCCTGCAGGCCCGCGCCGAAGGCAACAACGCGTTCAGCCTGCAACCGGTGGGCAATGCTGCGCTGGAGCTGGACACGTCCAAAGTGGTCGGCGACTGGCTCGGCGATGCGCAGCAAATCAACGTCTTCGAGCATCCCGGCGCGCGTGACGTGATCCGTCGCGAGGAATTCGAACGCCAGGGCGCAACCCAGGCCAGGGACGTGCTCAACCGCATCCCCGGCGTCAACGCGCCGGACAACAACGGCACCGGCAGCCATGACATGGCGCTGAACTTCGGCATTCGTGGTCTCAATCCGCGCCTGGCATCGCGCTCGACGGTGTTGATGGATGGCATCCCGGTGCCCTTCGCACCTTACGGTCAGCCACAGTTGTCGTTCGCGCCGATCAGCATGGGCAACATGGACGCGGTCGACGTGGTGCGCGGCGGCGGCGCGGTGCGTTACGGCCCGCAAAACGTCGGCGGCGTAGTCAATTTCGTGACCCGCGCGATTCCCGACGAGCCTACGGTGAAAGGCGGTTTCCAGACCGAAACCAGCCCCTCCTCCAGCCACGACGGTTTCAAGACCACCGGCAACCTGCTGGCCGGCGGCACTGGCGACAACGGCCTGGGCGGCGCGTTGTTGTATTCCGGCACACGCGGTGGCGACTGGCGTGAACACAGCGACACCGAGATCGACGACCTGATTCTCAAAGGCAAATACCAGCTCGACGACGCCAACAGCTTCAACGCCATGGCCCAATATTACGAAGGCAAGGCCGACATGCCCGGTGGCCTGAACGTTGCCGATTACGATGCCGATCCGTACCAGTCGACCCGCCCGAAAGATCAGTTCTGGGGTCGCCGGACGATGTTCAATTTCGGCTATCGCTATCAGGAAGATCGCCGCGAATTCACCGCCAACACCTTCTTCACCAAAACCCTGCGCAGCGGCTATCTGGATCAGGGCACGTTCCTGTCGCTGTCACCGCGCGAATACTGGGTACGTGGCCTGGAAACCCGCTTCGCCCAGGGTTTTGATGTCGGCCCGACCAGCCATGAAGTCGGTGTCGGCTATCGCTACATCAACGAGGCCGGCCACGAACTGCGCTATCGCACGCCGATTGCCAGCAACCAATACCCGACCACCAACAGCCGCAACGACCGCGATACGCGCGGCGGCACCGAGGCCAACGCGTTCTTCGTCGATGACCGGATCGACATCGGCAAATGGACTGTGACGCCGGGTATCCGCTACGAAATGATCGAATCGCAACAGACCAACAACCTGACGAACGAGAAATACAAGGGCGACTACAACACCGCCCTGCCGGCGCTGAACGTGCTCTATCACCTGAGCGACAGCTGGAACCTCTACGCCAACACCGAAGGCTCGTTCGGCAGCGTGCAATACAGCCAGATGCCAAACCGCGTGACCAGCGGCGAAGTCAAACCGGAAAAGGCGCGCACCTGGGAACTGGGCACCCGCTACGACAACGGTGCGTTACGCGCGGAAATCGGCGCGTTCCTGATCAACTTCGACAATCAGTACGAAAGTAATCAGACCAACGATTCGGTGATCGCTCGGGGCGAGACTCGCCATCAAGGCATCGAAACCAGCGTCAATTACGCACTCGATGATTTGAGCCCGTCACTGGCCGGTTTCGATGTCTACGCCACGTACGCCTATGTGGACGCGACCATCCGCGAAGACGGGCCGAACAAGGGCAATCGTGTGCCGTTCTCCTCGAAACACAAGGGCACCGTGGGCGTCGGTTATACCGAGGGCGCGTGGAAGTTGAACCTGGACAGCAGCTATCAGAGCGACCAGTTTGCCGACAACGCCAATACGTCGAAAGAAAGTGCCGACGGCAGCACGGGCACGATTCCTGGCTACATGCTGTTCAGCAGCCGCGCGGCGTATGACTTCGGGCCGAAGTTGTCGGATTTGAATGTGGCGGTGGGGGTGAAAAACATCTTCAACCACCAGTACTTCACACGCTCGTTCGATGACAACAACAAGGGCAAGTACGTCGGAGAACCGCGGACGGTGTATGTGCAGACGTCGGTGGCGTTCTGATCTGAAACTGAACAGCCTCGCTGCAATTCACCCCTGTAGGAGCGAGGCTTGCCCGCGAAGGCGATTTAACGAGCGACATATGCGCTGGACTTCCGGGCCTCTTCGCGGGCAAGCCACGCTCCTACAAGGAATCGCGGCGCCGCGATAATCGGCACAAACAACAACGGGCCTGCAATGCAGGCCCGTTTTTCGTTGGGACGTTAAATCAGGCGTCAGCCGTTTTGTGCAGCCTGTTCGTTCTCGAGAAACTCGTCTTCCAGCAGCGCATCGGCTGCACGCCTCTCGAACGGCACCACAGCGGCACGTGGTTTGCCCCGCAGTTTGCCGAACAGGTGTTCCAGTGCATGTTCGAGTTTTTCAGCCGCACCGTCGATCGCCAGTTCCAGGTTTTCGGCTTTATGGGTGACAGAAATCGGTTGGTGGCCTTTTGGCCGCGCTTCCAGCTGGCAGCGCAAATCATGGGGACCGGGCTTGTCGCCGTTCTCGTCCCGCAGATGGACCTCGACGCGTGTCAGGTCCTCTTCATAACGTTCGAGCGTGCTCTCAATGGTAGTACGTACCCACTCCTCCAGTCGGATGCTGCTTTGAATATGGTTATCGCTGTTGACTTGGATTTGCATAGTTCATCCCTTATTTCAGCTAGCTCGCGAGAGGCCCCTCGGCTGGCCCTTGGGCGTCATCACCGTGACCTCTTGGTTACACAATCGGTCTGTACGACGAACAATTCAACCCCTGAAAAAAGATAAATTTTCATACGCAAAAAAAGCCGGACAAGGAGCAAAAGCGCTGTTAAGGTCGGGAGTTGGGTCGCTTCACTTCTTTGTCATAATTACTCACATCTGCCGCTCCGCCAGCGGGTGCAGGCTGCGAAAAACACCCGCCTCCTCTACCAGCCAGTCATGCACCGCGCGCACGCCCGGATGGCTCAGCGCCCCCGGCGCATACAGCAACACGTAACGTTTGTGATTGGGCACCGCCAGACCGAACGGCACAATCAACGTCCCGCGCTCCAGCTCATCGTTCAACAGCGTTCGCCGCGCAATCGCCACGCCCATGCCGGCAATCGCCGCTTCGATGGTCAGGTGATTGCGATTGAACGTGTGCCCGCGCCGCACGTCCGCGCCTTCGAAACCGATGGCGTTGAGGTAGAACTCCCACTCCGCGTACTCGTAACTGCCGCGCCAGGCCGTAATGTCGTGCAACAGCGGAAAGTGCGACAGGTCTGCCGGGCCATGCAACGGCGGCCGTCCGCGCAACAGGCTCGGCGCGCACACCGGGAAGATCTGTTCGTCGAGCAAGGTTGTGGATAACAAGCCAGGGTAGCTGCCGTCGTTCAGGTCGATGGCCAGGTCAAAGTCGCCCTCATGCAACGGCACGCTGCTGTCCTCGGCCACCAGGCGCAGCTGAATGTCCGGAAAACGCTGCTGCAAGCGCGGCAGAC
The DNA here is from genome assembly GCF_019956155.1 of Pseudomonas sp. BF-RE-22. Taxonomy (NCBI): domain Bacteria; kingdom Pseudomonadati; phylum Pseudomonadota; class Gammaproteobacteria; order Pseudomonadales; family Pseudomonadaceae; genus Pseudomonas; species Pseudomonas sp. BF-RE-22. Next base: position 238,471 of record NZ_JAHBDD010000022.1, on the reverse strand, counting down.
GCGGGGTCAGCCATTTGCTCAGGAACGATGGAATCGACCGCACCCGCAAAATCCCGCTGATCATTCCCGCGTCCAGTCGTCGCAATTCCGCGTCGATGCTGCCGTAAGCCTCGTTGACCGTAATGGCCAGTCGCTGGCCTTGCGCGCTCAACTCCACGCCCCGGGCACGCCGGTGGAACAGTCGAAACCCCAGCCGTTCTTCCAGTTGTCGGATTTGCTGACTGACCGCCCCCGGCGTGATGTGCAGTTCTTCGGCGCAGCGGGTGAATGACAAGTGCCGTGCGGCACAGGAAAACACGTGCAGCCAGACGTAAGTCTGGGCGTGCAATTGGCGACTCATTGTTTAGTCCTGCTAAAGGCTGTCTTAGGAAGTTTCGTTGGTCACGTAGGACCGAGGTAGGCAGTATCGCCGACATTGCGCTTGTCCTACAAAAATGGCAGCGATTTCTCTTCCATTGCTTGTATAGGCTTTAGCATGGCTATCAGTGTTTTTGATCTTTTCAAAGTCGGCATCGGTCCGTCCAGTTCTCACACCGTCGGCCCGATGCGCGCCGCCGCGACCTTTGCCCAGGCACTGATTGACCAGCATTTGCTGGACGCCGTACGCCGAGTGGAAATCCGCCTGTACGGCTCCCTTTCCGCCACCGGCGTCGGCCACGCCACCGACCGCGCCTGCGTCATGGGCCTGATGGGCGAATGGCCGGACAGCATCGACCCGACCAGCATCGACAGCCGCATCAAAACACTGCTCGATACCGGCGAACTGAATCTCGCCGGCCAAAAAACAATCGCCTTCAACTGGCAAAGCGATCTCCTGCTGCTCGACGAGAGCCTGCCCTACCACCCCAACGCCATGTCGCTGACAGCCTTCGGCGACACCGGTGAGCTGTCGGAGCAAACGTACTACTCGATCGGCGGCGGTTTCATCATCGAAGCCGCCGAAGCCGAGTCCGGCATCGCGCCGACCAGCGACGTGGTGCTGCCGTATGATTTTTCCAGCGCCGCCGAATTGCTCAAGCTCTGCAATCAGCATGGCCTGCGGGTTTCCGAGTTGATGATGGCCAACGAACGGGCCTGGCGCAGCGAAGCCGAAATCCGTCAGGGCTTGCTGCACATCTGGTCGGTGATGCGCGAGTGTGTCGAGCAGGGTTTGCGCCACGAAGGCATCCTGCCCGGCGGTCTGAATGTTCCGCGCCGCGCAGCGAAATTGCACCGCAGCCTGTTGGAAATCGGCAAGCCGAATGTCATCACTTCGACACTGTCTGCGATGGAATGGGTGAACCTGTTTGCCCTCGCCGTGAACGAAGAAAACGCCGCCGGCGGACGGATGGTCACCGCGCCTACCAACGGCGCGGCCGGGATCATTCCCGCCGTCCTGCACTACTACATGAAATTCAACCCGGACGCGTCGGACGATGACGTCGTTGCGTTCTTTTTGGGCGCCGCGGCCGTAGGCATTCTCTGTAAGAAAAACGCTTCGATCTCCGGCGCCGAAGTCGGCTGCCAGGGCGAAGTCGGTTCGGCGTGCGCCATGGCCGCCGCCGGTCTGGCCGACGTACTGGGCGCCACGCCCGAGCAACTGGAAAACGCCGCCGAAATCGGCCTGGAACACAACCTGGGCCTGACCTGCGACCCGGTCGGCGGCCTGGTGCAAGTGCCGTGTATCGAGCGCAACGCCATCGCGGCCGTGAAGGCGATCAACGCCACGCAAATGGCCCTGCGCGGCGACGGCAAACACTTCATTTCCCTGGACCGGGTGATCCGCACCATGCGCGATACCGGCGCCGACATGCACGACAAATACAAAGAGACTTCACGGGGCGGCCTGGCTGTCAGCTGGGTGGAGTGCTGAGGAGCATTCCCGACCGTCCGCAACACGTGAGCCCGAGCAAGAATAATAACGAGGCCAATAACGATGACCGATGTACGTACACCTGCTGCCGATAATCCTGCTGTAGACCTGACACGCAATACAGAAACAGCCCACAAGGGCTGGAGCAAACACGACACCACCTGGATGCTGGGCCTCTACGGCACGGCGATTGGCGCCGGCACGCTGTTCCTGCCGATCAACGCCGGCGTGGGTGGCTTCTGGCCGCTGCTGATCCTGGCGGTGCTGGCGTTTCCGATGACCTTCTTCGCCCACCGGGGCCTGACTCGCTTCGTGCTGTCGGGACGCTCCGGGGACATCACCGAAGTGGTGGAAGAACACTTCGGCATCGGTGCCGGCAAGCTGATCACGCTGCTGTATTTTTTCGCGATCTTCCCGATTCTGCTGGTGTACAGCGTGGCGCTGACCAACACCCTCAGCAGTTTCATGGAGCACCAGTTGCACATCGCCCCGCCACCTCGGGCGGTGCTGTCGCTGGGGCTGATCCTTGGTTTGATGGCGATTGTCCGCTGCGGCCAGGGCGTCATCGTCAAATGCATGAGCGTGCTGGTTTACCCGTTCGTCGCGGCGTTGCTGCTGCTCGGTATCAGTCTGATTCCGAACTGGAACGGCGCGTTCTTCGCCACCGCCGGTGACGGCATGCCGATGCCACTGTTCTTCAAAACGCTGTGGCTGGCGATCCCGGTGATGGTGTTTTCGTTCAACCATTCGCCGATCATCTCCGCCTTTGCTGTCGATCAGAAGCAGCGGTACGGCGAGCAAGCCGAGTGCAAGAGCAGCGGCATCCTCGCCATCGCCCACGGGATGATGGTGGTGACCGTGATGTTCTTCTGTTTCAGCTGCGTGCTGGCGCTGTCCCCGGCTGATCTGGCGGCGGCGAAGGCACAGAACATCTCGATCCTGTCGTACCTGGCCAACCACTTCCAGACCCCGGTCATTGCCTACGCCGCGCCGCTGATTGCGCTGGTGGCGATCACCAAATCCTTCCTCGGCCATTACATCGGCGCCAGCGAAGGCTTTCAGGGCCTGATCGTGAAAAGCCTGCGTGGCCGTGGCCGGGTGATGTCGGCGAGCTGGCTGAACCGCATGACTGCACTGTTCATGATCCTCAGCTGCTGGGCCGTGGCCACTTTCAACCCGAGCATCCTTGGCATGATCGAAACCCTCGGCGGGCCGATCATTGCGTGCCTGTTGTTCCTGATGCCGATGTACGCCATCCGCCGCGTACCGGCTTTGCGCCAGTATTCGGGCCAGGCGTCGAACGTGTTTGTGGTGTTGATCGGTCTGATTGCACTGTCTGCGATCATCTACTCATTCATGCCCTGAAACGGGCAACGTTCTTGTAGGAGCGAGCCTGCTCGCGATGGTCTCGAGAGCGCCACGTTTACCCGGTAAACACGCGTTATCGTTGACGAACATCGCGAGCAAGCTCGCGCCTACATTGTTCGACAATCTTTCCGGCATGCCCCTTGCTACATCCCTGACGAGGCAAAAAGGAATGTTTGAATACCTCCGCGAGCGACAGGCCGATGGTCCGGTGTTGCGAACCAACCCGATCATGGCCGGTCAACTACTGCACGTTCAATCAGGCGGTGACGCATCATGGACAACCCTTTTCAGCTCATCACCGATGCCTTTGCACCGGATTACCAGATCAACCTGAGCATTCAGGGGCTGGACGGCAGCATCATGCTGACCCTCTCCAACAGCGGCCGCGTCGTGGCCAAGCGAATGATCAGCGCCGAACAACGCAATGACCCCAAGCGCCTCAAACGCCTGGTGCAAAGTATTCAATTCGGCATCGCCATCGAGCAGGGTCACAGCGCAATGACCATCCTCGAGGCCATGACCGACAGCGACAATCGCACCCCGCCGCCGCCATCGACCAAAGCCCACCCGCGCCCCGCCATGCGGTTTTAAATCTCGCCCTTCTCCACTTCGGGATGCTCACTGGAACCCGCACCGGTCTTGCGTTGCGGGTGTTCGATCTTCACCGAAGGGAATTGCGACGAGGCGTAACGCACCACCAGAATCGCAAACGCCAGCAGCAGAATCCCGCCGCACAGGTAAATGATGCCCAGGTCCGGCGGATTGTGGTGCGAGACGTTGGAGATCAGCAGCCGCGTCAGCGCGGTGATCGCCACGTAGATCAGGAAACGCACCGGCATGTGATTGGTCTTGAAGTAAATCCCGACCATCGCGCCCAGTTCGAGGTAGATGAACAGCAGCAAGATGTCATCGATCTTGATGTGCCCCGCTTCGATCATCCCCAGAAACTCCATCACCGCCGCCCACGCGGTCACCGCACCGATGGCGAACAACGCCAGGTAGTGGAAGGTCTCGACGAACAGATTGCCCAGGGATTCGGCCAGTTGGTGCACGTTCTGCCGCAGGTTCTCGGCCCAGTTGATTTTCACGATGATTCTTCCTTAGCTCGGTTCGAGCGGATGATGCGGGTTGGACGTGACGGTTGTTCTGCATGCAGAAAAAAGGCCAGAGGCTGATGGTGAGATGGCGATAGGCTGCCAGTGGACACTTTTGTGGTGTCTGGACGGGCGCCTTCGCGGGCAAGCCTCGCTCCTACCTAGCGTTATTGCCCTGTAGGAGCGAGGCTTGCCCGCGAATGGAGCAACGCGGTCCACCTGACAAACGCTGATTTCGGTCTACATTAAAAAGCCACTACCCAAAGCGCAGGGATTCGCTTATCCTTTTCGCTGTATAAAAACACAGTGGTCGAAACAGACAACTATCGTGAAGGCATGTGAGGTGGTGAATGGCCGTCGAAGTGGTATACCGCAGCAGCCGAGATCTGGAGCGCTTGTTCATGGATAAAGCCGAAGCTGACCGTCATGACAAAATGCTCGAACTGGCCGAATTGCTGGCTGAAGTGTTGCAAAAAGCCGTTCCGTCCCTGACCGAGCAGCAAGTGGAAGAAGCCGGGATCTACATGGCGAAGAATCGCGATGTGTTCGCCAAGGCGTTCAAGAGCCAGCCGGATGCGTTGTCCGAGCTGCTGAGCGCGCCTGTTGAAGTCGCGGAACAGGTTGAAGTGGCAGAAACAGCTGAGCCGACCAAGCCAGCCAAAGCCGCTAAAACGCCGAAGTAAGCAACAGCCGAATTGAACAGGCCCTGAGTCGAATGACTCAGGGCCTTTTTCATGCCTGCGAAAAACGCGGCTCAAACCGTTCGCGGCGTTCGCTCGTCTGCAGCTGTCGAGCTTCCACGTATTGACGCACCCCATGGCGACTGCGGAGAAAGTCCCTGGATGACGTAGAGATACGTTTCTTGCGCAGCGTAGTCGAGCACACTGATCAAACCGCCGACATAGCTACCGTTGTAAAGGAAACCATCAAAGTTATAGGTCACCGTGAAGGTGATCTGTGCCTCGGCACTTTTGCCCGAGGCCTCGATGATCGTGCCCGCCAACGTTGCTGGCGATACGGTGCTTCCCTCGTACGGGATCGGATCCTGGTAGAAATCCGGTAGCGCCAATGCGCCTGTCACCGAATCGGTGTCGAACGTCAACGTGCCGCTCTGCCAAACCTGCAACCCGTTCGGGTTGGCGCTCGCGTCGAACAGGCTGACGGAGAAGGTGTAAGAAGTGCTCATGATTTCACCCATGGCCGTTCAACGACGTTCAACAGGTAGACCTCTTCACTGTCAGGCGTCAGTGAAAACAGGTAGCCATTGTTGAGGAAGTCCTCGTGATCGCTGACATCGATGGGCCAACCCGGATACTGATTACCGTTGGCGTCCAGCACCCACATGAACTTGACGTTGTAGTCTGTCGGGGTGGGCGATTTGTAGACACCGCCGGCGACCTGCGTCCCGTCGTCAAACCGCGCCCATGCCATGACAACCGGCGAGCCAACACTGATTTCATCGGGCACCGGGGTATTGCCCTGCATGATCAGCGTCCACGCCTCTTTACCGCCTGCAGGAAGCGTCATTCGCGCAACGTATTGCGGCGTTGGCGATCCTGCTGCCTGTCCCGTAACGGCACCCTGACCAACGCCCGTGCCCTGCGCGACATTGAGGGTATAACCAAACGTGTTTTCACCGGGCTGCTGCACCGGGCCGGTGATGGTGCAGATCAGGCCATTTTGCTGGGCGACCTCCACGTAGGGGTCCCAGGTACCGGGCGTCGATCCCGAATTGATAACGCAGTTGATGGCCGGGTTTTCAGACTGGTAGAGGGTGAAGAAGACGTTGCCGTCGTTGTCCCATAAACCGGTGCTCACCGGACCTGCGGTGCCGGGGGTGAAAATAGTGATCTGCCCGCCGTAATTGGCGCCGTTATCGTCGCTGACAAACGACACGCCAATATCAAGGCTGGAGTTGATCGTGAAATTGCAGGTGAGAGAAGAACTGGAAGACATGATTCGCTCCTTGAAATCACGAAAAAGCAGTGCGCCAGTCATGATTGCCCCAGACGCTGGCAGGCCCTCATCAACCGGGCGGGTGGCGTTGCGCCATCCCGCTTGCAGCGTAGTCAGGTCTTTAGAATTTGCCAGCGAAGTGAAGGGCGCGGCGAGCCTTTACCGGTACAAGACTTTCTCTGCCAGCTCGTCCGCCACCCGGGCCGGGGAACGTTTCTCAGCCTGGGCATGGGCGAACACTTCGGTCAGCCGTGAGCTGATTTTCGACAAGTGCGCGGTGATGGTCGTCAGCTCTTCGCCACGATGTTTGAGCGACACGTAAATCAGCCCGCCGGCATTGATCACATAATCCGGCGCATAAAGAATGCCTCGCCGTTCCAGTTGATCCGCGACATCCAGATGAGTCAGTTGGTTATTCGCCGAACCGGCCACTGCCGAGCATCGCAGTTGCGTAACGGTGTTGCTGTTGAGCACGCCGCCGAGGCCGCACGGCGCGAGAATGTCGCAGGGCGTGCTGAGCAACGCCTCGTTGGCAATCGGGTGAGCGCCGAGTTGCTCCATCGCCAGTTGCACCTTGCCGTGATCGATGTCGCTGACCAGCAGTTCGGCACCGGCAGCGTGTAACTGCTCGGCCAAGGCATAACCGACATTGCCCAGGCCTTGAATGGCCACGCGCAGGCCTTCGAGGTTGTCGCTGCCCAGGCGGGCCATGGCGGTGGCACGAATGCCGGTGAATACGCCCATCGCCGCGTGAGGCGCCGGATCGCCCGCCGAAGTGGTGCTGGTGACGTGCTGGGTCTGTTGGGCGATGCAATCCATGTCCGCCACGGAGGTACCGCTGTCGATGGCCGTGATATAGCGCCCGTCGAGCTGATTGATGCAGCGCCCGAACGCTTCGAACAGCGCGGCGCGGTTTTCCACATGGACCGGTCGAACAATCACCGCCACGCCGCCACCCTGAGCCAGGCCGGCCAGTGCCGCCTTGTAACTCATGCCTTGAGCCAGACGAATGGCATCCTCGACCGCGGACTCGTCGCTTGGATAGGCAAGGTAACGACACCCGCCCAGGGCAGGCCCCAGACGGCTGTTATGAATAGCAATGACCGCCTTCAACCCGGTGACCGAGTCGACGCTCAGATGCAGCGATTCAAGGCGAGTGCTTTGCATGAGAGCGAACATCGTAGGGGCTCCCGAATCACTTCTTGTAGTCGCCAGTATAGGCTTGCGCCCAAAATTTGCAGAAGCGCACCGGAATAAGCGGCGCCGCCATTCAGGCTTTCGGACATAACCTGCGCGGCACTGGACGAATGCCGCAGGGGAGGCTAAAACGAGGCATGTCCCGGAGATTTTGATGACGCCCCGCCAACGTTTTTTCGACTGCCTGCAACGATCACCGCCCGCGCTGTTCGAAGCGGCGCTGTGGATTGCCGTCGAGCACGATAAAGAGGTGGATCCGCAGGCGGTACTGGCAAATTTCAAGGACCTGCAACAACGCGTCAGTTACGGCTTGCCGATGTTGCCGGTCAGCGAGCTGGCCCAGCCGCTGTTGCGACGCCTGAATGATCTGGGATACGCCCAGGACGATTTCACGCCATTGCGACCGCAAGTGGCCTTGCTCGACAAAGTGCTGGAGCGCCGACGTGGCCAGCCATTGGCCCTGGGCCTGATTGCGCTGGAACTGGCCAGAGGCCTGGAAATCCCCTTGGTCGGGGTCAACTTCCCAGGGCATTTCCTGCTGCGGGTTCCGGGGGCCGATCACTTGCTGGACCCTTGTGGCGGTCGACGGTTGTACCCCAACGATTGCCGGGAACTGCTGCAACGCCAGTACGGCCCGAACATGAAACTCAGCGCCGAACATTTGCTGACGGCCGAGCCGGTGCAAATGCTCCAGCGGTTGTCACGCAACCTGCGCCAGTTGCACCTTTCCCACGATGACTACATTGGCGCGTTGATCGACGCCGAACGTGTGCTTGAACTGGGTAACGCCAGTGCCTCCGATTACCTGGCCCGGGCCAGCCTTTACCAGCGGCTGGACTGCCCGAACGCCGAGCGTTTCGATCTGGAGCATGCGCTGCTGCTCAGCGACGACCCGATCCAGCGGATCCGCCTGACCGAACGACTCGGCCACCTGCCCCCCAACTCCATCGTCCACTGAACCTGCAGGCGCCAGCTTGCTGGCGATTCAAACACCGCGGTCCCACAGGAACACCGCGTTATCGTTCTTCGCGAGCAAGCTTCGCTCCTACAGGGAATTGTGCGGCAATTGAACCTGTAGGAGCCGGCTTGCTGGCGATTCAAACGCCGCGGTCCATCAGGAACACCGCGTTATCGTTCTTCGCGAGCAAGCTTCGCTCCTACAGGGAATTGTGCGGCAATTGAACCTGTAGGAGCCGGCTTGCTGGCGATTGAGACGCCGCGGTCAGTCAGGAACACCGCGTCATCGTTCATCGCGAGCAAGCTTCGCTCCTACAGGGGGCGGTGTGATGTTTTCAAGGAGTGTCTGGCTGATTGGCCGGGTGCGCTTTCATGAACGCTGGATGCGTCGCGGCCAGCGTCGCCACTCGACGAATCCGTGGATACGCCTCCAGCGAAATGTTGAAACGTTCAGCCGCGTACAACTGCGGAATCAGGTACACATCCGCCAGCCCCGGTTCAGCGCCGAAGCAATAACCTTCATCACCAATCAACTGTTCCACCGTCGCCAGCCCTTGGCTGATCCAGTGCCCGATCCACTCGACCACCTGCGGTTCATCGTGGCCCAACTGCCGCAGCCTGTTGAGCACGCTGACGTTGTGCAGCGGATGCACGTCGCAGCCAATCACCGCCGCCACACCGCGCTCATGCGCGCGAGCGGCAAGGTCTTTGGACAGCAGCGGCACCTGTGGATAACGTTCCTCCAGGTACTCGATGATCGCCGGAGACTGGATCAGCAACTCGCCTTCGTCGGTGCGCAAGGCCGGCACCCGGCCTTGCGGATTGATCGCCAGGTACGGTGGCTGGCGATGCTCACCGCCCGGCGGCGCGATCAGGTTGATCGGCAGCGCCCGGTAATCCAGGCCCTTCAACGCCAAGGCGATACGCACCCGGTAAGACGAGGTTGAACGGTAGTAGGTATAGAGTTCCATGACCCGTTCCTCTTAACGCGCCGGCAGCACTTTGCCACGGCATTCGCCGAAACCGATGGAGGCAAAACCGTCGCGGCTGCAACGGGCGCGCAGGATGATTTCGTCGCCGTCCTCAAGGAATTTACGCACTTCGCCGGAAGCCAGTTCGATCGGCTTTTTACCGCCCTCGGTGATTTCCAGCAGGCTGCCGAACTGACCATTTTCCGGCCCCGACAAAGTGCCCGAGCCGAACAGATCGCCGGCCTGCAACTGGCAGCCGTTGACGCTGTGGTGCGCGACCATTTGCGCCACGGTCCAGTACATGTGTCGGGTGTTGCTCAGGGTCAGGCGATGGGCCGGCAGGTTCTGCTCGCGCATGCCTTCGGTCAGCAGCAGCACTTCCAGTTCGATGTCGAAGGCCCCCGCGGCCTGGTCACGTTTGTCGAACAGGTAAGGCAGCGGCTGCGGATCGCCTTCCGGACGCGCCGGTTGCGCACGACGGAACGGCTCCAGCGCTTCGGCCGTCACCACCCATGGCGAGATGCTGGTTATGAAACTTTTCGACAGGAACGGCCCCAGAGGCTGGTATTCCCACGCCTGGATATCCCGCGCCGACCAGTCGTTGAGCAGGCAGAAACCGGCGATGTGATCGGCGGCGTCGCCGATGGCAATCGAGTCGCCCATGTCGTTGCCCTGGCCGATCCAGATGCCCAGTTCCAGTTCGTAGTCCAGCCGTGCACACGGGCCGAAGGTCGGTTCGGTCTGACCGGCCGGCAGGGTCTGGCCTTTCGGACGGCGAACGTCGGTGCCGGACGGGCGAATGGTCGATGCGCGGCCGTGGTAACCGATCGGCACGTACTTGTAGTTCGGCAGCAGCGGGTTGTCGGGACGGAACAGTTTGCCGACGTTTTGCGCGTGCTCGATGCCGACGTAGAAGTCGGTGTAATCGTTGATTTTCGCCGGCAGGTGCATCTCGCAGTTCGCCGCCAGCGGCAGCAGTTTTGCACCTTGGGCTTCGATCTTGCCGTGCAGGGTGCTGCCTTCCTTGAACAGTTCGATCAAGCGCTCACGCAGGGCAACACGAGCCTCGCGGCCGAGTTCGAAAAACGCATTGAGCTGACCGCCACGGGTGGCTTCGACCGCCGCTTTTGCAGCGCCGTCGAACAGGCCGGCGTCGAGTGCCGCTTGCAGATCGAAGATGTGTTCGCCAATCGCCACGCCACTGCGCGGCGCAGAACCCTTCACACTGAACACGCCCAGCGGCAGGTTTTGCAGCGGGAAGTCGACATGGCCGTTGGCGGAGGCAACCCAGCTACGAGTGATGGAAGTCTGAGTCATGGGTTATCTCCGGGTCGGGTCGAAAGTAGCGGGCAACGTGGCCCAGCAGGCGTCGTAATGGGGTTGCAGCTGTGGGCAGTCGAGGGCGAAGCGACTCGGGCGCAGCACCTGGCTGGTCTCGAACATGAAGGCCATGGTGTTGTCGATTTTCGCGGGTGCAAGCTGCGCGTTGATTGCCTTGGTGCAGGTTTCGCCGTCCGGGCCGTGGGCGCTCATGCAGCTGTGCAGCGACGCACCGCCGGGCACGAAGCCTTCGGCCTTGGCGTCGTACTCGCCCTTGATCAGGCCCATGAATTCGTTCATCAGGTTGCGGTGGAACCACGGTGGACGGAAGGTTTTTTCGGCGACCATCCAGCGTGGCGGGAAGATCACGAAGTCGAGATTGGCCAGGCCATGGACGCTGGTCGGCGAAGTCAGGACGGTGAAAATCGAAGGATCCGGATGATCGAAGCTGACCGTGCCAATGGTGTTGAAACGGCGCAGGTCATATTTGTACGGCACGTTATTACCGTGCCAGGCGACCACGTTCAGCGGCGAATGATCGAGCTCGCAACCCCACAACTGGCCGAGGAATTTCTGCACCAGGGTGGTCGGCTGCTTGAGGTTTTCGTAATGGGCGACCGGGGTCAGGAAGTCCCGTGGATTGGCCAGACCGTTGCTGCCAATCGGTCCGAGGTCCGGCAGGCGCAATGGCGCGCCGTGGTTTTCCGCAATGTAGCCACGCGCCTGCGGGTCGAGCAGTTCGACGCGAAATTTCAGACCGCGCGGCAGCACGGCGATTTCCAGCGGTTCGAGTTCCAGCACGCCCAGTTCGGTGGCAATGCGCAGGCGGCCCAGTTCCGGCACCAGCAGCAGTTCGCCATCCGCGTTGAAGAACACGCGCTCCATGGAGCGGTTGGCACGGTAATGGTAAATGCTGATTCCGGCCGGTTTTTCCGCCGCCGAATTGGCGGCCATGCTCACCAGCCCGTCAATGAAATCGGTGGGCTCGGTCGGGATGTCCAACGGGTTCCAGCGCAGGCGATTGGGGGTCACTTCACCCAACGGTCCGCCGGCCAGTTGCCGATCCAGTTTGACGAACGCCGGGTGATTGGCCGACGGCTGAATGCGGTACATCCAGGTCCGCCGCGCTTCGGCGCGAACCATGGTGAACGCGGTGCCGGAGAACAGCTCAGTGTAGAGGCCGTATGGGGCTTTTTGCGGGGAGTTCTGGCCGACGGGCAGTGCGCCGGGCAACGCTTCACTGCTGAACTCATTGCCGAAACCGGACTGATAAGCCAGCGCGGGCGCCGTTGAATCGAGGTTCATGGAGCCTCCTGAACAGGGAGTAGGCAATGGCCTGTCACTCTGTTGCAGAGGTCTCGGCACGCCTGGGTTATTTTTATCGTAATTCAATTACGCATAACGTAATTTGATTGGTATTGACCGTCAAGCTATAAAGACGCCCATTCGTCCCGGGATCAGACTGCCTCCATGGAAACGCCGCGCAACAACGACAAACAGAAAGTCCGCTCGGCCGAGGTCGGCACCGACATCCTCAAGGCACTGGCCGAGTTGTCGCCATCGACTTCACTGTCGCGCCTGGCCGAGCATGTGCAGATGCCGGCAAGCAAGGTCCACCGCTATCTACAGGCGTTGATCGCCAGCGGTTTTGCCGAACAGAACACCGCCACCAACCACTACGGCCTGGGCCGCGAAGCGCTGCGCGTGGGGTTGGCCGCACTTAACAGTATGGACGTGCTGAAAGTCGCCGCCCTGCCCCTGGCCGAACTGCGCGATGAATTGAATGAAACGTGTTTTTTGGCGGTGTGGGGCAATCAGGGCGCAACCGTGGTGCATATCGAACCGGCAGTGCGCGCGGTGACCGTGGTGACGCAATTGGGCTCTGTGTTGCCGTTGCTCAGTTCATCCACGGGATTGGTGTTTGGCGCTTATCTGCCCAAGCGTGAAACGGTGGATTTGCGCGAGCAGGAAGTGCTGGCAAGCAATTCCCATACGCTGGCGGACGATCAGGCTTATGTGACCTTGTGTGAGCAGATCCGCGAGCGCGGCCTGCACCATGTGCATGGTTTGTTGATGCCCGGCGTCGATGCGTTGTCGGCCCCGGTGTTCAACGCGGTGGGGAATGTGGTGGCCGTCATGACCATCGTTGGCCCGGCATCACTGTTTCACGCCGACGAAAACGGCCCGGCGGCGCAGCGATTGCTGGCGGCGACGCGGGCCGTGAGTTGGCGAATGGGCTATGAGCCATCCGCTTTCACTGGCTAACTAAGTTATCAGCCTACTGCAGTGATTACTTGCTTCGGTAGGACTCGACCACAACACGACCTGCATTATTAAGATCGATGATATCCAAACCGACAACTCGATCAGCTTTATCAAAAGTCCACCGTTCGGAAAAGATACCTGCGTAAACTTCATTGAAAGCCGGCAACTCATCCGCCTGCACTTTTTCCATGATAGCCCAGCTCAAACTCTCGGAGTAATCAACTACCTGTTTGCCCTCGTCGTTGACCACTACCGAATTCAGGTAGGTCTCATCGACATGAATGGAATACCCCATATGACTGAACACCTCAGCCAGTTTCTTACCTACTTCTTCCAGCAACTTATTACTCACAAATAGCATCCTTACTAATAATGGAAGTCGGCCAAAACACATTCAAAAAATATAAACACTGATTGACGGGCCGACGCCCACTTTATAAACAACTCAATTAACTTAGTACACCCCGCAACTTGTATGCAGACGTAAACTTACCAAACACTTCAAACAACAATCCCCAGAACTTTGGCTTTGGCCACAGCCTGAGTCCTTCGTTCTACACCCAACTTTCCATTGATCCGCCGCGCGTGGGTTTTAACGGTATGTAACGATATGAACAACTGATCAGCTATCTGTTGATTGGAGTTACCCAGGGCGACTAACTCAAGTACTTCTATTTCACGCTGACTCAAGCGGTTCTGGACCGAAGCCAGCGGTTCAGCAGGGTTACCCGGCTCGGTACGCCCGATCGCCTCCGGCAAGCGTGGCTGACGCAATTGCAGATCGCGCAGAGCCTGTTGAAGATTGCAGCGCTCGACCAGTGCCAAACCTTCCTGCATCGCCTCGCGAGCGGCAGGCGTGTCGCCCGTCAGCCAGGCCACTTCTGCCAACGCCAGGTGCAATTGCGCTTGCAGCCCCGCCATTCCCCGTTGACGCGCCCAGTGCAACTGAGCCTCGAGCTGCACCAGAGGGTTTGGCGCCTGCCCTCGATACACTTCGGTCAGCACCAGCAGGTATTCAAGGCCGGGAATCAGCTCCAGCGTCGCCGGCGGCGCCTGACGAGCATGGACGCCGTGATAGTGGCGCAGCACCCGGGTCAGGGCTTCATGGGCCAAATCCGGACGGCCCTGCTGTAGCCAGAAATGGCAGCTGTATTGCAGCAGAACACTGCGGTAGACCGTGTCTGGTATCCGCCGCTGTTGCATCAATCGTTCGGCGTCACGCAGCAGGACAAAAGCCTGGGCGTAGTCCTGGCGATTGGCGGCCAATTGCGCGAGGCCGAGGAAACCGTAAAGCACGCGTTTGTCCTGGCTGCGCAGGCAGATTTGCAGGCCGCTCTCGAAGTACGCGGCCGCCTGCGTCTCTCGTCCCTGACACAGGCTCAAGCGTCCGCGCTGCAAGGCAATCCGCCCCAGCAGCGGTTCGGCCAGCGGTTGCTGCTGGACGAGCAAGCCATGCATGTTGGCCAGCAGGGTTTCGGCCCGGCCGGACGCTCCACGCTGCTCAAGCAATTGCGCATGATCGAGTTCCAGCAGCCCCTCGAACACCAGCGAACCTTGCGCACGCGCCAGACACAACGCCTCACGGTTGGTCGCCTGCGCCACGTCGAGCTCGCCCCTGAGCAAGGCTTGCTGGGTCAGCGCTGACAGGCACATCAGCCGAGCCGTCCAGAGCGAGGGGTCGAGTTCGTCGAGTGCCTCAAGCAAATGCGCGCGCGAAGGCTCCATGCGCCCCTGCAAATGCAACAGCCAACCCTGCATTGCCTGCCAACGCGCCATCAGCTGCCGTTGATGCAACGCCGACGGCTGAGGGGCGAAACGTGACAAATGCCCGATGCACTCACCCGCCTGCTCGAACCGCCCGGCAAACAGCAACGCCGCGGTGATCAGCCCCACCAGTTGCGGCGAGCCAAGCATCAGCTCGTCGCCTTTGTGTTCATGCAGACGCAACAACAGCACCACGGTCTGCTCTTCGAACAGGTGCTCGAAACTGAAATGCTGCAACAGGCTGACCGCGACCTCGAACTCTTCGGCCAGCAAGGCTTGTTCAAACGCAGCTTTCCAGTCCAGTTCGGCGGCGAACCACTGACAAGCGCGGCGATGCCAGGAACGTCCCGCGGGCCACTGCTCTTCGCGCATCAATTGCGTGAGGGGGGTGAAAATCTGCAGCCAGTCGGTCGAGTCCTGCCAGGGCTCGATGAAACAGCCCAACGCCTGCAACGTGCTCAGGCATTGGGCGCCCTCGCCTGCACCGAACAGGTGGTCGCACAACCGCGCATTGAATCGCTGCAAATGGGCCAGCACCCGCCAGGCTTCTGCCAGCTCCGGGGTCAGCATGCCGAACAATTCGTGTTCGAGGTAATCGTGCAGGGTGTCCGGCCGACCGTGCAGCGACTCGTTGCGCGACCAGTCGCATTTTTGCAGCAGCGCTATCCGCACACCTGCGCACCAGCCACCGCTGAGTTCGATGATCCTGCCGGCACGTTTCGCCGCTTGCTCCGGCTCCAGGTGATGCAGCAGTCGGGCAATTTCCGTTTGAGTGAAGGCGAGCGTGGCGCGCTCGCAGTCGTACAGCTCATCGGCGAGCAACAAGCGTGGCCAATTGCATTGCGGGCGGCGGCGACCACTGAGCCACCAGGTAATCATCGGGCTGCTGATGGCCAGCAACCGGTCGAGCAGCAGGTCCAGCTCCGGGTTGGGCGTGCGGCAATAGTCATCGAGGCACAGCCAGGTCGGCGTCTGCCATTGAGCCAGCGATGACAGCAATGCGGATTCGTCCGCCGCGGCCAATCCCAACGCGTGGGCCAGCCGCTGCCGAAAATCGGCAGCCTCCATCGGCGCCCCCGCCAACGGCAACCAACAGACCCGGCACTGCTCGGGCGCCTGCAACAGGCATTCGATCAGCAGCGCACTCTTGCCACTGCCCGCCGGCGCACAGAGCAATTTCACGCGTGCGGTCGAGGCCAGTAACGGCTCGATCAGCCGCTCGCGAGACTGGTGATGGGAAGACAAACGGGGCAGAAGTCCAGGACGGTCCAGACACGGGGTCATGGCGGTCATAGTGGTGCGCCTTTTTATAATTGTGGCGCCACCCTAGCCCTCTCTACACGGCTTGTTGAAGAAGTATTCAACACACTTATCGACACCTATAAAAAAGGTGACCGCGAAGTCACCTTTTTCTGTAGAGCCTGTAGGAATGATTACCTCACCCCTGTACTCCGCAGCGCTGCTGGCGTGTAGTCACCTGCTTTGGCATCGATGCCGAATTCGAAGCTGTGCTTCTCCTCGTTCTTCATCCCCAGTGCGATGTAGCGACCGGCGATCAAGTCGTACAGCGCTTCAACGGTGTAGGCCGGCACCTGGTGATCGTAGTAGAACTGGGCATGACCTTCGGCCACACGCCACAGCTGACCGCGACCGTCATAGTGATCGGCCAGTGCCACCTGCCAGCTGTCTTCGTCGATGTACATGTGACGCTTGGCGTACACGTGCCGTTCGTTGGGCTTGACCGTGGCGACCACCTCCCAGACCCGGTGCAGCTCGTAGCGTGTGAGGTCCTGATTGATATGCCCGGCCTTGATCACATCGGTGTACTTGAGGTTGGGCGAGTCGAGCTTGTAGCTGTTGTAAGGGATGTACATTTCCTTCTTGCCGATCAGCTTCCAGTCATAGCGATCCGGTGCGCCGGAAAACATGTCGAAGTTGTCGGTGGTGCGCAACCCGTCGGACGAGGTGCCGACGCCGTCATAGGCCACCTGCGGCGCACGCCGCACGCGACGCTGGCCGGCGTTGTAGATCCAGGCCTTGCGCGGTTCCTTGACCTGGTCGAGTGTCTCGTGAACCAGCAACACGTTGCCGGCCAACCGCGCTGGCGCCGTGACTTCCTGCTTGAAGTAGCTGAGCACGTTGTCGTCGCTGCCGGGTTTCAAGTCCCCCAGCAGCGAAGGCACGGCGACTTCATCCTTGAAGCGGATCACCGTGAAATCGCCATTGGACTGCGGCGTGGCCTGGGTGATGGTGCGACGCAAATTACCGCCGTGATAACGGGTAACGTGGTTCCAGATCACCTCAACGCCGTTCTTCGGAATCGGAAACGCGTAGTAGCGATTGCCGGTGAAATTGGCCAGGCCATTGCCGTCGTTGATCGGCGTTACATTCAGCGCGCTGCGCTTGGCCGACTCGTAGATGTCCGCTGGCAAGGCCACTGTACGGTGGGTCGGATAGACCGGGATCTTGTAGGTCTCCGGGTAGCGTTTGAACATCGCGATCTGGCCGTCGGAGAGCTTGTCCTTGTACTTGTCGACGGTTGCCGCCGTGATGGTAAACAGCGGTTTTTCATTGGCGAACGGGTCGGCAAGGAACCCTTTGCTGTCCACCGCGCCCGCGTTTTTCGGGATGCCGCCGGTCCAGGCCGGAATCGAGCCATCGGCATTACCCGCCTTCTCGGCGCCCAACGGCGTCAGGCTGGTACCGAGTTTGTTGGCTTCGTCCGGCGACACCGCAGCCATTACATCGACGGCCAACAGGCTCAGGGCCAGAACGCTGCATTGCAGAATCATTTTGCGCATTGAAATCATCCTTCTCAGCCAGATCAGAAGTTCACGCCAAAGCTCAGCGCCAGGAAGTCGCGATCTTCCAGGGTGTTGTAGTCACCGCCGAAGAAATCGGTGTAACTCAAGCTCGCGGTATAGGTGTTGCGATAGTCCGCATCGACGCCGACGCTGATGGCCTTGGCGCCTTCGTTGAACAGCCCGTTGGGGCCGTAACCGGCGACGTCATGGGACCACGACAGGTTGGGTTTGAAATTGATCCCGGCGATGACGTTGTTGTAATCAAGGATCGCGCGGGCGCGGTAGCCCCAGGATGTCGAGGTGACAAAACCGTCGGTATCACCGCGGAAACCGTACTGTCCGTAGACCGAGTCGCGGCCGTAACGCAGCTTGCTTTTGTCTTCCAGCCCGCCGACGTGAACAACGGCCGCCTCACCCACCAGGGTCAGACGGTCCGCACCTGCGACCTGATCGATGAAGTGCGTCAGGGTGCTCTGGATCTGCGTCACTTCCTTGCGGCGATAACCTTTGTTGTCCGCGCCTGGCCGGGTGGCGATTGGCGAAGCAGCGCCGCCGGCAATCGGGTTGAGCAAGGCCAGTGTCAGGTCGGTGCTGTTGACCTGCACCGGTGCGTTGGGGCGATAGCTGATCTCGCCGGTCCATGCGGTGCCGGTCGGTAAGGTGGTGGAGAAACTCGCGCCGTAGAGGCGGATGTCTTCCGGGTATTCGAGGTAGTACTGGCCGCGACCGAGCATCACGCTCTGGGCCAAGGCCGAACCAGAGCCGGGTGCGATGGCGTTGGCGGTACCGACGATGGCCGGAATGCGTGCCAGCGTCCCCGCCCCGGCAGTGGTGGTGCCGACATTCGGCGTGCGGCTGTGGTAGTTCATGAAGTACAGGCCGTACTCGGTGTCATCACCCAGCCAGCGCAACGCCGTGCCCCATTGCCCGGAGTCGCGGGCGTCGCGGTCGCCGCCACGGGGCACGATCACCCCTTCCTTGCCGACCTGGAAGCCTTGGCCAAAAGCGGCAGCGATCGGTTGCAACGGTGCAATCGCCGGGCTGGCGACCGTGTACCCCGTGTTGCAGCCATCTGCCGCCACGTCCCCGCCGAAGAAGGTGCCGCAGTTGTCGAGAACGGTCTGGTCCCACTCCAGTTGATAGAAACCTTCCACCGTCAATCTGTCGGTCAGGCCCTGGGAGGCGAACAGCATGTTCACCGGAATCAGGCCTTCCTTGATTTCTGCGCCAGGACGGCGGAACGCTGAAACGTCGACCGGGTTGATGCTGTTGATCGAGTTGCCGATGAAGGTACTTTCGCCCCAACTGACCACCTGCTTGCCTGCGCGAAAGGTGCCCGGCAAATCGGCGATGGAGTAGTTGTGATAGACGAACGCATCGAGGATCTGCGCGCCGGCAGACTTGGCCCCCTCTTTGCGATTGTGATCGCTGATCGGCTTGAACTCGCGGTCTTCATCCTTCAGTTCGAAGTCGTACCAATACTTGCCACGGACGAACACGCCGGTGTCGCCGTACTTCAGTTCGAGGTCGTGAATACCCTTGAAGATCTTGGAGTAGGTTTCGCCCTTCTTGAAGTTCAGACGCCCGTCGTCACCGGTCGACGCCTGGCCGGTCCCGCCGTTGACGATGCCCACCAGCGATTTATCGGCATCGCGCATGCCCCAACTCGCGCCGACGGACAGCGAGGAGTCGAATGTCCCCTCGATTTCGCCAATGTTGAATGAAACGGCCTGCGCCTGGGCACAGCAACCCAAGGCAACCGCAGCGGCCAGCGCCTGCGGCGTGAAGATGGCGCGCATTGTTGTTTTTGTCATGCGTCTTCCCCGGTGAGTGACAGAAGGCCACACCCTACTGCCGCAGGTCGGGAGCGATAAGCGCACCAAGGAGGTATTCGTTGTGTCGCTCTAAAGGATGAATGGCCTTGCGGCGCGGGGAGTTGCGCGAGGTATGGATGAAGTGGATGGAGGTTCATCAGCCGGATGCATGAGCGCAAGACTGTTGCCCAGACTGCAACACTGCATGTCGGGAATCGCTATTTTTCCTTTGGGTTCAAGCGCTTATTCTTGTCGGGCTTTCACGGCAACAGCCTGACAGCACACAGCGATGGCGTGTGATCAGTCCGCGCCATTGGCGACAGATTTCAGATGTGTCGAAGGTTTCGACTCATCGCCCCGTGTTCACTGACGTTGATTTGTAGCTCCTTGATCCAACGTCTTACTTTGGCCGCTGCGTTTGCAGCGGCCTTTTTTATGGGCGATGGTTTTGCGCGGAGGCAGAACTCAGGCGAGCCCTGCGCGAGGCGAAGGAATCAGAGGGAATACTTCTGCAAATTGCCCATCATTTCCTTCAGTGCCTCGATGTTGTCCTTCGGATGCGCTGCGCC
Source organism: Pseudomonas sp. BF-RE-22 (assembly GCF_019956155.1). NCBI lineage: Bacteria > Pseudomonadati > Pseudomonadota > Gammaproteobacteria > Pseudomonadales > Pseudomonadaceae > Pseudomonas > Pseudomonas sp. BF-RE-22. Next base: position 218,540 of record NZ_JAHBDD010000022.1, on the reverse strand, counting down.
TTCGAAGTCGCAGATCTGCTGCCAGTGCGCCGCCACATCTTCCGGTGAAAACCCGACCCGTGGATCGAACCCGGCGCCGAGGCTGCGCTCCCAACGCACCTTGCCCATCCAGCCACCACCGACCTCAAACAGCCCCGAGGTTTCCTGGCAGTTTTCGCTGGCGAGGTACACCACCAGCGGGCTGACCAGTTCCGGCTTGAGTTGTTCGAACACTTGCGGCGGGATCAGGCCTTCGGTCATGCGGGTGCCGCCGGTAGGCGCGATGGCGTTGACCAGGATGTTGTTTTTGCGGCCTTCGATGGCCAGGGTGCGGGTCAGGCCGTAGAGGCCGAGCTTGGCCATGCCGTAGTTGGACTGGCCGAAGTTGCCGTAGATGCCCGAGGTCGATGCGGTGAAGATCACGCGACCATAATTTTGCTCGCGCATATGAGGCCAGGCGGCGCGGGTGACTTTGTAGGCGCCTTCGACGTGGACGCGATAGACCAGGTCCCAATCGGCATCGTCCATTTTGTGGAAAGTCTTGTCCCGCAGGATCCCGGCGTTGTTGACCACTACGTCGACCCGGCCGAAAACGTCGAGGGCGTTCTGGACGATTTTGTCGCCGTCGGTGACGGAGTCATGGTTGGCCTCGGCAGTGCCGCCGGCCTCACGGATTTCCGCGACTACGCGGTCTGCTGCCGAAGCGTTTGCACCTTCACCTTGCGCCGAGCCACCGAGATCGTTGACCAGCACCCTGGCGCCCTGTTTCGCGAACAACAGCGCATGAGCGCGGCCCAGGCCACCACCGGCTCCGGTGATGATCACGACTTTATCTTCGAAGCGCACAGGCTCATTCATTAGGGGGACTCCAGCAGGCCGTGGGACAATAAGTCCGAGTCTCAGGCAAGGCGCTGCCGGTCACAATGAACACGGGGTAGGCTGAATGGTGCTCGATAAGGCGGGGGGATGATGAGCGCGTGGACCGAGTCACGGCCCATCGCCAGCAAGCCGGCTCCTACAGGACCGGGGTGCCCCAAACTCATCAAACACCACAAAAACACTGTAGGAGCCGGCTTGCCGGCGATGGCAATCCGTCAGGCACCACAAGCCTCGAGGACACCATCGCCGGCAAGGATTGGGGTGAACACCACCTCACCAAACACCACAAAACCTGTAGGAGCCGGCTTGCTGGCGATGGCAATCTGACAGACACCACAAGCCTCGAGGACGCCATCGCCGGCAAGCCGGCTCCTACAAGGTTGCGGTGATGCCTACGAACAGGCCACTTTCAGCGGCGTTGAAATCAGCCGGTCGCGAAACGCCAGATAATGCTTGAGCACCTGAGCCGGTGCTTCGGTTTGCGGGTAATGGCCGATGCCGGGCAGCAGGACCGTGTCCGGGTTCGGGATCAGCTCCCGATAGCGTTCGACCATATGCCCGCCGGAGATCGGATCGACCTCGCCATCGATCACCCGCAACGGCACTTCGCCGCGCTGCATGGCACTCACCCAACGCTCGCGCTGAACCCTGCGCTCGGGGATGTAGGCAATCAGCTTGTGCATGATCCGTGGCCCGTGATTGCTGTCGATCAGGCTCCAGAAATCATCCATCTCACTCTCGGTCGGACGGCTCTGCGGTCCGAAAATCTGGCGGAAACTCTTCACCAGCGCATCACGGGAAAACGCGCGGCCGATCATCCAGCCCACCGGGCTGAGCAACAGTTTTTGCATCAGTACCGGACGATGGGTTTCAGGAAACAACCCCCCATTGAGGAACACGCAACTGGCGAGGTGAATGCGCGCCTCGTAATGCCGGGCCAACAGTTCCTGAGCCACGCTGTCGCCATAATCGTGGGCGAGCACGTGCACCGGTTGCTCGACGTTCAAATGTTCCAGCAACGCCTGTTGCAGATCGGCCTGCTCCAAGAGGCTGTATTCATGATCCACCGGTTTGGCTGAATCGCCGAAACCGAGCATGTCGCAGGCAATCACCCGATAACGCTGGGCCAGCGGCTGCCACAGGTAGTGCCAGTCCCAACTGGCGGTCGGGAAGCCATGGATGAGCAACAGCGGCTCACCCTGCCCCGCCGTCCAGTAACGCACCGTCTGATCACGAAAGTCGAACGTCTGGCTGCGCTTGCGCCAGACACACAGGGGGATCTCGGCGAGAGGCATCAGAGTTTATATCCCGCGTCTTGTTTATCGAGTTTGCGCAGCAGCGCCGGCCAGGCCAGTGCGCCGCCCATCCCTTGTGCACTTTTGGTGACGCCGGCGATCATTGCCTTGGCGCCCGCCAGAATCTGCGGTTCGATGGCGATGAGTTCCGCGCCACCGTTCTGTGCCAGCACCTGGATATCGCAGGCGCGCTGGAAGGTGAACATCATCAGGAACGTGTCGGCGATGGTGCCGCCGCAGGTCAGCAACCCATGGTTGTGCAGCATCAGGAAATTGTTTTCACCGAGGTCGGCCTGCAGCCGCGCCTTCTCTTCGTGGTTCAGCGCAACGCCTTCATAGGCGTGATACGCCAGGCTCGACAGAACAAACAGCGACTGTTGGCTGATCGGCAAAACGCCCTGCTTCTGCGCCGACACCGCAACGCCTGCCGCCGTGTGCGTGTGCAATACACAGACGACATCGTGCCGCACTTCGTGCACGGCGCTGTGGATGGTGTAACCCGCCGGGTTGATCTCGTAAGGGCTGTCCATCAGCTTGTTGCCGGCCTGATCGACCTTGACCAGGCTCGAAGCGGTAATTTCGTGGAACATCAACCCGAACGGGTTGATCAGGAAATCTTCAGTGCCTGGCACCTTGGCGGAGATGTGCGTGAAGATCAGATCATCCCAGCCATGCAGGGCGACCAGACGATAACAGGCGGCCAGATCGACGCGGGTCTGCCACTCGGCGGCACTGACCTGGTCTTTGACACTGTGGGGCGATTGGACGGGGGCTACGCTCACGACAAGGAACTCCTGTTCTTATTGTTTTGCTCACGTTTAGCAGTCTAGTCAGCCCCCGGGGTTCATGTAGTTGCATTGGCAGCCAGCTTGATGACCTAGCGAGTCACTGCGCCAGACAGCTTGGATCCATGTCAAAGTACCGCCGCCAACAAGGGGGCAGCGAACCGGTTCCGCAACCCCGAAGCGGCACAATCCTGGCTCGCCTTGCTGCGCGATTGGCCAGTCAGCCCCGCAGAGCGGTGACGAGTTCCGCCAGCCAGGGTTCGGCATCGGTTTCCGGGGTGACGCTTTCGCTGGCATCCAGGCGCAGCATCGGCAGCACTTCGCGGATGCCCAGTTCGCCGAACAGCTCGCGCATCAGCTCACCGCCGCCACAGAACGTATCGCCGTAGCTCGCATCGCCCAGGCCGATCACCGCGCCCGGCAAACCACGCCAGGCGGCCGGCAATTGATCGCGAATGGCGAAATACAACGGTTGCAGGTTGTCCGGCAGTTCGCCCATGCCCGTGGTCGAAGTCACTGCCAGGAAGGCTTGCGGGCCAAACGCCTGTACATCGGCAAGGCTGGCGCGCGGGTTGTGAAAGGTTTCGAAGCCCGCGGTTTTCAAAATATTCGCAGCGTGGCGAGCGACTTCTTCAGCCGTGCCGTACACCGAGCCCGAAAAGATGGCGACTTTCATCAATCTGATCCTGAAGCTGAGTAAAAAGATGAGGGATATTAACAGCCGCAGCAAAAAAGCTGCGATTAGCTCTCATTAAGCATTGAAGGCCGCTAGAGTTCTTTTAGAATGCTGCGCTCAATCAATCTGGAAAGGATTCTCCGATGATCAACGCACAACTGCTGCAAATGGTGATTGACGCGTCCAACGACGGCATCGTGATTGCCGAAAAAGAAGGTGAGCACGACAACATCCTGATTTACGTCAACCCGGCGTTCGAACGACTGACCGGTTACACCAGCGAAGAAATCCTCTACCAGGATTGCCGCTTTCTGCAATCAGGTGACCGCGACCAGGAAGCGCTGCCCTTGATTCGCAATGCGTTGAGCAGTGGCGGCTCCTGCCGGGAAATCCTGCGCAACTACCGCAAGGACGGCACGCCCTTCTGGAATGAGCTGTCGCTTTCTACGGTGAAAAACCCGAGTGACGGTCAGACGTATTTTGTCGGCGTGCAAAAGGACGTCACCGTGCAGGTCAAGGCGCAGCAGCGGGTAGCGCAGCTTGAAGCGCAAGTGGCAGAGCTTCAGGCCGAGCTCGCCGCGCTCAAACCGACGAACGGCGCAAACAAAACCGAGAATTGATTGTCATTAACTACAATCACCGATGACTTTGTTACTTTTCCTTTCGAGCCCATCATGCAGCGCGACGCACTCCTGACCCAGGATGAGCTGGATTTTATCCAGACCATGCAACACAACCCGCAACTCAATGTGCGGGATGCGACGTCGAGTCTGCTTGTAAATGGTGGTTCGCAAATCCGTGACCTGCTCACGCGCCTTGCTGCTCATGAGCAAGTCACGATCCAGGCCAACTTCGAAAATCAGCAAATGACCTTCCCGCTGCACCTGGTGGAAGACGAATTTCACGCGCTGCATTTACGCCTCGGCGTCCCCAGCATTTATGAAGACGGACCGCTGGTCCGGCCATGGCGCCTGGTCCTCGAAGAACCGGTCGCCCTGGAAAATGCCGCCGGCCATGCCGGCACGATGTGGGTGCATGAAGTGTCGTTCAAAGGGGTTTTGCTGGAAGTTCGCAACAAGACCAAACCGCCCAAGCATTTCGCGTTGTGGTTCAGCCCGTCAGGCTACGAACGTATCGCGTTGCGCGGCACCTTCGAGAGAGAAACCGAGAACGGCTTCTTTGCCTATCAGTTGAGTCAGAGCGACAAGGATGAAACCGAGCGCCTTCGCCAGTACATCCTTCAGCAGCATCGACTGACCCACCCGACCCTGCATCTGTGATTCAGGTATCCAGGTTGCCTGCCAGGAACTGTTTCAGGCGCTGACGCATCACCACTCCTTCGTTACCCAGGCAGCCGATGGACGATCCGTCCAGGCTCTCCTGCACCAGTTCCGACGCGTCACCGGCCAGCATCAACTGGCAATCCAGGCTCATCGCCAGACGATTCAAACGTCGCGGCAAATCACTGGTCGGCGCGTGATTGGAAAACAGCACCAACGCCTGGGGCTTGACCCTTTCGCAGACCAGCGCCAGTTCATCAAAGGGCTGACCAACCGCCAGCAATTGAATGGCCGAATCGACACTGCTCAAAAACAGCGCCGTGACCAACAGTTCGAGTTCGCGACATTGATCGTTCAGGGGACAGACAATCACGCGCCGTGGCTGCATGACGCGCACCAGCAGCAGCCGCTGTAATACCCGTGAACGCAAAAAACCGTCCAGGAATAGCCACTCGCTGGCCTGGCCGAACACTTCCTGACGTTGCAGAAATTGCTTCCAGAGTGGCATCAGAATGTCCTGAAACGCCACGGTCAGGGGGTAACTGGAAAAGATCTGCCCATAGACCTGCTCCAGTTGCACCTCATCGAACACGCTCACCGCCGCTTTGACTTGTTCCTGCCACTGCGCGTAGTCAGCCTGCACCAGTTCGTTGGGAATGATGTGCGACAACGCTTGAAGCGGGGCAGTCTTGGCCAGTATCTTGCCGACCTTGCTGACGGCGACGCCACGTTCGATCCAGCCCAGGATGCTGCGGACCCGCTCGATATCGGTCATTGCGTACAAGCGATGCCCGCTTTCGGTGCGCATTGGCTGAATCAGACCATAACGTCGCTCCCACGCCCGCAAGGTGACCGGATTGACGCCCGTCAGCCGTGATACTTCACGGATTGGAAACAGTTCTTCCTTTTCGATGGAAAGAGCACGCTGCAAACCAGCGACATCTTCAGTCAAGACAGGCATAGGGCAGTCAACGTCCGCGTGTAAATTGGATCCCATTCTACCTCTCTTGCCCCATCACCATTCAATACATTAATGAACGACGATTGTCGCTGCCATAACCTGTAGAATCCGGACTAATCCTTGCTTGTTCCGAGACGCAGCCCATCACCCCGGCGCTGCGCCTGGCGAAACTCCTATCCGGAGTAACGCGATTGTCATACGGAGATACATAATGTCTACCTCCCCCGTCACGCTGATGGTTGCGCGCCGCGTCGCCGATGGGCGTTATCAGGACCTGATGGCCTGGTTGCGCGAAGGCGAACAACTGGCCACCGATTTCCAGGGTTATCTCGGCTCAGGCGTGCTCGCCCCGCCGCCCGACGATGACGAATTCCAGATCATTTTCCGCTTCGCCAACGCCCAGACCATGCACGCCTGGGAGCATTCGGCCTCGCGTACCGCCTGGCTCGCGCGCGGCAGCGACTTGTTTGCGCATAAGACGGAACATCGCGTGAGCGGCATCGAAGGCTGGTTCGGCGCTGTCGGCCAACGTCCACCGCGCTGGAAACAGGCCGTGGCAATCTGGTTGGCGTTCTTCCCGGTGTCGTTGTTGTTCAACTTCGTACTGGGGCCGTTGCTCGGCGAAATGAGCCTGCTGCCTCGGGTATTCATCAGCACGCTGTGTCTGACGCCGTTGATGGTCTACTTCTTTATTCCGCTGTCGACCCGTTTGTTGGCGGGTTGGCTGCAAAGTACACCGCAACGACGGTTGCCCGCCGAGCCGTCCTCCCAAAATCACTGAGCCCTTGTAGGAGCGAGGCTTGCCCGCGAAAGCGATGTACCGTTCAACATATTTTGTCAACTGTTACACCGCTTTCGCGGGCAAGTCGGATCGCCGCGCCGCACGCTCCTACAAAAGCCACCTCACGGCTCGTCGCTGGTATAGTTTTGCTCTTACCGCGACGCGAGCCGTTCATGACCTCTTCATCCGCCCCGATCCTCATCACCGGTGCCGGCCAGCGTGTCGGCCTGCACTGTGCGCAGCGATTGCTCGAAGACGGCCATGCGCTGATCTTCAGCTATCGCACTGAACGCCCCGGCGTACAGGCATTGCGTGATCTAGGGGCAACGGCAATCCTCGCCGACTTTTCCAGCGAGGGCGGGATTCTCGCCTTCATCAGCGAACTGAAAACCCACACCGACTGCCTGCGGGCGATCATCCACAACGCATCCGAATGGCTGGCCGAAACGCCGGACACCGACGCCGCAGCGTTTACCCGCATGTTCAGCGTGCACATGCTGGCGCCCTACCTGATCAACCTGCACTGTGCCGACTTGTTGCAACGCTCGACCCCGGCGGACATCGTGCACATCAGCGATGACGTCACGCGCAAGGGCAGCAGCAAGCACATCGGCTACTGCGCCAGCAAAGCCGGGCTCGACAGCCTGACCCTGTCCTTCGCGGCGAAGTACGCGCCTGACATCAAGGTCAACGGCATCGCACCCGCCCTGCTACTGTTCAACCCTGACGACGACGCGGCGTACCGCGCCAAGGCTCTGGCCAAATCCGCATTGGGTATCGAACCCGGTAGCGACGTGATCTACCAAAGCCTGCGTTATTTGCTCGACAACCCTTATGTCACCGGCACGACCCTGACCGTCAACGGCGGGCGGCACCTCAAGTAAGTTGCCCCGCGAGGATATTTCATGACGTTATCCCGGCCCCAGAACGCCCTGTCCCAGAACTACCGCGAGATCCTCATCGGCCTCGGCGAAAATCCCGAACGCGAAGGCCTGCTCGATACCCCGGCGCGCGCAGCCAAAGCCATGCAGTACCTGTGTCATGGTTACGAGCAATGTGTCGAAGAAATCGTCAACGGCGCGTTGTTCGCTTCCGACAACGATGAAATGATCATTGTCGACAACATCGAGCTGTACTCACTCTGTGAACATCACCTGCTGCCCTTCATCGGCAAGGCGCATGTGGCTTATATTCCCACGGGTAAAGTGCTGGGCCTGTCGAAGATTGCGCGGCTGGTGGACATGTTTGCCCGTCGCCTGCAAATCCAGGAAAACCTCACCCGGCAAATCGCCGACGCGGTGCAACAAGTGACCGGTGCCGCCGGTGTTGCGGTGGTCATCGAGGCACAGCACATGTGCATGATGATGCGCGGCGTCGAGAAACAGAATTCGACCATGAACACCTCGGTGATGCTCGGCGCCTTCCGCGAGTCGAGCAACACCCGCCAGGAGTTCCTGCAATTGATTGGACGGAGCAAGTAGCAATGCCACAACTTCAACCAGGAATGGCACGCATCCGGGTCAAGGACCTGTGCCTGCGGACGTTCATCGGGATCAACGAGGATGAAATCCTCAACAAGCAGGACGTGCTGATCAACCTGACGATCCTGTATGCAGCCCAGGAAGCGGTGCGTGACAACGACATCGATCACGCGCTGAATTACCGGACCATCACCAAAGCGATCATCGCTCACGTGGAAGGCAATCGCTTTGCCCTGCTCGAACGCCTGACCCAGGAAATTCTCGATCTGGTCATGGCCAATGAGTCGGTGCTGTACGCCGAAGTCGAAGTCGACAAGCCCCACGCCCTGCGTTTCGCCGAGTCAGTGTCGATCACCCTGGCCGCGAGCCGCTGACCGCGTCTGGCGCATTGCTCGCCAGACTTTTATTATCTCGCGCACGACTGAACAGCACAGAGCCCATCATGACTGACCAACAACGCCTCGAACTTGAAGCCGCCGCCTTCCGCCGGCTGGTCGCGCACCTGGACAGCCGCAAGGATGTGCAGAACATCGACCTGATGAACCTCTCGGGTTTCTGCCGCAACTGCCTGTCCAAATGGTACAAGGCCGCGGCTGACGAACGTCAGATCGAGGTCAGCCTCGACGACGCCCGTGAAGTCGTCTACGGCATGCCGTACGCCGAGTGGAAAGCCCAATATCAGCAAGAAGCCAGCGCCGAGCAACAAGCGGCGTTCGCCAAAGGAAAACCCAATGAGTGATTTGAACACCCTGCGCGCCAGCCTCAAGAGCGGCGAACACGTTTTTGCTGACACCCTGGCCTTCATCGCCGCCGGTTATGACTACCAGCCACAGGCGTTCAACAACGGCGGCGTGGAGAACGCCGCCGGGCAAAACGAAGGTTCGTGCAAGACCCTGGGCCTGGCGCTGCTGGAAGGGTTGAGCGATGAAGAAGCACTGTTGGCATTCGGCGAGCATTACCGCTCCGTCGTAGCCACCCCAGAAGGCAGCGATCACGGCAACATCCGCGCGTTGATTGCCCATGGATTGGCCGGTGTGAAGTTCACCCAGCAACCCCTGACCCGCCGCTGATTTCTGAGCAACACCTCCCACTGTAGGAGCCGGCTTGCTGGCGATGGCGTCCTCAATGTCGATGCAAGACTTAAGGGCCCCATCGCCGGCAAGCCGGCTCCTACAGGGTTTCGTGTTGCCTGGCTGATTTTGCACAACGCTCAAACCACATCCCGACTTTTAAGATTGACCCGGCAACTTTATTTCGTTTGCCGGGCACCACTGCTCACGGCTTAGATAAAAAGAAGCATCCCTTCTTCAGAGTCGGTCATCCATGAGCAGCGAAACCATCAGCCGGTCGATCAACATCGTGCACCCTGTCACGCTCAGCCACGGCAAAAATGCCGAGGTCTGGGACACCGAGGGCAAACGCTACATCGACTTTGTCGGCGGCATCGGCGTGTTGAACCTCGGCCATTGCCACCCGCGCATCGTCGAGGCCATTCGCGAACAAGCCACCCGGTTGACGCATTACGCGTTCAACGCCGCCCCGCACGTGCCTTACCTCGAACTCATGGAGCGTCTGGCCGCGTTCATCCCGGTGGATTACCCGGTCAGCGGCATGCTCACCAACAGCGGCGCGGAAGCAGCGGAAAACGCCCTGAAGATCGTCCGGGGCGCGACCGGTCGCACGGCCGTCATCGCTTTCGACGGCGCCTTCCACGGGCGCACCCTCGCCACTCTCAACCTCAATGGCAAAGTCGCCCCCTACAAACAGAAGGTCGGCGTGTTGCCCGGTCCGGTGTTCCACTTGCCCTACCCGAGCAAGGACAACGGCGTGACCTGCGCCGAAGCGTTGAAGGCGATGGATCGGCTGTTCAGCGTCGAGATCGATGTCGACGACGTGGCGTGTTTTATCGTCGAGCCTGTGCAGGGTGAGGCCGGTTTCCTGGCGATGGATGTCGAGTTCGCTCAGGCCTTGCGCAAGTTCTGTGATGAAAAGAACATCCTGCTGATCGCCGATGAAATTCAGTCCGGCTTCGGCCGCACCGGCCAGCGGTTTGCGTTCTCGCGACTGGGCATCGAGCCGGACCTGATCCTGCTGGCCAAAAGCATTGCCGGCGGCGTGCCGCTGGGGGCGGTGGTCGGGCGCAAGTCGCTGCTCGACACCTTGCCCAAGGGCGGTCTGGGCGGCACTTACTCGGGCAATCCGATCGCCTGCGCCGCTGCGTTGGCGACGCTGGATGAAATGACCGACGCCAACCTGCACGCCTGGGGTTCGCAGCAGGAGGAAGCGATCGTCAGCCGCTACGAAGCCTGGCGAGCCAACAAGGTTTCCCCTTATCTCGGACGCCTGACCGGTGTCGGCGCCATGCGCGGCATCGAACTGGCCAACGCCGACGGCACACCCGCCCCGGCGCAGCTGACACAACTGTTGGCCCTGGCCCGTGAAGCGGGGTTGCTGCTGATGCCTAGCGGCAAGTCGCGGCACATCATCCGGCTGCTGGCGCCGTTGACCACGGAGGCGGCGGTGCTGGAAGAAGGCCTCGACATCCTGGAGGCGTGCCTGAAAAAGCTGACCTGATCCCTGTAGGAGCCGGCTTGCTGGCGATCCAGTCGACTCGGTATGACAGGAGCACCGCGCCGCCTGCATCGCCAGCAAGCCGGCTCCTACAGGACAAGCAAAATGAGCGGCACAAAAAAACCGGCCGAAGCCGGTTTTTTCAGTTCAACGGAATCAGAACGAAGCGTTCTGCAGACCGTCGAGGTAACGCTCGGTGTCCAGTGCCGCCATGCAACCAGCACCGGCCGAGGTGATCGCTTGACGGTAAACGTGGTCAGCCACGTCACCGGCAGCAAAGATGCCTTCAACGTTGGTCGCGGTCGCATTGCCTTCACGGCCGCCGTGCACCACCAGGTAACCGTCTTTCAACGTCAGCTGGCCTTCGAACAGCGAGGTGTTCGGGGTGTGGCCGATGGCGATGAACACGCCGTCGACTTTCAGCTCGTCGAAGCTGCCGTCGTTGTTCTTCAGGCGAGCACCGGTCACGCCCATGTTGTCGCCCAGGACTTCGTCCAGGTTCGAGTTCAACTTCAGGATGATCTTGCCTTCGGCAACACGAGCATTGAGCTTGTCGATCAGGATCTTCTCGGCGCGGAAGGTTTCGCGACGGTGGATCAGGGTCACGGTGCTGGCGATGTTGGCCAGGTACAGGGCTTCTTCGACAGCGGTGTTACCGCCACCGACCACGGCCACTGGCTTGTTGCGGTAGAAGAAACCGTCGCAGGTCGCGCAGGCCGAAACGCCTTTGCCCATGAACGCTTCTTCCGATGGCAGGCCCAGGTAACGAGCGCTGGCGCCGGTGGCGATGATCAGGGCGTCGCAGGTGTAAGTCGCGCTGTCGCCGGTCAGGGTGTAAGGCTTGGCGGCGAAGTCCACGGCATTGATGTGATCGAAAACGATCTCGGTTTCAAAGCGCTCGGCGTGCTCACGCATCCGCTCCATCAACGCCGGGCCGGTCAGACCGTGGACATCGCCCGGCCAGTTGTCGACTTCGGTGGTGGTGGTCAGTTGACCGCCGGCTTGCATGCCGGTGATCAGCAGTGGCTTGAGGTTGGCACGGGCGGCATACACCGCGGCGCTGTAACCGGCAGGGCCGGAACCGAGAATAATCACTCGCGAATGACGGACTTCAGACATGACCTGCTCCTGTTGACCGGCCCGGAATACCTGGCGCGGAACGCCGGATTGCCGGCGGGAATAAAAAAGGACCGTTGAAAGCACTTGGGGAAGGCTTGAACTCGACAGTCCTGTAAAAAGATTGGGTGCAGCGTATCGAGGGGGCGAAGATTAAGGAAATACGGTTTAACAATCCAGCTCATAGGCGGTCTCTATCCCGTCACGGCCAATATATAGACGCCTTTGTTACTGTTGATGTCGATGCTGCGACCGCGCTTTCGCCCGTAAGGCAAAGCCGGTAAGGTCGGCGCGTTTCCCTTCTGCTCGGAGCTCGATATGCCCGCCCCTGTTCTGTCCGGCCCGCAATACCTGCGCGAAGGCCTCAAGCTGGTCCTCAGCCCCAGCCTGCGTTTATTCGTGTTGCTGCCGCTGGCAATCAATCTGGTGCTGTTCGTCGGATTGATCTATCTGGCCGGCCATCAATTCAGTCTGTGGGTCGATACGCTGATGCCGTCCCTGCCCGACTGGCTGAGTTTTCTCAGCTACATCCTCTGGCCGATTTTCGTGGTGCTGGTGGTGTTGATGGTGTTCTTCACCTTCACCATGCTCGCCAACGTCATCGCTGCGCCGTTCAACGGTTTTCTCGCGGAGAAAGTCGAAGTGGTGGTGCGCGGCACCGACGACTTCCCGGCTTTCAGCTGGGGTGAACTGATCGCCATGATCCCGCGCACCCTCGCCCGGGAAATGCGCAAACTCGGCTACTTCCTGCCGCGGGCGATCGGGCTTTTCATCCTCTCGTTCATCCCGGTGGTGAACATCATCGCCGCACCGCTGTGGCTACTGTTCGGCGTATGGATGATGGCGATCCAGTACATCGACTACCCGGCGGACAACCACAAGTTGGGCTGGAAAGAGATGCTCGCGTGGTTGCGTGAGAAGCGCTGGCAGAGCATGAGTTTCGGCGGGAGTGTTTACCTGGTGCTGCTGATTCCGGTGGTCAATATTCTGATGATGCCGGCGGCAGTAGCCGGGGCGACATTGTTCTGGGTGCGAGAGCGCGGTGCGGAGAATCTGGTGACGCAACGCTAAGCCGGTCACAAATCCATCATCAAAACGCCACAACGACGACATGGCCTCAGCCGACACTGAGGTCATGACGACAGCTCTGCATATCACCCTGATCACCGAAACCTTCCCTCCCGAAATCAACGGCGTGGCCAATACCCTTGGCCGCTTGTGCGACGGTTTGCGCGCGCGCGGGCATCAGGTGGAACTGGTGCGGCCACGCCAGGGTTGCGATCAGCAGCTGGGCAGCGACGATGAATTACTGCTGTGCCGGGGCTGGCCGCTGCCGGGGTATCCGGGCTTGCAATGGGGTCAGTCGTCGATGCACAAGCTGCTACGACGCTGGAAGCGCCAGCGCCCGGACGTGCTGTACATCGCCACGGAAGGACCGCTGGGCCTGTCCGCGTTGCGTGCAGCACGGCGCTTGGGGATTTCGGTGGTCAGCGGTTTTCACACCAACTTCCAGCAGTACTCCAATCAGTACGGGCTCGGATTGCTCACGCGCCTGCTGACCCACTACCTGCGCTGGTTTCACAATCGCTCGACCCTGACGCTGGTGCCGAGTGTCAGCCAGCGACTGGAGTTGGAGCGCCGGCATTTCGAGCGGCTGGCATTGCTGTCCCGTGGGGTCGACAGTCAGTTGTTCCACCCGACCAAACGGCTGCAATCGTTGCGTGAGCAATGGGGCCTTGGCGAGAAGGACATCGCAGTCATCCACGTAGGACGCCTGGCACCGGAGAAGAACCTTGGTTTGCTCAAGCGCTGTTTCGACACGCTGAAAGCGACTTATCCACAGCGAATCCTAAAGCTGATCATCGTCGGTGACGGTCCGCAACGAGTGGCTCTGGAACAGGAACTGCCCGAAGCGATTTTCTGTGGCACTCAGCGCGGCGAGACCCTGGCCAGCCACTATGCGTCAGGGGATGTGTTTTTGTTTCCGAGCATGACCGAAACCTTCGGCAATGTGGTGCTTGAGGCACTCGCGTCAGGGTTAGGCGTGGTGGCCTACGATCAGGCTGCGGCGGCGCAGCATATTCGCCATGGCTACAACGGCGTGCTGGCGATGCCGGGGGATGAGGAGGCGTTCAGCGATGCCGCGGTGTGGCTGCTTGAGAAGCGCGAAACCTTGCGATGCGTAAGGCTCAATGCGCGCCAGCATGCGAGTCGGCAGGGTTGGGCAGCGATTATCGAGCAGTTCGAGGGGCAGTTGCGGGGGGCTTGTTCGCAGGAACAGGTTTTGCCTGATGTGGCTTTGTTGCCTTAAAGGCTTCGCGGGCAAGCCGGGTCGCCGCACCGCTCGCTCCTACAGGGACTTGCGTTCCGGCACATACCCTGTAGGAGCGAGGCTTGCCCGCGAAGAGGCCTTTCCAGTCGCCGCTTAAACCAGCGTCATCAACGCCTCACGGCTGAACGGCAGGATGTCTCCCTCACGACCGTCACGCACTTTCTGCGCCCAGTCCGGGTCCACCAGCAGCGCACGCCCCACTGCCACCAGATCGAACTCGTCGTTGTTCAAACGCTCCAGCAGTTTTTCCAGACTGGCCGGCTGCGCGATCTTGTCGGTGTTGACCATGAATTGCAGGAACTCGCCATCCAGGCCGACGCTGCCCACGGTGATGGTCGGCTTGCCGGTCAGTTTGCGCGTCCAGCCTGCCAGGTTCAGCTCGGAACCGTCGAACTCCGGCTCCCAGAAACGGCGCGTCGAGCAGTGGAAAATGTCCACGCCAGCGTCGGACAACGGCTTGAGGAACTCGCCCAGCGCTTCCGGTGTTTGCACCAGACGCGCGGTGTAATCCTGCTGCTTCCACTGAGAGAAACGGAAGATGATCGGGAAGCCTTCACCGACTGCCGCACGCACCGCCTGAATCAGTTCGATGGCGAAACGCGAACGGTTCGCCAGGTCGCCACCGTATTCATCGGTGCGCTGATTGGTGCCTTCCCAGAAGAACTGGTCCACCAGGTAGCCATGGGCGCCGTGGATTTCCACGCCGTCCATGCCGATGCTTTGCGCGTCTTTGGCAGCTTGAGCGAACGCGGCGATCACGTCCTGGATATCCTGTTTAGTCATGCCGTGAACCACGACCTGACCATCCTTCAGTTTTTCCGACGGACCGTAACCCGGCACGCTGGCGTCAGGCTCGGTGCCGATGCGACGCACGCTGCCGACATGCCAAAGCTGCGGAACGATCTTGCCGCCTTCGGCATGCACCGCATCGACGACTTTCTTCCAGCCGGCCAGCGCGGCTTCACCGTAGAAATGCGGCACGTTCGGGTAGCCGTTGGAGGCCTTGTGGCCGACGGTGGTGCCTTCGGTGATGATCAAGCCCACGCCTGCAGCGGCGCGACGACGGTAGTACTCGATCACTTTGGAATTGGGTACGCCACCCGGCGAAAACGAGCGGGTCATCGGCGCCATGACGACACGGGTCGGCAGTTCGAGGGTGCCGAGGTGGAACGGTTTGAACAGGGCTTTGACAGGCATGGGACGCTCCACGGAAAATGACTTTATGACGAGGATAATATGGAGTTGGGAACGCCTTGAATAGCACTATTGATTTTGGTGATTAAGGAATAAAAGGTGGAAAGCATCGTAGGAGCGAGCGGGCGGCGCTCCGACTTGCCCGCGAAGGCGGTCGGTCAGTCGACATCATTACTGACTGACCTGACGCCTTCGCGGGCAAGCCTCGCTCCTACAGGGGGAATCAGCTCAGGGCTTTTTCGATTGCCTGAATGACAGTGGGATCATCCGGCGCCGTACGCGGTGAGAACCGTGCCAGTACGCGACCGTCCTTGCCGAGCAGGAATTTTTCGAAGTTCCAGGTGATATCACCCGGGAATTCAGCCCCCTCGCCCGCCAGCAGGCGGTACAACTGATGACGCTCATGACCGTTGACTTCCAGCTTGCTGGACAACGGAAAGGTCACGCCATAGTTGAGGCTGCAGAACTCCTGGATCTCTTTCTCGGTACCCGGTTCCTGTCCGGCAAACTGGTTGCACGGCAAGCCCAGCACGCTGAAGCCTTTACCTTTGTATTGCTGGTAAAGGTTTTCCAGCGCCGCGTATTGTGGGGTCAAGCCACATTTGGAGGCGACGTTGACCACCAGCACGACATGCCCCTTGAAGGGCGCCAGAGGTAGCTCCTGACCATCCAGGCCTGTCAAATTAAGGTCGTGAAAAGCACTCATGACGTACTCCAGATTCCCGTGTTCTTCTCGAAACAGCCTCTTGGTGAGGCCACCAAGGACAGCCGCGGACTAAAAAGGCGCCCTCGGGCGCCTCTCCAGTTCTCTGAGCTTAGCGCAGAAAATCAGTGGTGATGGCCACCTTCGCCATGGACGTGACCATGAGCGATTTCTTCCTGGCTGGCGTCACGGATGGCGATGATCTTGACCTGGAAGTTCAGGCGCTGACCGGCCAACGGGTGGTTGCCGTCGACGGTGACATCGTCGCCGTCCAGATCGCGAATGGTCACGATCTGCATTTGGCCGTCTGGTGCGGAAGCGTGGAACTGCATGCCCACTTCCAGCTCGTCGACGCCTTCGAACATGCTGCGGCTCAGCGTGCTGACCAGTTCGGCAGCGTATTCGCCGTAAGCGTCTTCAGGTTCAACGGCCACGGTCAGCTCGTCGCCGACTGCTTTGCCTTCCAGAGCCTTTTCCAGGCCCGGAATGATGTTGCCTGCGCCTTGCAGGTAGACCAGCGGCGCGCCGCCGGCGGAGCTGTCGATGACCTCACCAGCGTCGTTGGTCAGGGTATAGTCGATGGAGACAGCCTTATTGGCGGCGATCAGCATGGGGCGAGACCTTTTGCATAAGAATTTAGAAAGGCCAAGTTTAGCGAAGCAATCGTCCGAAAGCGAACACAACCCGGACAGACGGAATGCGGCGCCAGGCTCGACGGTCACAGGTTTCCATCAGGACGAGGACGGGCATTGGGTGGCCGAGCTGTCCTGTGGCCACACGCAGCACCTGCGCCACCAGCCACCGTGGCAATCGCGCGCCTGGGTCATGGACCCACTGCTGCGTCATGAAAAAATAGGTCAGCCCTTTGAATGCGGTTGGTGCGCACAAGGCTCGGTTAGCGATAACCTTGGCGACTGAATTTCGGTAGATCGTCAGCTATAGATGATCACCTTTGTCATGCTCCCTTAGAGAATCCGCATGCAAACTTTTTTTATCGCGCCCACCGATTTTGGTGTGGGTCTGACCTCCATCAGCCTCGGGCTGGTGCGCACCCTCGAGCGGGCCGGCCTCAAGGTCGGCTTTTTCAAACCGATTGCCCAACCGCATCCTGGTGATACCGGGCCGGAGCGCTCCACCGAACTGGTGGCGCGAACCCACGGTTTGAAACCGCCGCAACCGCTGGGCCTGGCGCACGTCGAGCGCATGCTCGGCGACGGCCAGCTCGATGAGTTGCTCGAAGAAATCATCACGCTCTATCAGCAAGCGGCCATCGGCAAGGACGTCCTGATCGTCGAAGGCATGGTCCCGACCCGCAGCGCCAGTTACGCCGCGCGGGTCAATCTGCATTTGGCCAAGAGTCTGGATGCCGACGTGATTCTGGTTTCGGCACCGGAAAACGAAGTGCTGACCGAGCTCTCCGGTCGCGTGGAGTTGCAGGCGCAATTGTTCGGCGGGCCGAAAGACCCGAAAGTCCTCGGCGTGATCCTCAACAAGGTCAAGACCGACGAGAGCATGGAGGCCTTCGCCTCGCGCCTCAAGGAGCATTCGCCGTTGCTGCGCAGCGGTGATTTCCGCTTGCTCGGTTGCATCCCGTACCAGCCGGAACTGAACGCGCCGCGCACCCGCGACGTGGCCGATCTGATGGGCGCGCAAATCCTCAATGCCGGCGACTACGAAACCCGGCGCATGACCAAAATCATCATTTGTGCGCGCACCATGCGCAACACCGTGGAGCTGCTCAAGCCCGGCGTGCTGGTGGTGACGCCCGGCGATCGCGACGACATCATCCTCGCCGTCAGCCTCGCCGCCATGAACGGCGTGCCGCTGGCCGGCCTGCTGCTGACCAGCGACACCCTGCCCGACCCGCGCATCATGGACCTGTGTCGTGGCGCCTTGCAGGCCGGTTTGCCGGTGTTGTCGGTGAGCACCGGCTCCTACGACACCGCGAACCAGCTGAACGGTTTGAACAAGGAAATCCCGATCGACGACCGCGAGCGTGCGGAGATCATCACCGACTTCGTCGCCAGCCACCTCGACGCCAACTGGCTGCACCAGCGTTGCGGCACGCCACGGGAAATGCGCCTGTCGCCTGCGGTGTTCCGTTATCAATTGATCCAGCGCGCCCAGGCCGCCAACAAGCGCATCGTGCTGCCCGAGGGCAGTGAGCCGCTGACCGTGCAAGCCGCGGCAATCTGCCAGGCGCGCGGCATTGCCCGTTGCGTGTTGCTGGCGAAACCGGCGGACGTCGAAGCCGTGGCGCGTGCCCACGATATCGAACTGCCGCCAGGCCTGGAGATTCTCGACCCGGACCTGATTCGCGAACGTTACGTCGAGCCGATGGTTGCGTTGCGCAAGACCAAAAGCCTCAACGCGCCGATGGCCGAGCAGCAACTGGAAGACACCGTGGTGATCGGCACCATGATGCTGGCGCTGGATGAAGTCGACGGCCTGGTGTCCGGTGTCATTCACTCCACCGCCAACACCATCCGCCCGGCCTTGCAGTTGATCAAGACCGCGCCGGGCTGCACCCTGGTGTCGTCGGTGTTCTTCATGCTGTTTCCCGAAGAGGTGCTGGTCTACGGCGACTGCGTGATGAACCCGCACCCGAGCGCCACGGAACTGGCCGAGATCGCCCTGCAAAGTGCGGACTCGGCAGCAGCGTTCGGCATTACGCCGCGCGTGGCGATGATCAGCTACTCCAGCGGTGAATCGGCCAGCGGCGAAGAGGTCGAGAAGGTCCGCGAGGCGACGTTGCTCGCCCACGAACAACAACATTCGCTGCTGATCGACGGCCCGTTGCAGTACGACGCCGCCGCCAACGAAACCGTTGCCCGGCAACTGGCGCCGAACAGTCAGGTCGCCGGCCGCGCCACGGTGTTCGTGTTCCCCGACCTGAATACCGGCAACACCACGCACAAAGCCGTGCAGCGCAGCGCCGACTGCGTCAGCCTCGGCCCGATGCTGCAAGGCCTGCGCAAACCGGTGAACGACCTGCCGCGTGGCGCGCAAGTCGACGACATCGTGTACACCATCGCGTTGACCGCGATTCAAGCTGCCAACCGACCTCTGGATGTTTAAATGCTGGATTTCCTGCCTGCCGCCGCACGCGGCGTGATTGCATCGTTGTTGCTGGCACTGAATACGATTCTGCTCTGCTCGTTTCTGTTCTGCGTAGCGATTTTCAAGGTGTTGCCGTTCGCCCTCACCCAGCGTTTCACACGCTGGCTGATGAACCATACCCATGAAGCCTGGATCAGCAACAACAAGGCCTGGATGAACCTGGTCCGCCGCACCCGCTGGCACCTCAGCGGCCTTGAAGGGCTGGACTATCAGCACTCGTACCTGATCACCAGCAACCACCAGAGCTGGGTCGACATCATGGTGTTGCAGTACGTGCTCAACCGTCGTATCCAGCCGCTGAAATTCTTTCTCAAGCAAGAGCTGATCTGGGTGCCGGTGATTGGCCTGGCCTGGTGGACGCTGGGCTTTCCGTTCATGAAGCGCTATTCCAAGGCTTACCTGGAAAAGCACCCGGAGAAGAAAGGCAAAGACCTGGAAACCACGCGCAAGACCTGTGCGAAGTTTCGTGATAACCCGGTGGGGATTTTCAATTTCGTCGAAGGCACGCGCTTCACCGAAGGCAAGCATGCGCAGCAGAAATCCCCGTTCAAGTACCTGCTCAAACCCAAGGCCGGTGGCATTGCGTTTGTGCTGGACGCCATGGGTGAGCAGCTGGAGTCGATCGTCAACGTGACGATTCACTATCCGGGCGGGCGTCCGGGGTATTGGGATCTGTTATGCGGGAACGTTGCGGACGTGGTGGTGCACTTTCAGGAGTTGAAGATTCCGCCGCAGTTTATTGGCAAGAACTACGACCAGGATGGGGAGTATCGGTTGCAGTTTCAGGGGTGGATCAATCAGCTTTGGTTAGACAAGGACGCGCTGCTGACGCAGATGCATCGCGAGTATCCCGCCCAGTAATCAGGTGCCTGTTCCGGCCCCTTCGCGGGCAAGCCTCGCTCCTACGGATTTACGTCGTTCCCGATGTCGCGGTCACACCCATCCCGTAGGAGCGAGGCTTGCCCGCGAAGGCGATTTCAGGGGCACAAAAAAACCCGCCGATGATCACTCATCGGCGGGTTTTTCATGAGCAGCTAACGCTTAGATCGCGCCATGCTTGCGCAGCAGATCCAGCACTTGCTTGACGCTTTCTTCCAGCGACAGCGACTGGGTGTCGACCACGAGGTCGGCGTCCAGCGGCACGTCGTACGGGAAGGAATCGCCCGGAATGTTATCCCCGGCCGCTGCGTACAAGCCTTGCGGGTCACGCTCGGCACAAACCGTCGGCGAGGCCTGGACGTAGACCGTCAGCAGACGCTCCTTGCCGATCAGGTCCTTGGCCTGCTCACGCCCTTCTGCACTCGGCGCAACGAAGGCTGCGAGGGTCAGCAGACCGGCTTCGTTGAACTGACGCGCAACGTGCGCGGCACGACGCCAGTTCTCGGTACGCCCGGCGCGATCCTGTGGCAGACCTTTGTTCAGGTCGTGACGCAGGTTCTGGCCATCGAGCACAAACACCGCACGGCCCAGGTCGAACAGCTTGCGTTCAACCGCATACGCCAGAGTGCTTTTGCCCGCGCCCGACAAACCGCTGAACAACACGGTGGCCGGCTGTTGGCCGAAACGCTGAGCGCGTTCTTCGGTGGCAACGTGCGCCAGTTTGCCGTGGTGCGTGCTGCTGCCATGCGCCAACGGCTGAGCGATGATCATGCCGGCGGCGACGGTGCCGTTGGTCAAACGGTCGATGACGATGAACGAACCGGTGGTGCGGTTGCTCGCGTAACCGTCCAGCGCGATGGCGGCGTCAAGGCTGATCTTGACGCGACCGATCTCGTTCAACTGCAACGCGCTGGCAGGACCTTCTTCCAGGGTGTTCACGTCAACGCGGTTGACGATGCTGGTGATCGAACCCGGCACGTACGTCGTGGCGCGCTTGATGTCGTACTTCTTGCCCGGCAGCATCGGTTCTTCGGCCATCCACACCAGCATGGCGTCGAAGGCGTCAGTCACTTGCGGCAGGTTGTCGGCGTGCACCAGCAAGTCGCCGCGGGAGATGTCGATCTCGTCTTCCATGGTCAGCGTCACAGCCTGACCCGGACCGGCATGCTCCAGCTCACCTTCGAAGGTGACGATGGATTTCACGCGGCTGCTCTTGCCCGACGGCAGCACAACGACTTCATCGCCCTTGTGCACGACGCCGCTGGCCAGGGTGCCGGCGAAACCACGGAAGTTCAGGTTCGGACGGTTGACGTACTGCACCGGGAAACGCAGGTCGGTGTAGTTGCGGTCGCTGGCGATTTCGACGGTTTCGAGAATTTCCATCAGCGACTGGCCGGTGTACCACGGCGAGCGCTCGGACTTGTTCACCACGTTGTCGCCCTTCAGCGCCGACATCGGCACGAAGGCCATGGTGGTCGGCTTGAACGCGATGCCTTCGGCGAACTTCAGGTAATCGGCCTTGATCGACTCGAACACGCTTTCGTCGAAGCCATTGAGGTCCATCTTGTTGATGGCGACCACGATGTGCTTGATGCCCAGCAACGAGGCGATGAAGCTGTGGCGACGGGTCTGGGTCTGCACGCCGTAGCGGGCGTCGACCAGGATGATCGCCAGGTCACAGGTGGACGCACCGGTGGCCATGTTGCGGGTGTACTGCTCATGGCCAGGGGTGTCGGCGATGATGAATTTGCGCTTGGCGGTGGAGAAGTAGCGGTAAGCGACGTCGATGGTGATGCCCTGCTCACGCTCGGCCTGCAGGCCGTCGACCAGCAACGCCAGGTCGATGTCTTCGCCGGTGGTGCCGACTTTTTTCGAGTCGCGGGTGATGGCTTCCAGGTGATCTTCGTAGATCATCTTGGAGTCGTGCAGCAGGCGCCCGATCAGGGTGCTCTTGCCGTCGTCGACGTTGCCACAGGTCAGAAAGCGCAGCATTTCCTTGCGTTCGTGCTGGCCCAGGTAGGCGAGGATGTCCTCGCTGATCAAATCAGATGCGTGCGACATGACAACCCCTTAGAAATAACCCTGACGTTTCTTTTCTTCCATCGAGCCTGCGCCATCGTGATCGATGACCCGGCCCTGGCGTTCGGAAGTTCGCGTCAGGAGCATTTCCTGAATGATGTCGGTCAGGCTGGTGGCCTCGGACTCGACCGCACCGGTCAGCGGGTAGTCACCCAGTGTACGGAAACGGACTTTCTTCTTGACGATGCGCGCCTTGTCTTCGTCGCTCAGGTGATTGAGCAGGCGTTCGTCGTCGATCATGATCCAGGTGCCATTCATCTCGATGACGTCGCGCTCGGCGGCGAAATACAGCGGCACAATCGGGATGCCTTCGAGGTAGATGTACTGCCAGATGTCCAGTTCGGTCCAGTTCGACAATGGGAAAACGCGGATCGATTCGCCCTTGTTGACGTTGCCGTTGTAGACGTTCCACAGCTCTGGACGCTGGTTTTTCGGGTCCCAGCGGTGCTTGGTGTCGCGAAAGGAATACACGCGTTCTTTGGCGCGGGACTTCTCTTCGTCGCGGCGAGCGCCACCGAAAGCGGCGTCGAAACCGTACTTGTCGAGCGCCTGTTTCAGGCCCTCGGTTTTCATGATGTCGGTATGCTTGGCGCTACCGTGGGTCAGCGGGTTGATGCCCTGGGCCACGCCATCGGGGTTCACGTGCACCAGCAGGTCCAGGCCGAGTTCTTCGACCATACGGTCGCGGAATTCGTACATTTCCTTGAACTTCCACCGGGTGTCGACGTGCATCACCGGGAACGGTAATTTGCCCGGGAAGAATGCCTTGCGCGCAAGGTGCAGCATCACGGCGGAATCTTTACCGACGGAGTACAGCATCACCGGGTTATCGAACTCGGCGGCGACCTCGCGGATGATGTGGATGCTTTCGGCCTCCAGCTGTTTCAGATGCGTCAGTTTGTCGACCATGGCTACTCACGAAAACGATCTTATGGACGGCCAGCGGGCCGTGTTCGAGCGGGGAATCCTAGCACAGCGACCTCTTCTAATCAGGACGCGAGCTAGATCGAAAGGGTATATGAATATACCCCCTCGTTTGGGCCTACCGCGCCCTGTAGGAGCGAGGCTTGCCCGCGAAGAACGATAACGCGGTAGACCTGACGCACCACGTCATCGTTCTTCGCGGGCAAGCCTCGCTCCTACGAAGACGTGTTGAAATCAAATCGGATTCGGGCAATCGATGAAGATGTGCTCCAGCGCAAACCGTCGCGCCAGGTAATCCCCCAGCGCCTGCACACCATAACGCTCGGTGGCGTGGTGACCGGCGGCGATGAAACTGATGTCGTTTTCCCGGGCGCTGTGGAAGGTTTGCTCGGACGCCTCGCCGCTGAGGTACAGATCGACGCCCGCCAAGACCGCCTGATCGATATACCCCTGACCGCCACCAGTGCACCAGCCGACCCGACGAATCATCTCGCTGCCTTCAATCAGCAGCGGCTCGCGCCCCATGACTTCCTGCACGCGGCGAGCGAAATCACGCGGCGTCACCGGTTCGTTCAACGAGCCGACCAGACCGACAATCTTCAGGTTATCCGGATCCAGTGGCCCTTCGACGGTGATGTCCAACTGACGGGCGAGCTGCACGTTGTTTCCGACTTCCGGGTGCAGGTCCAGCGGCAAGTGATAGGACAGCAGGCTGATGTCGTGCTTGAGCAGGGTTTTCAACCGACGCTGCTTCATGCCGGTGATGCACGGGTTCTCGCCCTTCCAGAAGTAACCGTGATGCACCAACACCAGATCGGCCTGCGCTTCGACGGCTGCATCCAGCAACGCCTGACTGGCCGTGACGCCACTGACGATGCGCATCACCTGCGGCCGGCCTTCGACCTGTAACCCGTTGGGGCAATAATCGGCAATCTTTGCACTGTTCAGATAACGGTCGGCTTCTTCGACCAGGGTGCTCAGGGCGACGGCCATAAAAGACTCCTAAATATCCCGTTCAGAGGCGCGCGCGGCCTCGTATAATGCGCGACATTATGGGCGGTCTCTAACCGCCTGCAACCTCTCAGGACGTGCTTAATGCTCAAGGCGCTGCGTTTTTCCGGCTGGCCGCTGTTGGCCGGCGTGCTTATCGCTCTATTGATCATCCAGCGTTACCCGCAGTGGGTCGGGCTTCCAAGCCTCGACGTCAACCTGCAGCAAGCCCCGCAAACCACCACCATGCAACAGGGGCCGGTGTCCTATGCCGACGCCGTCACCACCGCTGCGCCGTCGGTGGTGAACCTGTACACCACCAAAGTCATCAACAAGCCGAACCATCCGCTGTTCGAAGACCCGCAGTTCCGTCGCTTCTTCGGCGACAACGCGCCCAAGCAGAAACGCATGGAATCGAGCCTCGGCTCCGGCGTGATCATGAGCCCGGAAGGCTACCTGCTGACCAACAACCACGTGACCAGCGGCGCCGACCAGATTGTCGTCGCGCTGAAGGACGGGCGTGAAACCCTGGCCCGCGTCATCGGCAGCGACCCGGAAACCGACCTCGCGGTCCTGAAGATCGATCTGAAAAACCTGCCGTCGATCACCGTCGGCCGCTCCGACAACATCCGCATCGGCGACGTCGCACTGGCCATCGGCAACCCGTTCGGCGTCGGCCAGACCGTGACCATGGGCATCATCAGCGCCACCGGCCGTAACCAGCTGGGCCTGAACAACTACGAAGATTTCATCCAGACCGACGCCGCGATCAACCCCGGCAACTCCGGCGGTGCGCTGGTGGATGCCAATGGCAACCTGACCGGGATCAACACGGCGATCTTCTCCAAGTCCGGCGGTTCGCAAGGCATCGGTTTCGCGATCCCGGTCAAACTGGCGATGGAAGTGATGAAGTCGATCATCGAACACGGCCAGGTGATTCGCGGCTGGCTCGGTATCGAAGTGCAGCCGTTGAGCCAGGAACTGGCGGAGTCGTATGGTCTGTCGGGACGTCCGGGCATTGTGGTCGCGGGGATTTTCCGTGACGGTCCGGCGCAGAAGGCCGGCCTGCAATTGGGCGACGTGATTCTCACCATCGACGGCGAACCGGCCGGTGATGGTCGTCGCTCGATGAACCAGGTCGCGCGGATCAAACCGACCGACAAAGTCACGGTTCAGGTGATGCGCAACGGCAAGGAACTGAAGCTCACCGCTGAAATCGGCTTGCGCCCGCCACCGGCGCCAGTGAAGGAAAAAGAAGAGCAGTAAGCGCTGGCCCGAGGCACTCGGGCTAACAGCAGACATTCTCATTAGACATGTTATATTGTTTCAATATTACTATTGGAACAACATAACATGTCGTCTCGAACAATGGTTTCTGTGGCGGGTCTCGCCTTTGGCCTGCTCGCAGATCCGGTCTTCGCCGAAGACTCAAGCCCGCTCGAACTGGACGCCATCAGCGTCACCTCCGACTACGAATCCCCCACTGGCCCGGTCAAAGGCTACCGCGCCACCCGCTCCTCCAGCGCGACCAAAACCGACACTGCTCTTCGCGACATTCCGCAATCCATCAGCGTGATTCCCGCCAGCGTGCTCAAGGACCTCGGCAGCAATAGCGTCGAGCGCGCATTGGATTTTGCCGGCGGCGTGTCGAAGCAGAATAATTTCGGTGGCCTGACGCTCTACGAATACAGCGTGCGTGGCTTCACCACCTCCGAGTTCTACAAGGACGGCTTCAGCGCCAACCGGGGTTACCCGAGCACACCGGACGTGGCGAACATTGAGCGCATTGAAGTGCTCAAAGGTCCGGCAGCCAGTCTCTATGGCCGTGGTGATCCGGGCGGTACGGTAAACATCGTCACCAAAAAGCCGCAGTCTGAAGCCTTCACCACGTTGCAGACCAGCGCTGGCAGTCGGGACCGCTATCGCACCGCGCTGGACGTCAACACGCCGCTGGACGACGACGGCCATGTGTTGTCCCGCGTCAACCTGGCCGTCGAGGACAACCACAGTTTTCGCGATCACGTTGAGAGTCAGCGCGTGTTCGTCGCGCCCTCCTTCAGCTGGCAGCTGAACCCGGACACCCATTTGCTGGTGGAAAACGAATTCGTCCGTCACAGCTCGACGTTCGACCGTGGCATCGTCGCCCCGAACAATACGTGGAGCGGCGTCTCGCGCTCGACCTTCCTCGGCGAACCCAACGACGGCGACATCGACAACCACAACAACAGCCTGCAAGCCGCCCTCGAACATCAGCTCAACGACGGTTGGAAGCTGCGCCTGGCCAGCCATTACAAAGAAGGCAAACTCTGGGGATTCGCCTCCGAGACGCGGCCGCTGAATGCCAACGGCCACACGGTCAATCGCCGCTACCGCGAGCGCGACAACGATTGGCACGACAGCATTACCCAGCTCGAATTGCGGGGTCTGTTCGACCTCGGTGGCTGGCAGCACGAACTGCTGATCGGCAGCGAATACGAGAACTACCGCAAGAACGAACGGGTGACCACGATTGCCGGCGGTGGCTACGCCATCGACATCTATCAGCCGGTCTACGGCCAACCGAAACCCAACGGTGCCCGCTCAGGCACAGACTTTTTCGAGCATGTCGAAAGCCAGGCGCTGAACGTGCAGGACCAGATTGTCTTTACCGACAAACTACGCGGCATGCTCGGTGCGCGCATAGAACATTTCCAGCAAAGCATCGACGATCACACGCGCAGTGCGACCAGTCGCCAGAAGCACGATGCGCTGACTCAACGGGCCGGTCTGCTCTATCAACTGACGCCTGAAGTCGGCGTGTTCGCCAACGCCTCCACCTCGTTCAAACCGAACAACGGCCTGGACGCCACCGGCAAATCCTTCGACCCGGAAGAAGGGGTCGGTTATGAAGTCGGGATCAAGACCGAACTATTCGACAACCGCCTGAGCAGCACCCTCGCCGCTTTTCGAATCGACAAGGAAAACGTGCTGGCCCTAGACCCCGGCACCGATACCAGTCGCGCCATGGGCAAGGCGCGCAGCCAGGGCTTTGATCTGCAAGTCGCCGGGCAAGTGAGCGACGCCGTGCGGGTGATAGGCGCGTTTGCCTACATCGACGCCGAAGTCACCAAGGGCGACAAGGTCATTCCTACCGGCAGCCGCATCCTCGGCGTAGCCAGGCGCAGCGGCAGTCTGCTGGGAGTTTATGAATTTCAGGAGGGCCGTCTGCGCGGTTCAGACCTCGGCGCAGCATTCACCTATGTCGGCGATCGCTCGGGTGAAGCCGGCGCTGACTTCGAACTGCCGGCTTACCAAACCGTCGACCTGCTGGCCCATTACAAGGCCAGCGAAAACGTCACTGTGGGCCTGAACCTGAACAACCTTTTCGACGAGAAATACTTCGAGCGCTCTTACAGCAACTACTGGGTCAACCCCGGCGAGCCGCGCAATTTCACCGTCAGCCTGACACTCAATCTGTAAAAGGACGTCACCATGCACCTTCTCAACCCCTTGGCCGTGCTCGGTCTGCTCTTCGCCACTGAAGCCTCGGCCCATGGTCTATGGACCGAACAACGCCGTGGCAACATCGAAGTGGTTTACGGCCACGGCGCCGAGGACAATGCCTTTAAACCGCAAAAGATCAGCGGCGCCTGGGCGTATGACGTCAACGGCAAAATGATCCCGGTAACCGTGCAACGGCTCGCCGACCACGCCCGCCTGCAACCGCTGAAACCACCGGCCGTCATGGTCGTAGCGCTGAACAATGGCCTGTGGTCGCAAACTGCCGACAAGAAGTGGGTCAACGAAGGGCGCAGCAAAGTACCGGGCGCAATCGAGTCGATCCAAACGTTCAAGTACAGCCTGGCGATCTACCAACCGGGGGCGAAATTGCCGTCGCTTGATCAGATGAAATTGCTGATTTTGCCGGAGGTCGATCCGCTGACGGTCGGGCCGGGCAAGTCGTTGCCGGTGCGGGTGCTACTGGATGGCAAGCCGGTGGCGGGGGTGAAGCTGACAGGCGATTACCGCAACGCGCCGAATACGTTGAGCACCGAGACCGATGCGCAGGGACGGGCGCAGGTGTTGGTGCGTAATGAAGGGCTGAATGTGATTGCTGCGCAGATGGAACTGCCGGTTAAGGACAACGCTGACGTGAGCAGTCGGGGATTGTTCAGTTCGCTGACGTTTCTGGGCGAGCCGCATCACGAGTAAGGCATTGGTTCTCCGGTGAGCCTTTCGCCGACAAGCCAGCTCCTACAGGGTTTGTGTCGATCACAGGAGTTGTGTACGACACAGTTCACTGTAGGAGTTGGCTTGCCAGCGATAGCGATTTACAGGTCGCCGAGGCCGTCGATCAGTGCCTGATTCTGTTCAGGCGTGCCAATCGAAATCCGCAGGAACTGCGCAATGCGTTCCTGCTTGAAGTGCCGGACGATCACGCCTTGCTCGCGCAACTTCGCTGCCAGCCCCGCCGCATCGTGCTGCGGATGCCGGGCGAAGATGAAGTTCGCCGCTGACGGCAGCACTTCAAAGCCCTTGGCTTGCAGTTGCGCAACGACCTTCTCGCGATTCTCGATCACCAACCCGCAGGTCTTGTCGAAGTACTCACGGTCTTCGAACGCGGCGGCTGCACCGACGTTCGCCAGGCGGTCCAGCGGATAAGAGTTGAAGCTGTTCTTGATCCGCTCCAGCGCCTCGATCAGGTCCGGATGCCCCACCGCCAGACCGACCCGCAGGCCGGCCAGGGAACGGGACTTGGACAACGTCTGAGTCACCAGCAAATTCGGATAACGGTCCACCAGACTGATCGCCGTCTCGCCACCGAAGTCGATGTAAGCCTCATCCACAACGACCACCGAATCCGGGCTGGCCTTGAGGATTTGCTCAACCGCGTCCAGCGCCAACAGGCAACCGGTCGGGGCGTTCGGGTTCGGGAAGATGATCCCGCCGTTCGGCTTGGCGTAATCCGCCGGGTTGATCTGGAACTGCTCGTCCAGCGGCACCGCGTCGAACGTGATGCCGTACAACCCGCAGTAGACCGGGTAGAAGCTGTAGCTGATGTCCGGGAACAGCACCGGCTGATCGTGTTGCAGCAAACCGTGAAAGATGTGCGCCAGGACTTCATCGGAACCGTTGCCGAGGAACACCTGATTGCTTTGCACGCCGTAGTACTTGGCGACAGCGTTCTTCAACAGGTCGCTGTTCGGGTCCGGGTACAAACGCAGGTTGTCATTGAGCTCGGTCTGCATCGCCGCCAGGGCTTTTGGCGATGGGCCGTACGGGTTTTCGTTGGTGTTGAGCTTCACCAGTTTCGCCAGTTTCGGCTGCTCGCCCGGCACGTAAGGCACCAGGTTCTTGACGAACGGGCTCCAGAATTTACTCATCTCAGTTCCCCTGCTTGTCGTCGATGATGCGGTATTCGGCGCTGCGGGCGTGGGCGGTCAGCGACTCGCCACGGGCCAGCACGGAAGCGGTCTTGCCCAGTTCCGACGCACCCTGCTCGGAGCAGAAGATGATCGACGAGCGTTTCTGGAAGTCGTACACGCCCAACGGCGACGAGAAACGAGCAGTGCCGGAGGTCGGCAGCACGTGGTTCGGGCCGGCGCAGTAGTCGCCCAAGGCTTCGGAGGTGTGACGGCCCATGAAGATTGCGCCGGCGTGACGGATCTGCGGCAACCACGCTTGTGGATCGGCGACCGACAACTCCAGGTGCTCCGGCGCAATGCGGTTGGCCACTTCGATGGCTTGCTCCATATCACGAACCTGGATCAGCGCCCCACGACCATTGATCGAGGTTTCGATGATCTCGGCGCGCTCCATGGTCGGCAGCAGTTTGGCGATGCTGGCGGCGACCTTGTCGAGGAACCCGGCGTCCGGGCTGACCAGAATTGCCTGTGCGTCTTCGTCGTGCTCAGCCTGGGAGAACAGGTCCATGGCGATCCAGTCCGGATCGGTCTGGCCGTCGCAGACCACGAGAATTTCCGACGGGCCGGCGATCATGTCGATGCCGACCTGGCCGAACACGTGACGCTTGGCGGTGGCGACATAGATGTTGCCCGGGCCGACCACTTTGTCGACCTTCGGCACGCTTTCGGTTCCATAAGCCAACGCGGCAACGGCTTGGGCGCCACCGATGGTGAACACACGATCGACACCCGCGATGCACGCTGCGGCCAATACCAGTTCGTTGATTTCACCGCGCGGTGTCGGCACCACCATGACCACTTCGGTCACGCCCGCCACTTTGGCCGGGATCGCATTCATCAGCACGGACGATGGGTACGACGCTTTACCACCCGGGACATAAAGACCGGCGCGATCCAGCGGCGTGACCTTCTGGCCCAGCACGGTGCCATCGGCCTCGGTGTAGCTCCAGGAATCCTGTTTCTGCTTTTCGTGGTAGCTGCGCACACGGGCCGCGGCTTTTTCCAGCGCTTCACGCTGCGGCACGGTGATGCGGGTCAGCGCCAGTTCCAGGCGCTCGCGCGGCAGGATCAGGTCGGCCATCGAGGCGACTTCCAGGCCGTCGAACTTCTGGGTGAATTCCACCAGCGCCGCATCGCCACGCTCGCGCACGGCCTTGATGATGTCCAGCACCCGCTGATTGACCGAGTCGTCAGACACACTTTCCCAGCTCAGCAGATGATCCAGATGATGTGCGAAATCCGGGTCAGCAGCGTTGAGTCGGCGAATTGCAGTCGGTGCGGTCATAGCGAGAGCCTCATAGGAATGGCAAAAACTCAGGCGCCCTAACTTAGCAGTCGTTTCCGCTTGGGCACCTGAGATTCTGGCTATGAGGCGGATAGACGGGCGCGACTCAAGGTCGCGCAGGTGAATCAGCCGCGGTGTCGAGACTCCACTGCCTTGCGCAGGGTGTCGATCAACGCCTGGATACGGGCGTGCTGCATTTTCATCGAAGCTTTGTTGACGATCAGCCGGGAGCTGATGTCGGCAATGAAATCCTGGGGTTCCAGGCCATTGGCGCGCAGGGTGTTGCCGGTGTCGACCACGTCGATGATCTTGTCCGCCAGACCGATCAGCGGCGCCAGTTCCATCGAGCCGTACAGCTTGATGATGTCGACCTGACGACCTTGTTCGGCGTAGTAACGCTTGGCAACGTTGACGAACTTGGTCGCCACCCGCAAACGGCCCTTGGGCTCGACGTCGCCGACACGGCCAGCGGTCATCAGCTTGCAGAGGGCAATGCGCAGGTCCAGTGGCTCGTACAAGCCCTGGCCGCCGTATTCCATCAACACATCTTTACCGGCGACGCCCAGGTCAGCGGCACCATGCTCGACATAGGTCGGCACATCGGTGGCGCGCACGATCAGCAGGCGTACATCTTCCTGGGTCGTGGGGATGATCAGCTTGCGGCTCTTGTCCGGATTCTCGGTCGGCACGATGCCCGCTTCAGCCAGAAGCGGCAGGGTGTCGTCAAGGATGCGGCCCTTGGACAGTGCGATGGTCAACATGGGAAACGTCAGTCCTTATCAAGGTACGTGCCCGGTCACAAACGGCGCCGGACACACATCGTGGGTGAAGTACCCTCGACTTGAAACGAATTCAACGGGCACATCCTTATGCCCATGCAGCAAAAAACTAGCCCGGTACGCGGCGGATCTTGGCGCCGAGCATCTGCAGTTTCTCTTCGATGCACTCGTAACCACGGTCGATGTGGTAGATGCGGTCGATCAGGGTGTCGCCTTCAGCGATCAGCGCCGAGATCACCAGGCTGGCCGAAGCACGCAGGTCGGTGGCCATGACTGGCGCGCCTTTCAGCTTCTCGGTACCGGTGACAATGGCGGTGTTGCCTTCGACCTGGATCTTGGCGCCCATGCGGTGCAGTTCGTAAACGTGCATGAAGCGGTTTTCGAAGATCGTCTCGATCACGGCACCGGTGCCTTCGGCAATGGCGTTGAGCGAGATGAACTGCGCCTGCATGTCGGTCGGGAACGCCGGGTATGGAGCGGTGCGCACGTTGACGGCTTTTGGCCGCTTGCCGTGCATGTTCAGCTCGATCCAGTCTTCGCCGCAGGTGATTTCGGCACCCGACTCACGGAGTTTTTCCAGGACGGCTTCGAGGATGGTCGGATCGGTGTCCTTGACCTTCACACGACCGCCGGTCACGGCGGCGGCAACCAGGTAGGTACCGGTTTCGATACGGTCCGGCATCACTTTGTAAGTGGTGGTGTGCAGACGCTCGACGCCATCGATGGTGATGGTGTCGGTGCCGGCGCCAGAGATCTTGGCGCCCATGGCGATCAGGAAGTTCGCCAGGTCGACCACTTCAGGCTCGCGCGCGGCGTTGGCCAGCACGCTGCGGCCCTTGGCCAGGGCTGCGGCCATCATGATGTTTTCGGTACCGGTCACACTGACGGTGTCGAAGAAGAAGTGCGCGCCACGCAGGCCGCCTTCAGGCGCCTTGGCCTTGATGTAGCCGCCTTCGACGTCGATGACCGCGCCCATGGCTTCAAGACCACGGATGTGCAGGTCCACCGGACGCGAACCGATGGCGCAACCGCCAGGCAGTGCGACTTCGGCTTCACCGAAACGGGCAACCATCGGGCCCAGCACCAGGATCGACGCACGCATGGTTTTAACCAGTTCGTACGGAGCGATCAGGGTCTTGATGGTGCGCGGGTCGATTTCGACGCTGAGTTTCTCGTCGATCACCGGCTCGATGCCCATGCGACCGAACAGCTCGATCATGGTGGTGATGTCGTGCAGGTGCGGCAGGTTGGCAACGGTAACCGGGCCATCGCACAGCAAAGTTGCAGCCAGGATCGGCAGGGCAGAGTTCTTTGCCCCGGAAATGCGGATCTCGCCATCAAGACGAGCGCCACCGGTAATAATCAATTTATCCATAAGAATCTCGACGCCCTTGGGCTCAGGTGCGCTCGGCCCAGGCCGCGCTGCTGAAAAATTTCATAGTGACCGCATGGATGCTGCCATCGGTGATCCATGGGTTCAAATGGGCATAGACCTGCTGCTGACGCTTCACCGGGCTCAACGCCGCCAGTTCATCGCTAATCACATTCAGCTGGAAATTGCAGCCTTCGCCTTCAACTTCCACCTTGGTGTTTGGCAGCTTTCCTTCAAGGAAGCTCTTCACTTCTACGGCCTGCATGCTCAACCTCAATCGGCGCCCTGTGCGCGCGGGTCGGACATCATACAAAAAAGCCCCGCGCCTGCGAACCCCGCGAAGCAGGACTCTGACGGGGGGCTTCTCTGTCGATGCGGTTAGGGATGCGCCAACAGCTCGGTCATTTCGCTGACCTGAGCGATTTCGCGCATGTCTTCGGGCATCGCGCGGATGCTCAGCGACTTACCGGCCTCGTGCGCATCCCGCATGAAACACAGCAGCAACGACAAGCCGACGCTGCTGGATTTCAACACCGCCGAACAGTCCACCACCAGTGCGGGGGCCTTGCTGGCCTTGATCAGCGCCTGGCCCTGCTTGCGCAGGCCCGGGCCAGTGAGGTAGTCCAGCATGCCGCTGAGCATCAGCTCACCGGATTCGTTCATGCGAATGGCCGATACACTCATTGGGCTTGCTGCTCGGTGGATTGCTTCTGGCTGGCTTCCTTGGCCTTGGCGACTTCACCGGCCCAACCATTGATGGTCTTGTCCAGGTCGTTGCCATTGCGCTGCATCGCATCGGCGAATTGGTCGCGGAACAGCTTGCCGATATTGATGCCGTTGATGATCACGTTACGCAGCTTCCACTCGCCGTTGATCTTCTCGAGCGTGTAAGACACAGGATAGATCGCGCCGTTGCTGCCTTTGACCGTCATGCCAACGCTGGTGCGGTCTCCCGACTCATCCTTGGCAGGGTCGACGACGATGCCCTGGTTGTTGTACTCGAGCAAGGCGTTGCCATAGAACTGGAACAGGCCTTTCTTGAAGTTTTCTTCAAAGGTCTTCATTTGCGCCGGCGTGGCCTTGCGCGAATATTTGACCGTCATGATGCTCTTGGAGATGCCCTCGGCATCCACCACAGGCCCGACGATGGTGTTCAGCGCCGTGTAAAAGTCCTGCGGATCCTGTTTGTACTTCTCTTTGTTGGCCGACAGATCCGCCAGCAACCGGGTCGTGGTGTCTTGTACCAGTTCGTGCGCGGAAGGCGCCGCCACGGCGTTAGCCATCAACGGCAGGGCCGCGAGTAATACCAACAGGCCACGTCGCAAGGTAGAGATCATTCAAAAGCTCCTCATTTGGCGTCTTTGCTAACGGTATTGAGCAGGAATTTACCGATCAGGTCCTCGAGCACCAGCGACGACTGGGTGTCATGGATGGTTCCACCATCCTTGAGCAGGGCTTCTTCGCCGCCCACGCTGATACCGATGTACTTCTCGCCCAACAGGCCAGCAGTCAGGATAGATGCAGTGGAGTCATTCGGCAGGTTATCTACGCGCTTTTCCAGCTGCATCGTCACTCGACCGGTGAAACTGTCGCGGTCCAGATCGATCGCCGTGACCTTGCCGATGGTCACACCGGCCATGGTCACTTTAGCTCTGACCGTCAAACCGGCGATATTGTCGAAATACGCATAAAGTTTATAAGTATCGTTGGTTGCGCTCGGGGACAGGCCACTCACCCGCAACGCCAGCAACAGCAAAGCCAGGATGCCAGCCAGCAAGAAAAGGCCGACACCGATTTCCAGGGTGCGGTTTTGCATCAGAAATCTCCAAACATCAAGGCGGTCAGAATAAAGTCCAGGCCGAGTACCGCCAACGAGGCGTACACAACGGTCTTGGTAGTGGCACGACTGATCCCCTCGGATGTGGGCTCGCAGTCATAGCCTTGGAATACGGCGATCCAGGTCACGACAAAAGCGAAGACAATGCTTTTGATGATGCCGTTCAGCACATCGTCGGCAAAGGTCACGCTGTTTTGCATGTTCGACCAGTAGGAACCTTCATAGACACCCAGCCAGTCGACGGCCACCCACGAACCGCCCCAGATACCCACCACGCTGAAAATCATCGCCAGCACCGGCAGGGAAATGAAGCCGGCCCACAGGCGCGGGGCAATGATGTACTTGAGCGGGTCGACACCAATCATTTCCAGACTGGACAACTGCTCGGTGGACTTCATGTTGCCGATTTCAGCCGTCAGGGCCGAACCGGCGCGCCCGGCGAACAACAACGCCGTGACCACGGGGCCCAGTTCACGCAGCAACGTCAGCGCAACCATCTGCCCGACCGCCTGCTCCGAACCATAGCTGGACAGGATATTGAACCCCTGCAGCGCCAGCACCATGCCGATGAACACCCCGGAGACCACGATGATCACCAGGGACATCACGCCCACCGAATGCAATTGCTTGATCAGCAGCCCGAACCCGCCGCCGATACCGCCACGGCCGAGCAAGGCATGAAACAGGAAGATCGTCGAACGACCGAACACCGCCAGCACATCGATGCCGGAGTGGCCGAACCGGCGCACGCGCTCCAATAGTGAAATCTTGCGCATCAACGCTTCCCCAGAAGATCTGCGCGGTAATCCGTCGCTGGAAAGTGGTATGCCACCGGGCCGTCGGGTTCGCCGGTCATGAATTGGCGAATTCGCGGCTCCTGCGAGTTCATCAGCTCCTCGGGCGTGCCCTGCCCCAACACCTGGCCTTCGCCGACCACATAGATGTAGTCGGCGATGCTCGCTGTCTCGGCCAGATCGTGGGAGACCACGATGCTGGTGATGCCCAGCGCGTCGTTGAGCAGGCGGATCAGGCGCACCAGGACGCCCATGGCGATCGGGTCCTGACCGACGAAAGGTTCGTCATACATGAGAATCTGCGGATCGAGAGCAATTGCCCGGGCCAGCGCCACACGACGCTTCATGCCGCCGGACAGCTCCTCGGGCATCAGGTCGATGGCACCACGCAGGCCCACGGCCTGTAACTTGAGCAGGACGATGTCCCGGATCATTTCTTCCGGAAGCTCGGTATGAACGCGAAGCGGAAAGGCGACGTTCTCGAACACATCGAGATCGGTAAACAGTGCGCCGCTCTGGAACAGCACACCCATGTGCTTGCGCGCGTCGAACAAATCGCTGCGCGACAGCTTCGGCAGGTTTTGACCGTTGACCCAGACTTCGCCCTTGGTGGGACGCAGCTGTGCGCCCATCAAACGCAGCAATGTGGTCTTGCCACACCCGGAAGGCCCCATGATGCCGGTGACCTTGCCGCGTGGAATACGGATATCGACGTTATTGAAAATGCTGCGCGAACCGCGCTTGAAGGTCAGTCCCTTCAGCTCGACCGCGTAGGCGTTATCGGCACTCATCTAAACTCCTTGCGATGCAGCCTCTCACTCGGACGCCTGACTTTCTGACGAAAGCACATACCTCCCGGGCAGGCCGAACTGGCGGCGAACTATATCACTGCAAAGGCCAAGCGCCCAAGCGCCAAGCCGGGCCATGTTCAGCAACATGACAGGCAAAAAGCATTCACTCGGAGGGTTTCGGTAACAGGGAATGACAAAGCGCGACGAACTTGCGTGAGGGTTTCGATCATTACCGCTATAATCGCCGCCTTTTCATCAGGCTATACGATTTCTGACATGAGCCAATCCAGCGACCTGATTCAATCAGCACAACGCACCATCCGCCTCGAACTGGAAGCCGTAGAAGGCTTGCTGCCCCACATCGACGCAGATTTCGTACGCGCTTGCGAGATGATTCTGGCCAGCAAAGGCCGCGTAGTCGTGGTCGGCATGGGCAAATCAGGGCACATCGGCAACAAGATCGCGGCCACCCTGGCCAGCACCGGCACCACCGCATTCTTCGTGCACCCGGCCGAAGCCAGTCACGGCGACATGGGCATGATCACCCGCGACGACATCATCCTGGCCCTGTCGAACTCCGGTTCCACCAACGAAATCGTGACCCTGCTGCCGCTGATCAAGCGCCTGGGCATCAAACTGATCAGCGTGACCGGCAACCCCGACTCACCGTTGGCCAAGGCCGCCGAGGTCAACCTCAACGTGCACGTCGAGCATGAAGCCTGCCCGCTGAACCTGGCGCCGACATCGTCGACCACCGCGGCGCTGGTCATGGGCGACGCCTTGGCCGTTGCGCTGCTGGAGGCCCGCGGCTTTACCGCTGAAGACTTCGCCTTTTCCCACCCTGGCGGCGCGCTGGGTCGACGCCTGCTGTTGAAAGTGGAAAACGTCATGCACGCCGGGCAGGAGCTGCCGCAAGTCCAGCGCGGCACCCTGCTCAAGGACGCGCTGATGGAAATGACCCGCAAGGGTCTGGGCATGACCGTGATCCTGGAAGCCGACGGCAAACTCGCCGGGATCTTCACCGACGGCGATTTGCGTCGCACCCTGGATCGCAGCATCGACATCCACAGCGCGACGATCGACCAGGTCATGACCGCTCACGGCAAGACCGCCCGCGCCGAGATGCTCGCGGCCGAGGCCCTGAAAATCATGGAAGACCATAAAATCAACGCGCTGGTCGTGGTCGATAGCGAAGACCGCCCGGTCGGCGCCTTGAACATGCACGATTTGCTGCGCGCGGGAGTAATGTAATGAGCACGGACCTGCTGCAACGCGGCAAACAGATCAAACTGGCGGTATTCGACGTTGACGGCGTCCTGACTGACGGACGCCTGTACTTCCTTGAAGACGGCAGCGAATTCAAGACATTCAATACGCTCGACGGCCAGGGCATCAAGATGTTGATGGCAGCGGGCGTGCAGACGGCTATCATCAGCGGCCGCAAGACCCCGGTGGTCGAGCGACGGGCGAAGAACCTCGGTATTCCCCACCTTTATCAGGGCCGTGAAGATAAACTGGTGGTGCTTGACGAGCTTCTCGCACAGCTCAATCTAAGCTATGAACAAGTCGCCTACCTCGGCGACGACCTGCCAGACCTGCCGGTGATCCGCCGCGTTGGCCTGGGCATGGCGGTGGCCAATGCCGCCAGCTTCGTGCGTGAACACGCCCACGGCATCACCCAGGCCCGTGGTGGCGAGGGTGCCGCTCGCGAATTCTGCGAATTGATCCTGCGCGCCCAGGGCCGCCTCGATGCGGCCAACGCCGCGTACCTGTGAGCCAACTATGCTGAGCAAGAAATTTCGCAACATCCTGATGTTCAGTTGCATCGCAGCGATATTTGCTGCGGTCGGCTACTGGAACATCAGCCCGGAGCGCTTCCTCGACAAGCCTGTGGCAACGGTCGACGAAAGCGAAATCGACTACTACGCGATCAACGCGCACAGCGTCCAGTTCCTGCCGGATGGCAAACTGCAATACGAAATGACGTCCGACAAGGTTGAACACCTGAAGGCGACCGAAGTGACGCTGCTGACCAACCCGGACCTGAACCTGTTCCGCGGCACCCAGTTCCCTTGGCACGTCCAGAGCGAACACGGCGAGGTCAACCCGGACGGCACCCAGGTCGAACTGATCGACTCGGTGCGCATCACGCGTTTCGACGAGAAAAACCGTAAGACCCTGATTACCACCACCCGTATGACCGTGTTCCCGCAACAGCAATATGCGCAGACCGAGCAACCCGTTAGAATCGACGGCGCTGGCGGTGTATCGACTGGCAAGGGAATGAAAGCGTATTTGAAAGAAAGCAGGATACACCTGCTATCGAACGTAAGAGGACAGTATGAGGCTCGTTAAAACTCTCCCTATTTTGCTCGGCCTGAGCGCAGCACTGGGAAGCGTGAGCGCCTGGGCTCTGCCGAACGATCAACAGCAGCCGATCCGCATCCAGGCCGACGACGCCCAACTGGACGACAAGAACGGTATTGCCACCTATAAAGGTGACGTGATCATCACCCAAGGTTCGATGATCGTTAAAGGCAATACTGTGACCATGACCCGCACCCCTGCGGGCGACATCGACGTGGTGACTTCGGTGG
Organism: Pseudomonas sp. BF-RE-22; assembly: GCF_019956155.1. NCBI lineage: Bacteria > Pseudomonadati > Pseudomonadota > Gammaproteobacteria > Pseudomonadales > Pseudomonadaceae > Pseudomonas > Pseudomonas sp. BF-RE-22. The sequence goes on along the minus strand of NZ_JAHBDD010000022.1, from coordinate 179,655 downwards.
GCAACCTTGCCTATTTCGAACAACTGCAAACGGCGGGCGACACCAAGCCGGTTCAGGGCTGGGGTGTCACCATCCAGTACCACGCCTCGCAAGATCGCGTCGTGCTGATCGATCGCGCCAAAGTTGTCGATAAGGACGGTAACGTCACCCAAGGCGAGAAAATCGTCTACGACACCAACAAAAAGCTTGCCAGCGCAGGCCGTGCCACGGGCACCAACGTGACCGAGTCGCGTCCGCGTATCGACATGGTTATCCAGCCGAAAAAGAAAACCGACGAGCAAAAGGCCCCGTAATGGCAACTCTGAAAGCTCAGCATTTGGCCAAGAGCTACAAGAGCCGTCAGGTCGTGCGCGACGTCAGCCTGTCTATCGACAGCGGTCAGATCGTCGGCCTGCTTGGCCCTAACGGCGCCGGTAAAACCACCTGTTTCTACATGATTGTCGGCCTGGTTCAGGCGGATCAGGGTCGCGTACTGATCGATGATCTGGACGTCAGCCACCAGCCGATGCACGGTCGTGCAAAGGCAGGTATCGGCTATCTTCCGCAAGAAGCGTCGATCTTCCGCAAACTCTCGGTCGCCGACAACATCATGGCGATCCTCGAGACCCGCAAGGAACTCGACAAGGCCGATCGCCGCAAGGAACTGGAAAGCCTGCTGCAGGAATTCCACATCAGCCACATCCGCGACAGCCTCGGCATGAGCCTGTCCGGTGGCGAGCGCCGCCGCGTGGAAATCGCCCGGGCACTGGCCACCAACCCGAAATTCATCCTCCTCGACGAACCGTTCGCCGGCGTGGACCCGATTTCGGTGGGCGACATCAAACAGATCATCTACCACCTCAAGGCCAAGGGCATTGGCGTGCTGATCACCGACCACAACGTCCGTGAGACGCTGGATATCTGCGAAACCGCCTACATCGTCAACGATGGCCAACTGATCGCCGAAGGTGATTCGGCCACCATCCTGGCCAACGACCTCGTGAAAGAAGTCTATCTGGGCCATGAGTTCCGCCTGTAAGCACTAAGGTGTCTGGCTGGCTGCCCGAGCGCTTGTCTCGATAAAAAATCAATACTTTTTTATTGTTACAGCGCTCTAGGCAAACGCTACGGTTTCGGGCATATAATTTGCTTATGTTTGGCGCTTCGGCGCCCTGTAGTGGATGGCGCATGTGCGCCGGCGAATAAGGTGTTTAGCCCCTGCCATGAAACCATCGCTAGTCTTGAGAATGGGCCAGCAGCTGACGATGACACCGCAGCTGCAACAGGCCATCCGCCTGCTCCAATTGTCGACCCTGGACCTGCAACAGGAAATCCAGGAGGCCCTGGAGTCCAATCCGATGCTCGAACGCCAGGAAGAAGGCGACGACTTCGATAACGCCGACCCCTTGGCCGACAAAGCCGAACAGCAACCCAACGCCGACGTTTCAGAACCCTCCTATCAGGAAACCGCCCCGACGGTGGACAACCTCGAGGAAGGTGACTGGAACGAGCGCATTCCCAACGAACTGCCCGTCGACACCGCCTGGGAAGACGTCTACCAGACCAGCGCCAGCAGCCTGCCAAGCAACGATGACGACGAGTGGGATTTCACTACCCGTACATCCGCCGGTGAGAGCCTGCAAAGCCACCTGCTGTGGCAACTGAACCTCGCGCCGATGTCCGACACCGATCGCCTGATCGCCGTGACCCTGATCGACTGCATCAACAATCAGGGCTACCTGGACGAAACCCTTGAGGAAATCCTCGAAGCCTTCGATCCGGAACTCGACATCGAACTGGATGAAATCGAAGCCGTCCTGCATCGTATCCAGCAATTCGAACCCGCCGGCATCGGCGCCCGCAACCTGGGTGAATGCCTGCTGCTGCAATTGCGCCAACTCCCTGCCAAGACACCTTGGCTGGCCGAGGCCAAGCGCCTGGTCACCGATTACATCGACCTGCTCGGCAGCCGCGACTACAGCCAGCTGATGCGCCGCATGAAGCTCAAGGAAGATGAACTGCGCCAGGTGATCGAACTGGTTCAGAGCCTCAACCCGCGCCCTGGCTCGCAGATCGAATCCAGCGAAGCCGAGTACGTCGTCCCCGACGTGATCGTGCGCAAGGACAACGAGCGCTGGCTGGTCGAGCTGAACCAGGAATCGGTGCCACGGCTGCGGGTCAACGCCCAATACGCCGGTTTTGTGCGCCGCGCCGACACCAGTGCCGACAACACCTTCATGCGCAATCAGTTGCAAGAGGCCCGCTGGTTCATCAAGAGCCTGCAAAGCCGCAACGAAACCCTGATGAAAGTTGCCACCCAGATCGTCGAGCATCAGCGCGGTTTTCTGGAATACGGCGACGAAGCGATGAAGCCGCTGGTGCTGCATGACATCGCCGAAGCGGTGGGCATGCACGAGTCGACGATTTCCCGCGTAACCACACAAAAATTCATGCATACCCCCCGGGGCATATATGAGCTGAAATACTTTTTCTCCAGCCACGTCAGCACCTCCGAAGGCGGTGAATGCTCGTCCACGGCGATCCGCGCGATCATCAAAAAACTGGTTGCCGCGGAAAATCAGAAAAAGCCGTTGAGTGACAGCAAGATCGCTGGTTTACTGGAGGCACAAGGCATTCAGGTGGCTCGCCGCACCGTCGCCAAGTACCGCGAATCCCTCGGGATCGCGCCTTCGAGCGAACGCAAGCGGTTGATGTAGAGCCACGCCACAGCGTTCCAGTGGTAGATCATCTGGTCTACCGCTTTATGCACTGGCAACGAAGGAGAAGCTGTATGCAAGTCAACATCAGTGGACACCAACTGGAAGTGACCGAACCTCTTCGCACCTACATCGGCGAAAAACTCGAACGGTTAGAGAGGCATTTCGACAAGATCACCAACGTGCAGGTCACGATGACGGTCGAAAAGCTGAAGCAGAAAATCGAAGCCACGCTGCATATTCCCGGCAATGAAGTGGTCGCCAACGCGGAACATACCGATATGTACGCGGCGATCGACGCATTGACCGACAAGCTGGATAAACAACTCAAAAAGCATAAGGAAAAGACCCAGAGCCTCCTCCAGGGCGCGACCGGTCGTTAACACTCCCAACCCATGATCCGACTTGAAAGCATCCTGACCCCCGGCCGTTCCCTCGTGAACGTGCCGGGCGGCAGCAAAAAGAAAGCCCTCGAGCAAATTGCCAACCTGATCGCCCGGGAAGTGCCGGATCTGGAGATGCAAGATGTCTTCGAGGCGTTGATTGCCCGTGAAAAACTCGGCTCGACCGGTTTTGGCAACGGCATCGCTATCCCTCACTGCCGGCTGAAAGGTTGCACCTCGCCCATCAGTGCCTTGATGCACCTGGACGCCCCCATCGATTTCGACGCCATCGACGGTGCTCCGGTTGACCTGCTGTTCGTCCTGCTGGTCCCCGAAGCCGCTACCGATGCGCACCTTGAATTGCTCCGCCAGATCGCCAGCATGCTCGATCGCAAGGAAGTCCGCGATCGCCTGCGTAGCGCCCCGAGCAATGAAGCCTTGTATCAGGTTGTCCTGGACGAGCAAAACGGGCACTAATCATGCGCTTGATCATCGTCAGTGGCCGTTCCGGCTCAGGTAAAAGCACCGCGCTCGATGTTCTCGAGGACAACGGCTATTACTGCATCGACAACCTGCCCGCCGGATTGTTGCCGGAACTGGCTGAACGCGCGCTGATCCACACCGAACTGGCGCAACCGCTGGTTGCCGTCTCTATTGATGCGCGCAACCTGCCGAGCCACCTGAGCCGGTTTCCGGAACTGCTCGAAGAAGTTCGCAGCCGGCATATCCAGTGCGACGTCCTGTACCTGGACGCCGACGAAGAAACCTTGCTGAAACGTTTTTCGGAAACTCGCCGTCGTCACCCGCTGAGCAGCGCCAATCGCTCGCTGGCCGAGGCGATCAACGACGAAACCAGCCTGCTCGGGCCGATTGCCGACCTCGCCGATCTCAAGGTCATCACCACCAACCTGAACCTGTATCAGCTGCGCGATACCATCAAGTTGCGCCTGCTGAACCAGCCGGAACCCGGTACTGCGTTTTTGGTGGAGTCGTTCGGATTCAAGCGCGGCATGCCGGTGGACGCCGACCTGGTGTTCGACGTGCGCTGCCTGCCGAACCCCTATTGGAAGCCCGAGCTACGCGATCAGTCCGGGCTTGATGAACCGGTTGCCACGTATCTGGCCGCCCAGCCGGACGTCGAAGAGATGTTCCAGGACATCTCCACGTACCTGCTCAAATGGCTGCCGCGCTTTGCCGCCAGCAACCGCGCTTATGTCACCATTGCCATCGGCTGCACCGGCGGGCATCACCGCTCCGTCTATCTGACCGAACGTCTGGGTCAGGCCCTGCAAAAAACCCTGAAGAACGTCCAGGTCCGCCACCGCGACCTCAGCTAAAGGATTCACATCGCGATGCCTGCTCTGGAAATCGAAATCATCAACAAGCTGGGTCTGCATGCCCGTGCTTCCGCCAAATTCGTTGGTGTCGCCGGCGAGTTCAAAGACTGCACGATCAGAGTCGGACGAACGCCGGAATCAACGGTCGACGGCAAAAGCATCATGGCAATGATGATGCTCGCTGCAGGCAAAGGCACCAAAATCTATATCAGCACCGAAGGCGAAGACGAGCAAAGAGCGCTGGATGCGCTGACAGACTTGATCAACCGTTACTTCGACGAAGGCGAATAACGCTCGCCTAGGCGAGCGCTGCATCCATCACCATCATCAAACAAAACCCGATCAGCAGCCCAAGGCTGGCCAGCTTGTCGTGACCATGGCGGCGCGACTCGGGGATGACTTCGTGCGTGACCACCAGCAACATGGCCCCGGCCGCGAGCGCCAGGCCCAATGGCAACAGCAGTTCGGCCAGGCTCACCAGCCAGGCGCACAACAGTGCGAAGACCGGCTCGACCAAGCCTGATGCTGCCCCGATCAGGAACGCCTTGACCCGCGACATCCCTGCCCCGGCCAACACCAACGCAATGACCAATCCTTCCGGCACATCCTGCAAGGCGATGCCCATGGCCAGGCTGTCGGCGTCGGGCATGCCGCCACCCGCCGAGACACCGACCGCCATGCCTTCGGGAATGTTATGGGCAATGATGGCAAACACGAACAACCAGATCCGTGGCGCAATGACCGGCCGCTCCAGCGTGCCGACGAGCATTTCCGGTGAGGCGCCGGAAACCTTTCGATCCACCAGATACAGCCCGAACGCGCCAAGCATGATGCCGAAACTGATCAGACCGCTGGCCGCCCAGGGTGTCAGCCCCAGGCTTTCAGCGGCGGCAATGCCCGGCACGATCAGCGAAAACGCCGTCGCCGCGAGCATCACCCCGGCACCGAAGCCGAGCAGCGTATCGCTGACCGCCTGGGGCATGCGTCGAATCACCAGCACCGGCACCGCGCCCAAGGCCGTGCCCAAGGCGCAAATGGCCCCGCCCTGCAACGCACGCAGCAGTTTCGGCTCAAGGTCCAGCCACGCGAGCCCATGCGCAACCAACAGGCTCATGCCCGCCAGTAGTAACAGCGACCCAAACGCGTAACGAAACATTCGTCCACTTCCGATCGCCAGTGTTTCAGTGCCCATAGCCCGCCCAGGATTGTTTTTATAGAAGACTTAAACCAGTGCAGCCTGATAGCGCGCAGCGACTTCGGGCCAATTGATCACGTTGTAAAAAGCGTTGATGTATTCCGGCCGGCGGTTTTGATACTGCAGGTAATAGGCATGCTCCCAGACATCCAGCCCCAGAATCGGCGTATTGCCGCTCATCAAGGGACTGTCCTGGTTGCCGCTGCTTTCAACGACCAGCGTCTTTTGCGGCGTCACACTCAGCCAGGCCCAGCCACTGCCGAAACGGGTCAGCGCGGCTTTGGTGAAGGCCTCCTTGAAACGGTCGAGGCCACCCAACTGGTCTTCGATGGCCTTGGCCAGCTCACCGTCCGGCTGACCGCCGCCGTTGGGCACCATCACTTCCCAGAACAGCGAGTGGTTGGCGTGACCGCCGCCCTGATTGATCACCGCCGCGCGGAGCTTTTCCGGCAGTTGCTGGACTGCTGCCACCAGTTTTTCCACCGGCCACTCGGCGAACTCGGTGCCTTCGACAGCCGCGTTGAGGTTATTGATGTAAGTCTGGTGATGCTTGGTGTAGTGGATTTCCATGGTCTGCGCATCGATGTGCGGTTCCAGGGCATCGTAGGCATACGGCAAGGCAGGCAAGCTAAAAGCCATTTCAGTGGACTCCGTGATGTAGAGGCGCAGGGGGCGACGCGGCATCGACGTGCAGCAAACGATGAGTGCGCGGGTATTCGCCATGCTCGCTGATGAAATTCAGCAGTTCGACGTAGGTTTTGCTGCTCTGACGCAGTGCGGCTTCACGCAATGCCGGCGCCAGTCGCGGGTCCTGCATGGTCTTCAACAAGCGCTGGTGGATGGCGCACAGGTATTCGGCGCTCTCCTCCGGCTGGTTCAGACGCAAATGCAGGTCCGCGAGGTTGTGATGGGAAATGACGCAGGCCGCCACCGCTTCGTCGGCATCCGCCCAGCGCTCGAACAACACCTGGGCCAGGGCCAATGCCTGCAAGTACGCCTCGCGGGCATCGACGTATTCGCCCAGCATGAAACAACGGTTTGCCCTTTCGATCGTGCGTTTCCAGTGCTCCATGGTGAGCCTCCTAAGCGGTTGCGGTGATTACACGCCGCCTGCGGTGAGCTTTTCCGGATTGAGCAACTCTTCCAGTTGGCTGCGCGACAGTTCGGTGTGCTCCAGAGCGACATCGATCACCGGCCGGCCCTGCTGATAAGCCTTCTTGGCGATCTCCGCAGCTTTTTGGTAACCAATGATCGGGTTGAGTGCCGTGACCAGTATCGGGTTGCGCGACAGCGCTTCCTTGAGCCTGGCTTCGTTCACCTTGAAACTGGCGATAGCCTTTTCACCCAAGAGGTGGCTGGAGTTGGCCAGCAATTCGATGCTGCTCAGCAGGTTCTGGGCGATGATCGGCAGCATCACGTTCAGCTCGAAATTGCCCGACTGACCGGCGATGGTGATCACCGTGTCATTGCCGATCACCTGGGCGGCGACCATCGCGGTGGCTTCCGGGATCACCGGGTTGACCTTGCCGGGCATGATCGACGAGCCCGGCTGCAAGGCTTCGAGTTCGATTTCACCGAGGCCGGCCAGCGGGCCGGAGTTCATCCAGCGCAGGTCGTTGGCGATTTTCATCAGCGAGACAGCGGTGGTTTTCAGCTGCCCGGAAACCGCAACGGCGGTGTCCTGAGAGCCGATCAGTGCAAACAGATCTGTGCCCGGCGTGAATTGCACCTGAGTCAACTTGCTCAACTGCTGGCTGAAAAGCCCGGCAAATTCAGGGTGCGCATTGATACCGGTGCCCACCGCCGTGCCACCCTGAGCCAGAGATTGCAGGCTCGGCAGCAGATCCTGCAGATGGCCGATGTTGGCTTTGAGCTGTTGCGCCCAACCGTTGAGCACCTGGCTCATGCGCACCGGCATCGCATCCATCAAGTGAGTGCGACCGGTTTTGACGTGGTGGTGAACCTCTTCAGCCTTTTGCTCGATCACCTGCACCAAGCGCACCAATGCCGGCAGCAATTGCTCATGCAATGCCAGCGCAGCGCTGACGTGGATGGTGGTCGGGATGATGTCGTTGCTGCTCTGCCCGCAGTTGACGTGATCGTTGGGGTTCACCGGCTCGCCAAGCAGTCGGCTCGCCAGCGTGGCAATCACTTCGTTGGCGTTCATGTTGGAACTGGTGCCGGAACCGGTCTGGAAAATATCCACCGGGAAGTGCTGCATGAAGTCGTCCTTGAGCAAACCCAACGCCGCTTCGACGATGGCATTGCCCTGGGATTCGCTGATCTGCTTGAGTTCGACGTTGGCGCGGGCGGCAGCGGCCTTGGCCAGGATCAGCGCACGGATGAACTGCACGGGCATCGGCTTGCCGCTGATCGGGAAGTTGTTCACCGCACGCTGGGTCTGTGCGCCGTAGAGGGCGTCCACCGGGACCTGAAGCTCGCCCATGCTGTCGCGCTCAATACGTGTCTTGGTCATCAGAAAGTCCTTGCACCAGTTCTATGAGAGGAATCGAAGGCTGCAACTCGCAGGTCGCCAGTTGCCAGGTGTAGCTTTGCCAGCGCTTGAGGCGGCATTTGCACAGAGAGAGGCGTTCGAGTTCGCGCAACGGGCGCCATGCCTGGTCCAGGCAATAGGTTCGCCAGTGCCAGGGCAGCGCGACGTCTGCGGCGGTGTCGAGCAATAAACGGAAAGAGGTTTCGGCGATGGTCCAGGGTGAAGTCGCCGTGCAACACGCCAGATACCGGCCTTCGGCCAGGTAGTGGTCGATCAGGCGCGGCTCGTCAGGGTCCATCCCGCAACGGATCTGGCGACTCATCCAGCGCCAGCTTTCGAGGTAAGGCTGCTCGTGCAAGGCAGAACTCATGATCCGGGGCTCATTCGGTAATGAGATTTATTATTAGATGATAATGAGAACCAACACAAGCCCAAGGGTGTGGTCCCTTGTTGGAGCCGGCTTGCTGACGATTGCGATCTGGCATTCAACATCGATGTCGACTGATTGACCGCAATCGCCAGCAAGCCGGCTCCTACAGGTGTGTTATGCGGGCACAAAAAAAGGCGCGCCACCCGATGGGTGACGCGCCTTTTGTGTAGCGGTCGCGGGTTAGCTGCCTGCGACTGTCATCCGCTCGATCAGCACCGAACCCGTGCGAATGTTGCTGCGCAATTCCAGGTCGTTACCCACCGCAATGATCTGCTTGAACATGTCGCGCATGTTGCCGGCGATGGTCACTTCCTGGACGGCGAACTGGATTTCGCCATTCTCGACCCAGTAACCCGCCGCGCCACGGGAGTAATCGCCCGTGACCATGTTCAGGCCCTGGCCCATCAGCTCGGTGACCAGCAAGCCACGGCCCATGCGGCGCAGCAACGCCGCCTGATCTTCATCGCCATGGGTGACGAACAGGTTGTGCACGCCACCGGCGTTGGCCGTGCTCGGCATGCCGAGTTTGCGACCGGAATAGGTGCCGAGGATGTAGGACACCAACTCGCCTTTTTCGACGAACGGTTTGGCGTAGGTCGCCAGGCCATCGCCGTCAAACGCCGAACTGCCCATCGCGCGCATCAAATGCGGACGCTCATCGATGGTCAGCCATTCCGGGAACAGCTTCTGACCCAAGGTGCCTTCAAGGAACGACGATTTGCGATACAGACTGCCGCCGGAAATCGCCGAAAGGAAACTGCCGAACAAGCCACCGGCCAGCTCAGCGGAAAACAATACCGGCACTTCACAGGTCGGCACCGGACGTGCACCCAGTCGGCTCGCCGCCCGCTGCGCGGCACGCTGGCCGATGCTCGCCGGGTCGGCCAGCAAGTTGCCCTGGCGATTGACGTCGTACCAGTAATCACGCTGCATCTGGCCGTCGGCTTCGGCGATCATGACGCAGCTCAAGCTATGACGAGTCGATGCATAGCCGCCGATAAAACCGTGGCTGTTGCCGTAAACGCGGCAGCCCTGATGCGTGCTGAGGGTGGTGCCGTCGGCGTTCTTGATCCGGCTGTCGGTGGCAAATGCCGCAGCTTCACAGCTCAGGGCCATCTCGATGGCTTGTTCCGGTGTGATGTCCCACTGATGGAACAGGTCGAAATCCTGCAGATCCTTGGCCATCAGCGCGGCATCCGCCAGGCCGGCGGCTTCGTCTTCGGAGGTGTGTTTAGCGATGGCCAGTGCCGCAGCGACGGTTTCACGAATCGCTTCAGGACCGCTGGCCGACGTGCTGGCCGAGCCCTTGCGCTGCCCGACGTACAAGGTGATGCCAAAGCCCTGATCGCGGTTGAATTCGACGGTTTCGACCTCGCGCTGACGCACCGATGTGGACAGGCCCTGCTCCAGGGACACCGCCACTTCACAGGCACTGGCGCCCTGACGCTTGGCTTCAGCGATGATCTGCTCGACTTGTTCTTGCAGTGCCGGCAACGCTTGTGGGCCGACGCTTTCAACTGCACTCATGCTGTTCTCCACTCAAATTCTGCTTTCGGTAAAGGCCTTCGAGCGACCGGGCCGGACAAGCGGCCCCCGACTGGTTATCATGGCGGCGTTTCTTTGCGGACGGCCACCATGGTTGATTCTTACGACGACTCCCTCGATACGGGAGAAAAAAGCAAATCCCAGGTTAAACGCGAGCTGCATGCTCTGGTTGACCTCGGCGAACGCCTTACAACGCTCAAGCCTGACTTGCTGGCAAAACTCCCGTTGACCGACGCTCTGCGCCGGGCTCTGGGCGATGCGCCCAAGCACACCGCGAATATCGCGCGTAAACGGCACCTTATGTTCATCGGCAAACTGATGCGCGATCAGGACACTGACGCCATTCTGACTTTGCTCGATCAACTCGATGCCTCCACCCGGCAGTACAACGAACGTTTCCATGGCCTGGAACGCTGGCGCGATCGCTTGATCGCGGGCGACGATGCAGTCCTGGAGAAGTTCGTGCTCGACTACCCGGAGGCTGATCGTCAGCAGTTGCGCTCCCTGATCCGTCAGGCCCAGCACGAACTGGCGACCAACAAGCCACCGGCATCGAGCCGTAAAATCTTCAAGTACATCCGTGAGCTGGACGAGACTCAACGCGGTCTGCGTTGAATCTCTTCTCGGGTGAGTCGCCACGCGGCTCACCCGAAGCTCCATCCCTTACGATCCTGTACCACCCACAGTGATCGCATCGATTTTCAGCGTTGGCTGGCCGACACCCACCGGCACCGACTGCCCATCCTTGCCGCACGTGCCCACGCCGCTGTCCAGCGCCAGGTCATTACCGACCATCGACACCTTGCTCATCGCTTCAGGCCCGTTGCCGATCAACGTTGCGCCTTTGACCGGCGCCGTAATCTTGCCGTCTTCGATCAGGTACGCCTCGCTGGTGGAGAACACGAACTTGCCGCTGGTGATGTCCACCTGACCGCCGCCAAGGTTGGCGCAGTAGATGCCGCGCTTCACTGACGCGATGATTTCCGCCGGATCGCTTTCGCCCGCCAGCATGTAGGTATTGGTCATGCGTGGCATTGGCAGGTGCGCGTAGGACTCTCGGCGACCGTTACCGGTGCGGGCGACGCCCATCAGGCGCGCGTTGAGCTTGTCCTGCATGTAGCCTTTGAGTACGCCGTTTTCGATCAGCGTGGTGCACTCGGTCGGGGTGCCTTCGTCGTCGACGCTCAACGAACCGCGACGACCGGCCAGCGTGCCGTCATCGACGATGGTGCAGAGCTTGGACGCAACCATCTCGCCCATACGACCACTGTAAGCGGAGCTGCCCTTGCGGTTGAAATCGCCTTCCAGACCGTGACCGACCGCTTCGTGCAGCAACACGCCGGACCAGCCCGAACCCAACACCACCGGCAACGTACCGGCCGGTGCCGGAATGGCTTCGAGGTTGACCAGCGCCTGACGCAACGCTTCACGGGCGTAGCCCATGGCGCGGTCGTCGCTGAGGAAATAACGGTAATCGGTACGCCCGCCGCCGCCATGGCCGCCGCGCTCGCGACGACCGTTCTGCTCGACGATGACGCTGACGTTGAAGCGCACCAGCGGCCGCACATCCGCTGCCAGGCTGCCGTCGGTCGAAGCGACAAGAATGCGTTCCCAGACGCCAGCCATGCTCACCGTGACTTGCTGGATACGCGGGTCGAGAGCGCGGGTGGCGACGTCGATGCGTTTGAGCAGTTCGACTTTCTCGGCGCGGGTCATCACTTCCAGCGGGTTGTCCGGCCCGTACAACTGGGCGACGTCCTGGGTGGTGAAGGCCTGCACCGTGCCGTTCTGCCCGGCGCGGGAGATCGAGCGCGCAGCACGGGCCGCAGCGCCAAGGGCTTCGAGGGTAATGGCATTGCTGTAGGCAAAACCGGTTTTCTCACCCGATTGCGCGCGCACGCCAACGCCCTGGTCAAGGTTGAAACTGCCTTCCTTGACGATGCCGTCTTCCAGCGCCCAGGACTCGGAAATCTGCCCCTGGAAATACAGGTCGGCGGCATCGATGCCCGGGCCGGCCAGATCGCCGAGCACACCTTGCAGGCTTTCGATGGTAACGCCGCCGGGCGCCAGGAGGTGTTCACTGACTGAGGACAACAACTCGCTCATATGCTTTACGCCTTAAATTCATCGTTCTGAGGCAGGTCGCCGGGCGCCCTGCGAGAAAAAGCGCCGGTGACTGGACACCGGCATCCGCGCCCGGATGGACGCCTGTTCGCTGCTATCGCGTTCGGCCAGCAGCACGGCCTCGCCTTGATCCTGTTGCACCAGCACTCGACCCCACGGGTCGACAATTGCGGCATGCCCCCAGGTTTCTCGCGGCCCCGGATGCGTTCCACCCTGGGCAGCCGCGAGCACGTAACACTGGGTCTCAATGGCCCGCGCACGAATCAGCACATCCCAATGCGCCGCGCCGGTCACTGCGGTAAAGGCCGACGGCGCGGTAATCAACTCCGCCCCGGCAGCGCGCAATTCGCTGTACAACTCGGGGAAGCGCAGGTCGTAACAGACCGTCAGGCCGACTCGACCGACGGGCGTGTCCGCGACCACCACGCCACTGCCATAAGCATAGTCATCGGACTCACGATACCGCCCACGGTTGTCCGCCACGTCCACGTCGAACAAATGCAGCTTGTCGTAGCGTGCCACCGTTTCGCCCTGATCATTGACCAGCAGCGAGCAGGCATGCACTTTCGCCGCTGGCTGATCCGCCGGCGGCAACGGCAATGTGCCGGCCACTATCCATAACTTGAGGTCGCGGGCGGTCTGTTTCAACCAGGGCAGGATCGGACCTTCGCCCAACGCCTCGGCGCGGCCGATGTCAGCGATGTCGCGTCGGCCCATGGCGGCGAAGTTTTCCGGCAGCACGGCAAGCTTTGCGCCCCCGACGGCCGCTTGTTCAAGCAGCCGACGGGCCTGGGCCAGATTGGCCAGCACGTCGCTCTGGCTGACCATTTGAATCACCGCAAAAGACATGGCGCGCTCCTGAATAGACAGGCGTCCATGCTACTCCATAGGCCTGGCGTGTGGGTTCTGAAAAAGCGCGTCAAAAAGGTTTGTCGAAGGTGATTTTCGGCTCTTTCCACGGGCCTTTGACGGTGTATTTCACGCTGGCGAAACGTGCCACGCGGTCACCGATCAGCTTGTCGATCAGGAACAGCGCCCCACCGATGGCCGGTGCACCGACAATCAGCGCGGCAATCGGCAAGTTGTTGGTAACCGGCAAGGTCACCAGCAGTTTCGCATCGATCTGATCACCCACCAGGTCCAGCGTGCCATTGAGCTCGACATTGCTCGACGGACCGGTCAGCAGAATCGGCTCACGGGTCACGTAAACGCCGTTGGTCCCGACCAGCAGGCCTTTGACCCGGTCGTAACTCAAGCCTTTGCCAAACAGATCGGAGAAGTCCAGCCGCAAGCGCCGGCCGATGGAGTTGAAGTTGAGCAGGCCAAACACCCGCAACGCCTGAGCGCCACCCTCGACTTCAACGAACTGGCCTTTGTTCAGCGACGCATCAAGCGTCCCGGAGAAGCGCTTGGTGGCCAGCCAGGCCGGTGAACCGGGCCAGCGACCGTCGACATCCATATGAAACTCTTCGCTGGTGACACTGGGCGCAAAGCCCCAGCCTTTCAGCACATCCGCCAGATTTTTGCCGCTGACCCGGCCCTTGTACCAACTGGTGGAAGCACCGGGCGCGCCTTCCCAGCCACCGCTGCCCTGCAACAGAAGGCCCTTGAGGCCCAGATCCAGCGTATTGAGCGCTATGCCTTTGGCGGTCGGACGCACTTTCAGCGACCAGCCCCCGACCAGGTCCTGCCCCTGGAACAGTTGATTGATGGTGATATCCAGCGCCGGGATCTTCGTCGGATCCACGGAAGCCAATGGATCCGGCGAATTTTCATCGGCCAAAACCGTTGGGTCCGGTGCCGGCAAACGCACGTATTGCAGATTGATCGCAATCGGTGCGGCTTTCGCATCGGGGATACCGGCGGTGCCCTTGACCTGTTGGCTGTCGAGTTGCAGGGCCCACGCACTCGGCTTGCGGTTCAACTGCACCGAGGCCTGATCAAGCGTGGTACCGATGCCGCTGAGCTTGCCGACCTTGAAATCCGCACCGCTGAGCAACTGCTTGGCGCTGCCGCCCGGATCCTGGCCGGCATACTTGTCCACCAGATCCTTCCACGGGCCGACATCCAGCTCCGACAGCACGCCGCGCACCCGCAGGCCTTTGCCGCCTGGCAATACGGCATCGCCACCACCGAGGAACAGTTCACCGCGACCGTCGGCAAAACTGCCGGCCGGCGCTGCAAACGTGAAGCTGGCCAATTCGCCGTACTTGACCCAGTAACGCCGTTCCGGCCCTTGCAGGGTCATGCGGAACGTCGTGTCACGCCCCACATCGGCCGCCATGCCGAACGGGGCCGGCAAATCGACGGCCACACCTTTGAGGCTGGAATTGACCATCAACTGGCTGTCTGCGCCATCCAGGTTCAGTTGCAACTGATACGGGATCAAACCAGAGACCGGCAACGGCTGCGTGACACTCAGCCAATCAGTCAGCTTTTTGACCTCGACCTGGCCGGAAGCGGTGACGCGCGTCTTGATGTCGCCTGGACTGCCATCGGCGAAAATCTGTGCGGTGACGGGTTTGTCAAAGGCACGAGCGGTGATGTTCTGCCCACTCAAGCCTTTGGTGCTGTCGAAGCGGAAATCGCCCTTCAACTGAGTCAGTTCAAGGACTGGCTCGGCCAGTTTCAAGCGCGCCTTGGCGGTCTTGAAGTCGACGAGGATATTCGGCTGTTCGCCTTTGGCCAGCGGAATATCCAGTTTCAGCTTGCCCTTCAGCTCGCCCTCGCCTTCCCATCCGGCGAAGGTGGCGGCGGTGCCGATCGGCGCTTCCTGGAGAATTTTCAGGCCATCGCCCAACCCGCCAGCGAAAGCACCATCGAGCAACAGGTGAGGGTTTTGCCCGGCGGGCGCGTGGGGAATATTGACGTAAATATCGCTGACTTGTGTGTCGAGCAACTGACCTTTGCTGGCCAGAATCCGCACGCCACTGTCTTCGATGAACACGTCGCCAGTGACCTTGCTGACATGCGGCCAGCCCGGCTGGAACGCCAGCTCGGCATCGTGCACTTTGAAGAACAGGCTGATGCTGCGCGCGGTGTCGGCGGCGCCATGGTTCAGCGAGCCCTGATACTGGAAGAAGCCCTGGTCTACCGCGCCCTTGAGAATCGCCGTACGCAACCATTCGTCCAGCGCCGGGCTGAGCACTTCGGGCAGGTACTTGGCGGTGTACTTGCCATCGCCCTCCACCAGGCCGACCCGCAGGTCCATGTAGTCTTCCTGGGTGTGATCGAAATGCAGGCGGATCAGGAAGTCGCCGGCAATCTTGCCCTCTTCGCCCAGCACCTTCAGGTACGGCGCGATCAGGGTGAAACCTTCTTTGTCGAGCTTCCAGGTCAAACGGGCGTTGGCCTGAATGTATTGCCATGGCTTGGCGAAAATCGGGTCCAGGTGCAGGGAAAAATCCTTGCTGTCCATGCGCAGTTCGCCGTGCCCCAGATCACCGCTGATGCTGCCGCTGACATTCCGCGCTGCCGGGGCGCCGTGATAGGCATCAAAGCCGACCCGGTCGAGGTTGGCGGCAAAACTGACCTTGCTGTCGTCGGTGGCGTTGGGCCGGATGTCGACCAGCACGTTACGCAAACCACCCGTCACCTTGAGCCGCTCGACGGCGGTGGCGAGGCCTTCGGGCAATGGCCCCAAGGCATTCAGCAGCGGAGTCAGCGGGGTGAGGTCGAGGCGGTCGGCTTGCAGATGCCAGAGCTCTTCGGTCGTGTCGGTGGCCAGGCTCTGTTTGAGTTGCAGGTGCGATTCCCAGCGGGTCTCACCGAAGTTCATGGACAGCGAGTCCACCGTCACCAGAAAGCCTTCGGCACTGCGCTGGAAATAACTGTTGAGCGCCAGGTTGTTGATCTGGATCGGCTTGCGCTCGGCGTAGGCGCCCTTGAGTTGCGGCGCGTTCAAGCGGATCGCGGCGCTTTGCAGAGCGCCTTTGCTCCAGTTGATCCAAAGCTCGCCACCGGCCTTGATCTCGGAAAAATTCCATTGCTGGGTCACACGCTCGGGCAGCCATTTCGACCAGTCGCTTTGCGGCAGGCTCAGGTACGCATCCGCTGCACCGTCCTGCCACTGACTGGCGCTAATGCGGGTGCGCACGCTCATGGCAACCGGCTGGCCGTCGGGCAGGGTCAGCCGTGCGTCGAGTCGCTGCCGGGAGACGCCGGTTTTCAGATTCAGGCCAACGTAGGTCAAGGTCAGCGGCGGGTGATCCAGTGGCTGCAAGGTCACTTGGCTGTCGAGCACCGACAACTGCTGGACCATCTGCATGCGATTGAGCAGTTGTTCCGGATCCAGCGGCTGATCCTGCTGCACCGGCAAGCCTTCCAGCGCCCAATGACCGTCCTCGCCTTCCTTGAGGCTGATCTTCAGACCGTTGAGTTCCAGATGAGCGATGCGCAGTTCACGGGCCGTCAGGCTGGCCCAGAGGTCCGGCACCGCGCGCACCTGATCCAGACGCAGGGCATTGGTGCCCTCGCCGACCATCACGTCGTGAGCCAGCAGAATCGGCGCGAAGCCACTCCAGTTGCCTTCCAGCTCACCGATATGCAGCGGCATGCCCAGGGCAGCACCGGCTTTGGTTTCGACTTCGGCCCGGTACTCGGCCACCAGCGGCGCCAGCTCGCGACCGAGACTGACGTAAAGCGCCATCATCACCAAAGCCAACGCGCACAGGCCCAGACCCCAGCGGGTCAGTGCGGCCAAAATGCGTGTCAGACGGTCCATGTCAGTTGGCTCCCATGGCAAAATTACTGCAAAAAGCTGAGGCCAGCTGTTCTAGTCGGGTTGAAACACAGCGATTCAGAGCAGCACCACGTCGTATTGTTCCTGGGAATACATGGTTTCCACCTGGAACCGAATGGTGCGTCCGATAAATCCTTCCAGCTCGGCGACGTTGCCCGACTCTTCATCGAGCAAGCGGTCGACGACTTTCTGGTTCGCCAATACACGATAGCCTTCCGCTTGATAGGCGCGAGCCTCACGGAGGATTTCGCGGAAAATTTCGTAGCAGACCGTTTCCGGTGTCTTGAGCTTGCCGCGCCCCTGGCAACTGTTGCACGGCTCGCACAGTACTTGTTCGAGACTTTCGCGGGTGCGCTTGCGGGTCATCTGCACCAGGCCCAACTCGGTGATGCCGATAATGTTGGTCTTGGCGTGGTCGCGCTCCAGTTGTTTCTCCAGCGTACGCAGCACCTGACGCTGATGCTCTTCGTCTTCCATGTCGATGAAGTCGATGATGATGATCCCGCCCAGGTTGCGCAGGCGCAGCTGGCGAGCAATGGCGGTCGCGGCTTCGAGGTTGGTCTTGAAGATGGTTTCTTCAAGGTTGCGATGACCGACGAACGCCCCGGTATTGACGTCGATGGTGCTCATGGCTTCCGCCGGGTCCACCACCAGGTAACCGCCGGACTTCAGCGGGACTTTGCGTTCGAGGGCTTTCTGGATTTCGTCTTCGACGCCGTACAGGTCGAAGATCGGCCGCTCGCCCGGATAATGCTCCAGGCGATCAGCGATTTCCGGCATCAGTTCGGCCACGAACTGCGTGGTTTTCTGGAAGGTTTCCCGGGAGTCGATGCGGATCTTCTCGATCTTCGGGCTGACCAGGTCGCGCAAGGTGCGCAATGCCAGGCCAAGGTCTTCGTAGATCACGCTCGGCGCGCTGATGGTTTTGATCTGCTCGTTGATCTGATCCCAGAGCCGGCGCAGGTAGCGGATGTCCATGAGGATCTCATCGGCCCCGGCGCCTTCGGCGGCGGTACGCAGGATGAAACCACCGGCTTCCTTGATACCTTCCGTGGCCACGCAATCGGTGACCACTTGCTTGAGGCGCTCGCGCTCGGCTTCGTCTTCGATCTTCAGGGAAATGCCGACATGCGCGGTACGCGGCATGTACACCAGATAACGCGAAGGTATTGATAGTTGTGTGGTCAGGCGTGCGCCTTTGGAACCGATCGGGTCCTTGGTGACTTGCACGACCAGGCTTTGGCCTTCATGGACCAGGGAGCTGATGCTTTCGACCGCAGGGCCTTCGCGCAGGGAAATTTCCGAGGCATGAATGAACGCAGCGCGGTCCAGACCGATGTCGACGAACGCCGCCTGCATGCCCGGCAACACCCGCACAACTTTGCCTTTATAGATGTTGCCGACGATACCGCGTTTTTGCGTGCGTTCGACGTGGACCTCTTGCAGGACACCGTTTTCAACCACCGCCACGCGCGATTCCATCGGCGTGATGTTGATCAGGATCTCTTCACTCATGGCAGGGTCTCGTTCAGGCATGTTCACGATAATGGCCGCATCTTGTCAGTACGACGCTCAGCGCGCGTTAAGGGTTTGCCAACAGGGTATGCCGAAATGGCCAAGCAGCTCAGCGGTTTCGCACAGCGGCAGCCCGACCACCGCCGAGTAGCTGCCATTGAGCCCGGCGACAAACACCGCGCCCAGTCCTTGAATGCCATAGCCACCCGCCTTGTCCCGCGGTTCGCCGCTGGCCCAGTAGGCTGCCGCTTCATTGAGATCAATGGGGCGAAAACGCACCAGGCTGCGCACAACACGAGACTCGCAACGCTCACCGTCAAGCAAGGCAATGGCGGTCAGCACTTCATGTTCTTGTCCTGCCAACATCATAAGCATGGCGCACGCGTCGGCTTCGTCCACCGGTTTGCCGAGAATTTTGCCGTTGAGCACTACGGCGGTATCAGCGCCCAGCACGCAGAATGCTGCGTCGGACACGACTGCGCTACGCCCGGCTTCAGCCTTGCCGCGCGCAAGGCGCTCGACATAGGCCGACGGCGATTCATGGTTCAAAGGGGTTTCATCGATGTCCGCGCTGATGGCGGAGAACGGCACGCCGATCTGCGTAAGCAGCTCACGCCGACGCGGCGAGCCTGAGGCGAGGAATAGCTGTTTCATCAAGACATCTCCCTTGTCATGGTGTGGGCAAATGCCTGACCGAATCAGTTAATTTTGTAACGTCGACGCAGACCGCGCAAACCGAAGCTGATCCACGGCCAGAGCAACGCGCTGACCAGTGCCGGCAAGACCAGCGCCAGCGTTGGCTGACGATTGCCGGTCAGGGCGCTGAGCCACAGCTGAACAAGCTGCGCGAGGCCGAAGATCACCAGGATCACCAGGCTCTGTTGCCACATCGGGAACATCCGCAGCCGCTGTTGCAGCGACAGCACCAGGAACGTGATGAGCGTCAGGATCAACGCGTTCTGGCCCAGCAGCGTGCCGTAAAGCACATCTTCGGCCAGGCCCAGGCACCACGCGGTGACCATGCCGACTTTCTGCGGCAGGGCCAACGCCCAGAACGCCAGCAGCAAGGCGAGCCATAGCGGGCGAAGGATTTCCATGAATTGCGGCAGCGGCGAAACGCTGAGCAACATGCCGATGGCGAACGTCAGCCAGATCATCCAGCCGTTTCGGGAGGCGGTAGCACCGACCATTATTCTCTTCCCCCAGTGGTAGCCGGTGCAGAGACAGGCGGTTTGGCAGCGGGCTTCACGACAGCGGGTTGTGTCGCCGGTGGTTTGGCGGCGGGTGCAGTCGCGGGCGGCTTGGCGGCGGCAGGGTGTGCGGCAGCGGGTTTGACCGGGGTTGTGGCAGCAGGCTTGGCCGGGGTCACAGCAGGTGAAGTCGCTGGAACGGCGGCGGCAGCAGCAGGTGCAATCACCGCAGCAGGTTTCGGCACGGTGGCGGGAATGATTGGCCCGCCGCCTTGCGCATCGAGGTTTTCCTGGGCCTGAGCGGCGTCGTTTGCACGCTCTTCCGGTGTACGCGTATCGCTGAACACCAGCAACAGGTAACGGCTACGGTTCAAGGCAGCGGTCGGCACGGCGCGGACAATGGCAAATGGCTGGCCGGAATCGTGAATCACTTCCTTGACCGTCGCCACCGGGTAACCCGCCGGGAATCGCTGGCCGAGACCGGAGCTGACCAGCAAGTCGCCTTCCTTGATATCCGCCGTGTCGGCCACGTGACGCAGTTCCAGACGCTCCGGGTTGCCGGTGCCGCTGGCAATCGCTCGCAGTCCGTTACGGTTCACTTGCACCGGGATGCTGTGGGTGGTGTCGGTGAGCAACAGCACACGGGAGGTGTACGGCATCAACTCGACTACCTGGCCCATCAGGCCACGGGCATCGAGCACCGGCTGACCGAGGACCACACCGTCGCGCTCACCTTTATTGATGATGATGCGATGGGTGAAGGGGTTGGGGTCCATGCCGATCAACTCGGCCACTTCGACCTTCTCGTTGACCAGCGCGGAGGAATTGAGCAACTCGCGCAGCCGAACGTTCTGCTCGGTGAGGGCGGCAAGCTTTTGCATGCGACCCTGCAGCAGCAGGTTTTCGGTCTTGAGTTTTTCGTTTTCGGCGACCAGTTCGGTACGGCTGCCAAACTGGCTGGCCACACCTTGCCATAGCCGCTGCGGCAGGTCGGTGATCCAGTAAGACTGCATCAGCACCAGCGACATCTGGCTACGCACTGGCTTGAGCAGTGTGAAGCGGGCATCGACCACCATCAGCGCGACCGATAGCACGACCAGCACCAACAAGCGCACGCCCAGTGAAGGCCCTTTGGTGAAAAGCGGTTTAATAAGCCGCTCCTCCCAGGCAAATGTTTTCTTTATTCATACGGCAGACCGGCCTGGATACAGACTGACAGAAGGTAAACGCAAACAGGCAGCACTGCAAAGTGCCGCCTGCGCGCTCAACAGCATAGTTGCATCGGGCGATCACTCGCTCGACAGCAGATCCATGGTGTGTTTATCCATCATTTCCAATGCGCGGCCACCGCCGCGAGCAACGCAGGTCAGCGGGTCTTCGGCAACGATCACCGGCAGACCGGTTTCCTGGGCCAGCAACTTGTCGAGGTCACGCAGCAAGGCGCCACCACCGGTCAGTACCAGGCCACGCTCGGCGATGTCGGAAGCCAGCTCCGGAGGCGACTGCTCCAGTGCGCTTTTAACAGCCTGAACGATAGTGGCCAGGGACTCTTGCAGAGCTTCCAGCACTTCATTGGAGTTCAGGGTGAATGCGCGTGGAACGCCTTCGGCCAGGTTACGGCCGCGAACGTCGACTTCGCGAACTTCGCCGCCCGGGTAGGCAGTACCGATTTCCTGTTTGATGCGCTCGGCGGTGGATTCGCCGATCAGGCTGCCGTAGTTGCGGCGCACGTAGGTGATGATCGCTTCGTCGAAGCGGTCGCCGCCAACCCGTACGGATTCGGCGTAAACCACACCGTTCAGGGAGATCAGTGCGATTTCAGTGGTACCACCACCGATATCGACCACCATCGAACCGCGTGCTTCTTCAACCGGCAGGCCGGCACCGATCGCAGCCGCCATCGGCTCTTCGATCAGGAACACTTCACGTGCGCCGGCACCAAGGGCCGATTCACGGATGGCACGACGCTCAACCTGAGTGGATTTGCACGGAACGCAGATCAGCACACGAGGGCTAGGCTGCAGGAAGCTGTTTTCGTGAACCTTGTTGATAAAGTATTGCAGCATCTTTTCGCAGACGCTGAAGTCGGCAATGACGCCATCCTTCATCGGACGAATGGCGGCAATGTTGCCCGGCGTACGGCCGAGCATGCGCTTGGCCTCGGTGCCGACAGCAACGACACTTTTCTGGTTACCGTGTGTCCGAATAGCCACAACCGATGGCTCATTCAGGACGATTCCGCGCTCGCGCACGTAAATAAGGGTGTTGGCAGTGCCCAGGTCAATGGAAAGATCGCTGGAAAACATGCCACGCAGTTTCTTGAACATGGGAAAGGGACCCTAGGCAACGCGTGGGTAAAAAAGTGCGGCAAACTCTAACAACGACAGGGATTTTGGGCAAGGCGCCAATATGTTAAATTGGCCGCTTTTCTGTGCACCAACCCCCACAATCGCGGCCTTATGACCGTAGAAATGCGGTAGTGTTCCGACAATCTAACACACGGATAGCATCCGTTCTGTTTTCCTTCCACTGGAGAATCCCATGACGCTTGAACGCTCCGACGTGGAAAAAATCGCTCATCTGGCCTGTCTGGGCCTCAATGATGCCGATCTTCCACACATCACTTCGGCCCTGAACAGCATTCTGGGACTGGTCGACGAAATGCAGGCGGTCAATACCGACGGTATCGAGCCGCTCGCCCACCCACTGGAAGCCAGCCAGCGCCTGCGTGCAGACGTCGTGACCGAGACCAATCATCGCGAGGCCTATCAGTCCATCGCACCAGCGGTCGAAAACGGCCTGTACCTGGTTCCGAAAGTCATCGACTAAAGGGAAAGAGCCTGCAATGCATCAATTGACTCTGGCCGAGATCGCCCGCGGACTCGCCGATAAAAAGTTTTCTTCCGAAGAGCTGACCAAAGTCCTGCTGGCGCGCATCGCCCAGCTCGATCCACAGCTCAACAGTTTCATCAGCCTCACCGAAGACCTGGCGCTCCAGCAGGCGAAAGCCGCTGACGCACGCCGTGCCAATGGTGAGAGCGGCGCCCTGCTCGGCGCGCCGATCGCCCATAAAGACCTGTTCTGCACCCAGGGCGTGCGCACCAGCTGCGGCTCGAAGATGCTCGACAACTTCAAGGCACCGTACGACGCCACCGTCGTCGCCAAACTGGCAGCCGCCGGCGCGGTGACCCTGGGCAAGACCAACATGGACGAATTCGCCATGGGTTCGGCCAACGAGTCGAGCTACTACGGCGCGGTGAAAAACCCGTGGAACCTGGAACACGTGCCGGGCGGTTCGTCCGGTGGTTCGGCGGCGGCCGTTGCCGCTCGTCTGTTGCCAGCCGCGACCGCCACCGACACCGGCGGCTCGATCCGCCAGCCGGCCGCGTTCACCAACCTCACCGGCCTGAAACCGACCTACGGTCGCGTTTCGCGCTGGGGCATGATCGCTTACGCGTCCAGCCTCGATCAGGGCGGCCCGTTGGCGCGCACTGCCGAAGACTGCGCGATCCTGCTGCAAGGCATGGCCGGTTTCGACAGCAATGACTCCACCAGCATCGACGAGCCCGTGCCGGATTACAGCGCCAGCCTCAACGACTCGTTGAAAGGCCTGCGCATCGGTGTGCCGAAGGAATACTTCAGCGCCGGTCTCGACCCGCGTATCGCCGAGTTGATCCAGAACAGCATCAAGGAGCTGGAAAAGCTCGGTGCCGTGATCAAGGAAATCAGCCTGCCGAACATGCAGCA
The DNA here is from genome assembly GCF_019956155.1 of Pseudomonas sp. BF-RE-22. NCBI lineage: Bacteria > Pseudomonadati > Pseudomonadota > Gammaproteobacteria > Pseudomonadales > Pseudomonadaceae > Pseudomonas > Pseudomonas sp. BF-RE-22. The sequence goes on along the minus strand of NZ_JAHBDD010000022.1, from coordinate 156,258 downwards.
CGCGATTCCTGCGTACTACGTGATCGCCCCGGCAGAAGCGTCTTCCAACCTGTCGCGTTTCGACGGCGTGCGTTTCGGCTATCGCTGCGAAGACCCGAAAAACCTGGAAGACCTGTACAAGCGTTCCCGTGGCGAAGGTTTCGGTGCAGAAGTGCAGCGCCGGATCATGGTCGGCGCCTACGCGCTGTCGGCCGGCTACTACGACGCCTACTACCTGAAGGCGCAGAAGATTCGTCGTTTGGTGAAGAACGACTTCATGGCGGCTTTCAATGAAGTCGACATCATCCTCGGCCCAACCACGCCGAACCCGGCCTGGAAGCTTGGCGCCAAGAGCAGCGACCCGGTCGCTGCCTATCTGGAAGACGTCTACACCATCACCGCCAACCTCGCCGGCCTGCCGGGCTTGTCCATGCCCGCCGGTTTCGTCGATGGCCTGCCGGTCGGCGTGCAACTGCTCGCCCCGTATTTCCAGGAAGGTCGCCTGTTGAACGTTGCCCATCAGTATCAGTTGAACACTGACTGGCACACCCGCACCCCAACCGGCTTCTGAGGAGAAACACATGCAATGGGAAGTCGTGATCGGGCTGGAGATTCATACCCAGCTCACCACCCGGTCGAAAATCTTTTCCGGTAGCTCCACCACTTTCGGTTCCGAGCCGAACACCCAGGCCAGCCTGGTTGACCTCGGCATGCCTGGCGTCTTGCCAGTGCTGAACCAGGAAGCGGTGCGCATGGCCGTGATGTTCGGCCTCGCTATCGATGCCGAGATCGGCCAGCACAACGTGTTCGCCCGTAAAAACTATTTCTACCCGGACCTGCCCAAGGGCTACCAGATCAGCCAGATGGAATTGCCGATTGTCGGCAAGGGCCACCTGGACATCGCCCTTGAAGACGGTACGGTCAAACGCGTTGGCATCACCCGCGCGCACCTGGAAGAAGACGCCGGTAAAAGCCTGCACGAAGAGTTCAACGGTGCCACCGGCATCGACCTGAACCGCGCCGGCACGCCGCTGCTGGAAATCGTTTCCGAGCCGGACATGCGCAGCGCCAAGGAAGCCGTGGCTTACGTCAAGGCTGTCCACGCGCTGGTGCGCTACCTGGGCATCTGCGACGGCAACATGGCCGAAGGTTCGCTGCGTTGCGACTGCAACGTGTCGATCCGTCCGAAAGGCCAGGCTGAGTTCGGCACGCGTTGCGAGATCAAGAACGTCAACTCGTTCCGCTTCATCGAGAAGGCGATCAACACCGAAGTGCAGCGTCAGATCGAACTGATCGAAGACGGCGGCAAGGTGATCCAGCAGACTCGCCTGTACGACCCGAACAAGGACGAAACCCGTCCGATGCGCAGCAAAGAGGAAGCCAACGACTACCGTTACTTCCCCGATCCGGACCTGCTGCCGGTGGTCATCGAGAACTCGTTCCTCGACGACGTGCGCGCCACCCTGCCGGAATTGCCACCGCAGAAACGCGAGCGCTTCCAGGAGCAGTTCGGTCTGTCGGTCTACGACGCCAGCGTCCTGGCCACCAGCCGCGAGCAAGCCGATTACTTCGAGAAAGTCGCGAGCATTGGCGGCGACGCCAAACTGGCGGCCAACTGGGTCATGGTTGAACTGGGCAGCCTGTTGAACAAACAAGGCCTGGACATCGATCAGTCGCCGGTTTCGGCCGAGCAACTGGGCGGCATGCTGCTGCGCATCAAGGACAACACCATCTCCGGCAAGATCGCCAAAGTGGTGTTTGAAGCGATGGCCAATGGCGAAGGCAGCGCAGACGAGATCATCGACAAGCGCGGCTTGAAGCAAGTGACCGATACCGGCGCGATCTCGGCGGTGCTGGACGAAATGCTCGCGGCCAACGCCGAGCAAGTCGAACAATACCGCGCGGCAGACGAAGCCAAACGTGGCAAGATGTTCGGCTTCTTCGTCGGCCAGGCCATGAAAGCCTCCAAAGGCAAGGCCAACCCGCAACAGGTCAACGAACTGCTGAAAAGCAAGCTCGAAGGCTGATGAGCATGGAGCCAGTATTCAAGCCTGGCTCTACCCCCTGTGGGAGCGGGCTTGCTCGCGAAAGCGGTGTGACATTCAGCATTTATGTTGGATGTAATGACCCCTTCGCGAGCAAGCCCGCTCCCACATTTGTTTTTGGGAAACCGTTTATGAAACGTCTACTGGGGGCCTGCGCCCTGTTGTCTTTACTGGCCGGTTGCGCCAGCACCGATGTCGTCGATCCTCACGGTTACGACCAGACAGGCGTGGCGTCCTACTACGGCGCCAAACACCAGGGCAAACGTACCGCCAGCGGTGAACGTTTCGACAAAAATTCCATGACCGCTGCCCACCGCCAACTACCCTTTGGTACGCGGGTGAAGGTCACCAATCTGAAAAACGACAAATCCTGTGTAGTCCGCATCAATGATCGCGGGCCGCACACTCGCGGGCGCCTGATCGACTTGTCTCACGAAGCCGCCGAGCAACTGGGCATGATCAAAAGCGGCACCGCACGGGTTCGCGTGCAAGCCCTCGACTGACTCACGGAGCCCCGACCATTTTCGGACTTGCCGACTTACCCCTGCTCAGCGTGATTGAACTGCTCAGCGGCCTGGTTCTACTGATCGCCGGTGCCGAACTGATGGTGCGCGCCGCCGTGCGCGTGGCCGCGCGACTGCACGTTCGACCGTTGATCATCGGCCTGACCATCGTCGCCCTCGGCAGCAGCGCACCGCAGATGGCCGTCAGCCTGCAAGCCACGCTGGCGCAGAACGCCGACATCGCCGTCGGCAGCGTGATCGGCAGCAGCATCTTCAACATCCTCGTCACCCTCGGGCTTTCGGCGCTGATCATCCCGCTGCGGGTCTCGCGACAACTGGTGCGCCTGGATATTCCATTGATGATCGGCGCCAGCCTGCTGGTGTTCGTCCTGGCATGGAATGAAGAACTGACCCGGGTCGACGGCGTCCTGCTATTGGCGGCGCTGATGGTGTATCTGGGCCTGCTGCTGCGCCAGTCGCGGCATTCGGCGCGCCCACAAACGAGCCCGCATGAAGGCCCTGAAGTTCCGTGGTTCAGCAGCCTGCTGATGATCGTCGCGGGCCTGGCGATGCTGATCTACGCCGGGCATTTGCTGCTGGGCGCCGCGGTGTCGGTCGCCACGGACCTGGGGCTGTCGGAACGGATCATCGGCCTGACCATCGTCGCCGTCAGCACTTCGTTGCCGGAACTGGCGACCTCGTTGATCGCGGCATTGCGTGGCCAGCGCGACATCGCCGTAGGCAACGTGATCGGCAGCAACCTGTTCAACCTGTTGGGCGTGCTGGGCGTTACCGCACTGATCGCGCCGTCGCCGCTGTCGGTCTCGCCCAACGCGCTGGATTTCGACTTGCCGGTGATGCTCGGCGTCGCGGCGCTGTGCCTGCCGGTGTTCTATTCCGGCTACCGGGTGACCCGCGCCGAAGGTCTGCTGTTTTTGGGTTTGTACCTGGCTTACGGCCTGCACGTGGTGTCGTTCACCACCGGCATGCCGCTGGCCGGCAAGCTTGAACACCTGATGCTGTTTTTCGTCCTGCCGGCGCTGTTGGCGTTTTTGCTGTTCACGTCGCTGCGCGCCTGGCGTCGCCAACACCACAAGAAGGAATTGCCATGACCGACAATAAAAAAACCGGCGTTGAAGTCCGCCGCCAAGTGATGGGCGACGCGTTCGTCGATCGCGCATTGGGCAATGCCACCGAGTTCACCCAGCCGTTGCAGGATTTCGTCAATGAACACGCCTGGGGCAGTGTGTGGAGCCGCGAAGGTTTGCCGCTGAAAACCCGCAGCCTGATCACCCTCGCCGCGCTGACCGCGTTGAAGTGCCCACAGGAATTGAAAGGCCACGTGCGCGGCGCGCTGAACAACGGTTGCACCGTGGAAGAGATTCGCGAGGCTCTGCTGCATTGCGCGGTGTATGCCGGTGTGCCGGCGGCGATCGATGCGTTTCGGGCGGCGCAGGAAGTGATCGATAGCTATCAGAAGCCGGAGTAAGCAGGTCCGCCGCTTTCGCGGGCAAGCCTCGCTCCTACACGTTCGATGACCTTCTGTAGGAGCGAGGCTCGCCCGCGAATGGATCTAAAGCGCACAGAGAATCTGAAGCTAGATCCACCCACCCCACTGCAACAAAAAGATCCCGATATTGGTGGTCACCGCCGCCATCAGCGTGGTGATCACAATAATCGCCGCCGCCAGTTCATGATTGCCATCGGCCTGACGCGCCATGACAAAACTGGCCGCCGCGGTCGGGCTGCCGAAGTACAGGAACAGAATCCCCAACTCCGCCCCGCGAAAACCCCAGAGCCATGCGCCCAGCGTCGCCAGCACCGGCAGGCCGATCATCTTCACCAGGCTGGAGCTGAGTGCCATGTTGCCGCTTTTGCGCATCGCCGCCAGCGACAGCGTGCCGCCGATGCAGATCAACGCCAAGGGCAACGTGGTTTGCGCCAGGTACTGCCCGGACTTCTCCAGCCAGCCCGGCAAGGCAATATTGAAATACGCAAACGGCGCCGCCGCAAACACGCTGATGATCAGCGGGTTGTTCATCACGCTTTTGCAGATACTCCACGGGTCGGACTTGATCACCGGGCTGTACACCGCCAGCACAATGGTCGACAGCGTGTTGTAAAACAGGATCACCAGTGCCGCGAGAATCGCGCCAAGGGAAATTCCGTAATCGCCGTACATGCTCGCTGCCAGCGCGAGGCCGATAACGCCGTTGTTGCCGCGAAACGCACCCTGGGTGTAAATCCCGCGGTCTTCACGCGGGCACTTCCAGATCGCCCAGCCCCAGGCGATGGCGAAGCTGACCAGCGTGGCAATCGAAAAATAGATCAGCAGCGACGGTTGCAGCGCGGCGTGCAAGTCGGCATGCAGGATGCCCAGAAACAGCAACGCCGGCATGGTGACGTTGAACACCAGAGCCGACGCAGTGTGGATGAAATTGTCGTTGATCCAGTTGATGCGCTTGAGCAGCACGCCCAGAAACAGCATGGCAAACACCGGCGCGGTGATGTTCAGGGTTTCGAGGAAGATAGCCAGCATGCCGGGGGTCACCTTGGGTGGGCGTCGTTAGGGGGCTAATGATAAGCCACCCAGGGCGTTGGCGTCTGGTAGAAAGCCTTCGCGGGCAAGCCTCGCTCCTACAGGTTCGGTGATCTTCTGTAGGAGCGAGCGGTGCGGCGACCCGACTTGCCCGCGAAGAACGATGACGCGGTCTTACGTGATCGGTGCAGGGTTGAACAGGGTAATGTCGTTATGCAGCTTGTGCCGCTCCGACCACGTCTGTTTCTTCCCGCTGGCCACATCCAGGTAGTAGTGAAACAACTCCCAGCCGAGATCCTCGATCGACGCGCGTCCGGTCGCAATCCGCCCGGCATCGATGTCGATCAGGTCCGGCCAGCGCTGCGCCAGTTCGGTCCGGGTCGACACCTTCACCACCGGCGCCATCGCCAGGCCATACGGCGTGCCACGCCCGGTGGTGAACACGTGCAGGTTCATCCCGGCCGCCAGTTGCAACGTCCCGCAGACAAAATCGCTGGCCGGGGTCGCGCAGAAAATCAGGCCTTTGCGCTTGAAGCGCTCGCCAGGACCCAGCACGCCGTTGATCGCGCTGCTGCCGGATTTGACGATCGACCCAAGGGATTTCTCGACAATGTTCGACAACCCGCCCTTCTTGTTGCCCGGCGTGGTGTTGGCGCTGCGATCCGCTTCGCCCTTGGCCAGGTAACGGTCGTACCAGTCCATTTCCCGCACCAGTTCCTGAGCGACCTCCTCGGTTTCGGCGCGGGACGTCAGCAGGTAAATCGCGTCGCGCACTTCGGTGACTTCGGAAAACATCACCGTCGCACCGGCGCGCAGCAACAGGTCAGAGGCGTAACCCAGCGCCGGGTTGGCGGTGATGCCGGAGAACGCATCGCTGCCACCACACTGCATGCCGAGAATCAGTTCGGACGCCGGCACGGTTTCCCGGCGACGTTGATCGAGCTTCTTCAATCGAGTCTCGGCCAGGGCCATGATCTGCTCGATCATTTCGGTGAAACCGTGACTCGAATCCTGCAAGCGATACAGCCACGGATCGCTCAAATCCACCGAGCTGTCGTTCTCGTGCATCACCTGCCCGGCCTGCAATTTCTCGCAGCCCAGGCTGATCACCAGCGCTTCGCCGCCCAGGTTCGGATTGCGCGCCAGGTTACGCACGGTGCGGATCGGGATGTACGCATCCGTCGCGGTGATTGCCACGCCGCAGCCGTAGCTGTGAGTCAACGCGACCACGTCATCGACGTTCGGGTACTTGGGCAGCAACTCGTCCTTGATGCGCTTGACCGCATGATCCAGAACGCCGGTGACACACTGCACCGTGGTGGTAATCCCGAGAATGTTGCGCGTGCCGACGGTGCCGTCGGCGTTGCGATAACCCTCGAACGTAAAGCCTTCCAGCGGTGCCTGCGCCGCCGGCACCTCGGTGGACAGCGGCAAGCTGTCCAGCGGTGGCGCGGTGGGCATGCGCAGTTGATCTTCCTTGACCCAACTGCCGCGCGGAATCGGCTGCAACGCGTAGCCAATGGTCTGGCCGTAACGAATCACCTGACCGCCCTCGGGAATGTCCTCGAGGGTGACCTTGTGGCTCTGCGGCACGAAGTCCACGGTGACCAGGCCATCGGGAAACTCGGTGCCCGCCGGCACGCCCTGATCGTTGACCACGATCACGACGTTGTCTCGCTCGTGCAGGCGGATGTAGCGCGGCGAGTCGGAATGTTCAATCAACTGCATGACGCCGCTCCTCAGGAATGCGCTTGTGACAATTTGTTGTTTGTTTCAGGGCCGCTGACCGGTGGCTCTTTGAGCACCACACGTTTGATCGGGCCAACGATCACCAGGTAGCTGAACACTGCAACCAGTGCGTTGCAACCGACAAACACCAGTGCCCACTTGAACGAACCGGTGGAGCTGATGATGTAGCCGATGACGATCGGCGTGGTAATCGACGCGATGTTGCCGAAGGTGTTGAACAGGCCCCCGCTGAGACCGGCAATCTGTTTCGGCGAGGTATCGGACACGACTGCCCAACCCAGCGCACCCACGCCTTTGCCGAAGAAAGCCAAGGCCATGAAGCCCACGACCATCCATTCAACATCGACATAGTTGCAAGCCACGATGCTGCTGGAAACCAGCAAGCCCGCGATGATCGGCGCCTTGCGAGCAAAGGTCAGGGAATGGCCCTTGCGCAGCAGGTAGTCGGAAATCACCCCGCCGAGCACACCACCGATGAAACCGCAGATCGCCGGCAACGAAGCGATGAAACCAGCCTTGAGGATGGTCATGCCGCGTTCTTGCACCAGGTACACCGGGAACCAGGTCAGGAAGAAGTAGGTGATGCCGTTGATGCAGTATTGGCCCAGGTACACGCCGAGCATCATGCGGTTGGTCAGCAACTGGCGGATGTAGTCCCACTTCGGACCGTCGCTTTTTTTGCCTTTGCCTTTGTCCTGGTCCATATCGACCATGCCGCCGTTGTCGGCGATGTGTTTGAACTCAGCGTCGTTGATCATCGGGTGCTGGCGTGGGCTGTAGATCACCTTCAGCCAGATGCCCGAGAAGATGATGCCGATCACGCCCATCACGATGAACACGTGCTGCCAGCCGAAGCTGTAGACGATCCAGCCCATCAGCGGCGCGAACAACACGGTGGCAAAGTATTGCGCCGAGTTGAAGATCGCCGAGGCGGTGCCGCGTTCAGCGGTCGGGAACCAGGCGGCCACGATGCGTGCGTTACCAGGGAAGGATGGCGCTTCGGCCAGGCCCACCAGGAAGCGCAGCATGAACAGCGCAACCACTGCCGTGGACATGCCGAACTCGCCGACATAGCCCTGCAGCACGGTGAACAATGACCAGGTGAAAATGCTCAGCGCGTAGATTTTTTTCGAGCCGAAACGGTCCAGCAGCCAGCCACCGGGAATTTGCCCGGCCACGTAGGCCCAACCGAATGCGGAAAAGATGTAACCGAGGGTGACCGCGTCGATGCCGAGGTCTTTTTGCAGGCTGGAGCCCGCGATTGCGATGGTTGCCCGGTCGGCGTAGTTGATCGTGGTCACCAGAAAAAGCATGAGCAAAATCAAATAGCGGACGTGGGTCGGCTTGGTCGCTTGCATGTAGATGTACTCCCACTGATTATTTTTATGCGGGTAATAACGATGTTCTGTAGGAGCCGGCTTGCTGGCGATGCAGGCACCTCGGTGTGTCATTTACACCGTGGTGATGCGATCGCCAGCAAGCCGGCTCCTACAGGTATTGCGTGAATCAGGAACCGATGTAGGAGGTCTTCACAACCGTGTAGAACTCTTGCGCGTAGCGACCTTGCTCGCGGGAACCATAGGATGAACCTTTACGCCCACCGAATGGAACGTGGTAATCCACGCCCGCCGTCGGCAGGTTGACCATCACCATCCCGGCCTGGGAGTGGCGTTTGAAGTGGTTGGCGTACTTCAGCGACGTGGTGGCGATGCCCGCCGACAGACCAAATTCGGTGTCGTTGGCCATGGCCAGTGCAGCGTCGTAATCCGCCACGCGAACGATGTTGGCCACCGGGCCGAAGATCTCTTCGCGACTGATGCGCATCGCCGCTTCGCTGTCGGCAAACAGCGTAGGCGCGAGGTAGTAGCCTTCGGTGTCGCAGGTCACCAGACCGCCGCCGCTGACCAGACGTGCACCTTCGGACTGACCGATGTCGATGTACTTCATGTCCTGTTCAAGCTGAGCTTGCGAGACCACCGGTCCAATGTCGGTGCCGGTTTTCAGCGCGTGGCCGACCTTGATCGGCTTCATGCGCTCGGCCATCGCTTCGACGAACTTGTCGTGGATGCCGGCAGTGACGATGAAGCGGCTGGAAGCGGTGCAACGCTGGCCGGTGGAGTAGAACGCGCTCTGTACCGACAGTTCGACCGCTTGCTTGAGGTCGGCGTCGTCGAGGATGATCTGCGGGTTCTTGCCACCCATTTCCAGCTGAACCTTGGCCTGGCGCGACACGCAGCTGACGGCGATCTGACGACCGACACCGACGGAACCGGTGAAGCTGATGCCATCGACTTTCCGGCTCTGAACCATTGCATCGCCAACCACGCGACCGCTGCCCATCACCAGGTTGAACACGCCGGCCGGGAAGCCTGCGCGGGAGATGATTTCAGCCAGCGCCCAGGCGCAACCCGGCACCAGATCCGCCGGTTTCAGCACGACGCAGTTGCCGTAGGCCAGGGCCGGGGCGATTTTCCACGCAGGGATGGCAATCGGGAAGTTCCACGGGGTGATCAGGCCAACCACGCCCAAGGCTTCGCGAGTGACTTCGACGTTGACGCCCGGACGTACCGACGGCAAGTAGTCGCCGGACAGACGCAGGGTTTCACCGGCGAAGAACTTGAAGATGTTACCGGCGCGGGTCACTTCGCCGATGGCTTCAGGCAGGGTCTTGCCCTCTTCCCGAGCCAGCAAGGTGCCGAGTTCTTCGCGGCGAGCGAGGATTTCAGTACCGACTTTATCCAGCGAGTCGTGGCGGGCTTGAATGCCCGAGGTCGACCAGGCCGGGAACGCAGCACGAGCGGCGTCGATGGCGGCGTGGACCTGGGCCAGATCAGCCTTGGCGTATTCACCGATGGTGTCGGTCAGTTCGGACGGGTTGATGTTGGCGCAGTATTCACTGCCGGCAACCCATTCACCGTTGATGTAGTTATCGAAACGCTTTGTATCAGCCACAACAATCTCCTCACGCAAAAGGCCGCTGATTGCTCAGCGGCCTTGTTTAATCGGGTGTGTTACTGCGCACCTTGCTTGTCGATCAGCGCGGCGAGCATTTCGTACTCTTCGCCGGTCAGATCGGTCAGCGGCGCACGCACAGGACCTGCGTCATAGCCGGCAATTTTCGCACCCGCCTTGACGATGCTCACCGCATAACCGGATTTGCGGTTACGGATGTCCAGGTACGGCAGGAAGAAGTCGTCGATGATCTTGCCGACGGTGGCGTGATCTTCGCGAGCGATGGCGTGGTAGAAATCCATCGCGGTTTTCGGGATGAAGTTGAACACCGCCGAGGAGTAAACCGGTACGCCCAAGGCCTTGTAGGCAGCGGCGTAGACTTCGGCAGTCGGCAAACCACCCAGGTAGCTGAAGCGATCGCCGAGGCGACGACGGATCGACACCATCAACTCGATATCGCCCAGGCCATCCTTGTAGCCGATCAGGTTCGGGCAGCGCTCGGCCAGGCGTTCCAGCAGCGGCGCGGTCAGGCGGCAGACGTTACGGTTGTAAACCACCACGCCGATCTTCACCGATTTGCACACGGCTTCAACGTGGGCGGCAACGCCGTCCTGGCTGGCTTCGGTCAGGTAGTGCGGCAGCAGCAACAGGCCTTTGGCGCCCAGACGCTCGGCTTCCTGTGCGTATTCGATGGCTTGACGGGTCGAACCGCCAACGCCGGCCAGAATCGGCACGCTGGTTTCGCAGGTGTCGACGGCAGTCTTGATGATTTCCGAATATTCGCTGGCCGCCAGGGAGAAGAACTCACCGGTGCCGCCTGCGGCGAACAGAGCCGAGGCGCCGTATGGGGCCAGCCATTCGAGACGCTTGATGTAGCCCGCGCGATTGAAGTCGCCCTGAGCATTGAAATCGGTAACCGGGAAAGACAACAGACCGGAAGAGAGGATGGACTTCAGTTCTTGTGGATTCATTATTCGAACACCCTGGGTAGCAACGTTTGTTTGTGTGTGTGAGAAAACCGTTCAGCCTGCGCCGAAGTTGTAGGTCATCGTACAACTTAAAAAACAACCGTCAACTGCATTTCATCGCCGCACCCAAAATTTATGCGTCGGAAAAGTATTTTCTTGACGTAGGAAAGATCTCCTCTATGCTCTGAACAACTGTACATACATACAGTTGTTTGAGACATACCGACGACATATCAAGGAGATAGAAATGTCAGGTCTACACACAAAAACTCAGGAAAAACCAAAACAGGTCATTGCCGGGCTGGATGATCTGTTCACCGAAAACGGCATCGCCATTACGGGCAATGACCATCTGGTCCTGCGCCTCGACGAGCACCGGACCGACACCCATCAGCCATCCGCCCCTGCATCCGGCAACGCCTTGAAAGGCAAGCCACAGCTGAGGTTCGAAGGTGGTGAACACACCGCCATCGGCGACAACACGCTGCTGCGTTTCGTCAAGGATGCACCGGCGATAACGGCCTCGCAGGTCGAGTTGCATTTGCCTAACGGCCTGGCCCTGACGTATGGGCAGGTTGTTGCACTGGGCGGTGATTTCTATGGAATCCCGGACAAACCGGTCAGCGAAGGCGCAACCGCCGCCGACCGGATCCAGCGCTTTAACGAGGCCTTCAATTCCCTGGCGGTGCTGCCGGCGTCAAATGCCGAAGCGAAGCTGATCCTCGGCGTCATGCAGAAGGAAATCGCCGCGGTTAAACAGGCGATAAAGGACGGCAAACAGCCCCACGAGGCGTATGACGCATTGGGTGATACGTTGTCGGAAGAGTGGAACAAGATCACCGGCGGCGGCAGTTTCGTCTCGGCCCTGTATCCATTGGGCCGCTACCTGAAACTGGCCGCCAACAACGCAGACCACTTCGCCGAGTGGGCACTGCTGGCCTACATCGCCGGGCATACGGCGGCATTGCAACAAGCGGTGGTCGCCCACAACAGTGGCGATGACGCGTCGCTGGAACTGGCTTACGCGATGAACGCTTTTGCTGATCACTACCTGACTGACCTGTTTTCCGCCGGCCACCTGCGGGTGCCGCGCAAACAGTTGGCAGCGGTGGTCACGCCGAGTGACCTGGGCTCGTTGATTACCCGCTTCATGCACGACGAAGACAGCAAGTTCGGCCTCAATGTGCGCAATGGTGACGGCGTTCAATGGCACGCTTATGGCGACAAGCGCTACTTCGATGCAATCGACAGCGCCAATCGCGCCCAGGTCAATCTAGCGGTCCAGGTGTCGGCGGATGAAATTTTCGCGACGTACCTCAGCGGCATCGCCCCGTCGCCCGGCAGTTTCGCGGCATTGAAAAAACTGCCTGATCTGCAAGCTGTACTGAACCCGACGGGCAATTTCTCGCCGCTGTTCAAGGTCGAGGGCAACAAGGTGCTGCGGCGCAAGGACGTCAATAACCTGAATGACACCGCCACCGTCGATGATTGGTGGGGCTGGAGCACTTACCTGCTGCTCAAGGACTACAACCCGACTGGCAACGTGGCCTGACAAGGAGATCGATGATGACTATCAAACTGAAACTGGAATTGGCTTCGGGGCAATCGCTGGAGAGGGCGCCGTTGGAATTGTTGGCAAAGGGTGTGCCGATTGCTCGGGGCGTTGTGGATAAACATGGAAGTGTGACGTTCGATGTTAAATCTGCTGCGACTGAGCTGGCTGTGCGGGTGGATCGTTCGATTCTGAAGACTGGCTGAAGCTAATGGCCCCATCGCGACCAGGCTCGCTCCCGCAAGGGGTCTTCGGTAAACACGATATTCGTGGCGCCAATGACCCACTGTGGGAGCGAGCCTGCTCGCGATGGCATTTCCCAAGGAGCAGCTGACTGAACGAATAAACCCTGACCGCTCGTCGAAACTGTAATTTCTGACAGTAGCCGAGATGAAACCCCTCTGATGAACTGGTGTTGCGGATAAGTATTCGCGATTACCTGTTATTAAATGGAGATGGACATGGACGATACTGCAAAGAAAACATCTACCCCTTTTAAACCATCTGGATCTCCGGAGCTAGCGGCGCCAACCACCCCTCAATTTTCTGGAAACACCCTCAAACTGGCAGATATTGGTGAGTATTTAGAAGTAGGCATTCAATATAATGGCCAAGTCCCGGGACAATTCGCGATGGTCTACATAAACGTCATCAATGACAACGGTTCAACCGATTCATGGTACGGCGGAATCAATATTAGAGATGACAATGTCAACATTAAAAAATTTGCAGTCGCCGATGTATTCAACATAATTTCCAACAAAGGTAATGCGGAACTTCTTTACACAGTAAAGTTCGGGGAAATTGAAAAAGAGTCGTACTACTTGGAACTTAGCGTAGAACGTTAAGGGGAACAAAACAAATTATCTCATCAACACGGGGATGTCAGCGCTGCGCCTGCGCCTCTTCATGCGCATGACGCAGCCGCTCGCGGCTGTTCGTCAGATGCAAGCGCATCGCCGCCCGCGCCGCATCGGAATCCTGGCGTGCGATCGCATCGTAAATCTCTTCGTGCTCACGGCTCAGGCGACTCATGTAGTGCTGCTGGTCGTCATGGGCCAGGCGTGCAGAGTTGAGGCGCGTACGCGGAATGATGCTGGTGCCCAGGTGGGTCATGATGTCGGTGAAGTAGCGGTTGCCGGTCGACAGCGCGATTTGCAGGTGGAACTGGAAGTCCGAGGCCACGGCATCGCTGGCGTGGGCCGCGCTTTCGTTCAAGGCGTCCAGGGCGGCGCGCATCAACGCCAACTGTTCAGGGCTGCGGCGTTGCGCAGCAAGCCCCGCGGATTCCACTTCGAGGCTGATACGCAGCTCCAGAATCGCCAGCACATCACGCAGCGTCACCACCGTCGCCGGGTCGATACGGAAGCCGCTCGGGCTCGGTGTATCGAGCACGAAGGTGCCGATGCCGTGGCGGGTTTCCACCTGCCCGGCCGCCTGCAAACGGGAAATCGCCTCGCGCACCACGGTGCGGCTGACGCCATGGGCATCCATGATCGCCGACTCGGTGGGCAATTTGTCGCCGCGCTTGAGGTGACCATCGCGGATCTGCTCGGACAGCACCGTCACCAATTCCTGTGCGAGGCTGCGGCGCTTGCGAGGGAGGCGTGGTGCGTCGATCGGGTTTTCCATGGTGAACGTCTGTCTCGAAAAATTCGGCTGAAACCGCATCATAGCTCAACGCGGTTGTACGATCACCATCCCCCCTTTGTAGGAGCGAGCGGTGCGGCGATCCGACTTGCCCGCGAAGAACGATGACGCGGTCTTGATTACAAACCGCGTAACGGCCTTCGCGGGCAAGTCGGATCGCCGCACCGCTCGCTCCTACAGGGATTGTGGTGATTATGCGGTTACGGTCTGGTCCACCAGGTGGCCGTTGTCGATGCGCACATGCCGTGGATGGAAGCGTTTCAGGCTGCTGCGATGCCCGACGCTGACGATGCTGAGCCCCGGAATCTCATCGATCAACGCCTGATACAGCGAAGCTTCATCCTCTTCATCCATCGCCGAAGTCGCTTCGTCCATGTACAGCCATTGCGGCGCATAAAGCAGCGCACGGGCAAAGGCCAGACGTTGCTGTTCGCCCGGCGAAAGCATGCGTTGCCAGTGATTCGCTTCATCCAGGCGCGAAACCAGGTGCGGCAAACGACAGGTTTCCAGCACATGAACGTAGCGTTCCTGCGGATAGGTTTCGCCAGGCTGTGGATAACTCAACACCTCGCGCAGCGTGCCAATCGGCAGATAAGGCTTTTGCGGCAGGAACAAATAGCGCGCCGCCGGCAGACGAATGCTGCCATGGCCTGTTGGCCACAAATGCCCCATCGCCCGCAACAACGTGGACTTGCCGCTGCCGGAACGGCCGCTGAGCATCACGCGCTCGCCCTCCTCCACGGTCATGTCGGCATTGGTCAGCAAATGCCGACCGTCCGCCAGATCGAGGCCCAGGTTGTGAATCTTCAACCCATTACCCTGATTCTGTACGTCGATGGCCGGCGCGCGCTCTTCGTTGTCGGTCATGGCCTGACGGAAACTCAGCAGACGATCACAAGTGGCACGCCATGAGGCGAGGTTCTGGTAAGCACTGATAAACCAGCTGAAACTCTCCTGCACATTGCCGAACGCCGAACTGATTTGCATCAGATCACCGAGTTCGATCTTGCCAGCGAAATAACGTGGTGCGGCGACCATGAACGGAAAGATGATGGCGGCCTGTTGGTAACCCGCAGTAAAGAACGTCAGACGCTTGGACACCTTCATGATGTCCCAGAAGTTGTGCCAGACCAGCCCGAAGCGGTGGCTCAAGCGACGATTTTCATTGGGTTCGCCGTTGTACAGCGCAATGGTCTCGGCATTTTCGCGAACCCGTACCATGGAGAAACGCAGGTCGGCTTCAAAGCGTTGTTGTTGGTTGTTCAGGCCGATCAGGCGACGACCAATCAGATGCGTCAGCCAGCTACCGATCACGGCATACACCAGCACACACCAGAACATGTAGCCGGGGATGGTGAAACCGAACACTTCGATACTGCCCGACACGCCCCACAGAATGATCGAGAACGACACCAGGCTGACAATGTTGCGCAGCAAACCGATGCCCAGCTCCAGGGTATTGGAGGTGAAGTTGTTGAGGTCTTCGGAAATCCGCTGGTCCGGGTTATCGGTGTAACCGCCCTGCTCCAGCTGGTAGTAATTCTTGTTGCCGAGCCAGCGGGCGAAATGCTTTTCCGTGAGCCAGGCACGCCAGCGAATGGTCAGCATCTGCGTCAGATAGAGCCGGTAAACGGCACCGATGATCGCCACCGCCGCAATCCCGCAGAAATACAGAATCAGCTGCCAGAACGCGGCTTCGTCCTTCTTCTGCAGAGCGTTGTAGAAGTCCTTGTACCAGGTGTTGAACCACACCGAGAGCCCCACGCTGATCAACGACAACGCGATCACCGCGATCAGTAGTGTCCAGGCCTTGACCTTCTCTTCGCTTTGCCAATAAGGCGTGATCATCGCCCAGACTTTGCGAAAAAACTGCCCGCGCACGGCATCGTTGACCGCGGAATATTCAGCGTTCTGATTCATGGAAAAGGCTCGATAAAGAAAAGAACACGCACGAACCGATCATAGATGATCGGCTCGGTTTGTCGCGAGGCGCGGCCGGCATTTGTTCAGCGCAGGTTCAGCGACGAACGGGACGCTTTTGCAGTTTGCGCTGCAGCGTACGGCGGTGCATGCCCAAGGCGCGGGCAGTGGCGGAGATGTTGCCTTCGTGTTCGGTCAACACGCGCTGGATGTGTTCCCACTGCAAACGGTCCACCGACATCGGGTTTTCCGGCACCAGGGAGTCGAGGTCAGCGTGCTCGGAGAGCAGCGCAGCAAGGACATCATCGGCATCCGCCGGTTTGCACAGGTAGTTGCAGGCACCGCGCTTGATCGCTTCGACAGCGGTGGCAATGCTCGAGTAACCGGTGAGGATCACCACGCGCATTTCCGGGTCGAGTTCGAGCAGTTTTGGCAGCAACACCAGGCCTGAATCGCCGTCCATTTTCAAGTCCAGCGCGGCGTAATCCGGGATATCGGCCTGGGCGATGGTCAGGCCTTCTTCAGCGGAGCCGGCGGTGCTGACGCGAAAACCACGGCGAGCCATGGCGCGCGCCATCACGCGGGTGAACGTGGCGTCGTCATCTACCAGCAGCAAATGCGGCAGTTCTTCGCCTTCGACTTGGATCTCTTCACTCATGTTCGTCTCCTCGGGCGACACGGGGCAGGCGCAGCTCGGTGAGCGTACCGCCTTCCTCATGACTGTAGAGTTTCACTGAGCCGCCGGCGCGTGTCACGCTGGCCTTGCTCAAAAACAGGCCCAGGCCGAAACCTTTGCCCTTGGTGGTAAAAAACGGTTTGCCGATCTGTTCGGCAATGGCCAGCGGCACACCGGCGCCGTGGTCGCGAATGCTGATGGTCAAGTCCTCGGCATTCCAGTCCAGCGTCACTTGCAGCCCTTCAGGGCATGCGTCAGCGGCGTTGTTCAACAAATTCAGCAGCGCCTGGGTCAGGTCCGGCGGCGGCGCCATGCGTGGCACGGTGCCTTGGCCCAGGCGCTGGAAGCGGTAACTGGCTTCCGGGCGCATCAAGTGCCATCGGTTCAGCGCTTCATCGAGCCAATCGGTGACGTCCTGCATCTCCACTGCCAAGCGGCGATTGGCCTCGGCGGCGCGCACCAGTTGCTGCAAGGTTTCTTTGCAGAGTTTGACCTGATCCTGCAGCACGCTGAGGTCGTCCTGCAACATCGGATCGTGATGGTCCCGGCGCATTTCCTTAAGCAGCACGCTCATGGTCGCCAGCGGCGTGCCCAGCTCATGGGCGGCACCGGCGGCCTCAGTCGCGACGGCCAGCAATTGCTGATCACGCAGGCCTTCTTCGCGACGGATGGCCCGTAGCTCCTCCTGCCGGCGCAGCTCTTCGGCCATGCGCGCGGCGAAGAAGGTAATCACCGCAGCAGCCAGGGCGAAGCTCAGCCACATCCCGTAGACCTGCAGGTTTTCCCGGGCAATCGGGAAGGTTTGCAGCGGATAGAAACCCGCCAGCAACAAGGTGTACATCGCCAGGGCGATGCCCGACAGAATCACCGAATAACGCCATGGCAACGTCACGGCGGCGATGGTCAGCGGCACCAGGTAATAAGAGACGAAGGGGTTGGTCGAGCCGCCGGAGAAATACAGCAAGGCGCTGTGGATAAACAGGTCGCAGGCCAGTTGTACGGCGTATTCAAGCTCAGTAACCGGCCAGGAGGTGCGCAGCCGAATCGCCGTGAACGCGCACAGCAACATGGAGCAACCGAGGGTCGCGGCCAGTTGAAACCAAGGCAGCGGCAGCAAGTCGAGCCAGTAGGCCAGGCCCACGGAACCGGCCTGAGCGGCCAACACCAATGTGCGGATGAACGTCAGCCGCCAGAGATTCTGACGAGTTGCGGAAGTGATTTGAACGGGGGCGAGCATGAGCTCTCCTGATGAGCGCTCCAGGCAGATCGCACGGAGTATAACCAAGCACGGGGGCTGACAGGCAAAAGTGCGGCAAACGGCCACATGGCAGGAATGTCAGCTGCGTCTATAAGGCCGCCTTCGCGGGCAAGTCGGATCGCCGCCCGCTCGCTCCTACAAGTCCAAAGGTTGCCGCGCACTACCCAGAGCTGTAGGAGCGAGCGGGCGGCGATCCGACTTGTCCGCGAAGGCCGCGACGCGGTCAACCATCTGTATAGAAGTTGTAACTGTGCGAACCGGATCATTAAAGCTAGAGTCTGATGGTTTCACGCAGGCTCGGACCTAACCCCTGCGCATCGTCCAAGGAGTTTTCATGCACACTTTCCGCCGCAGCGCCGCCCTTCTCGCCCTCAGCGTTGGCACCGTCGCCAGCCTCCCGGCCATGGCCGCCGACGAGCTGCATTACAACCAGATTTCCCTGCGCGCCGAAGTCAGTCAGGAAGTTGCCCGCGACCTGATGATCGTGACCCTCTACACCGAAGAACAAAACACCGACCCGGCCAAACTCGCGGCCGATGTCAGCACCACCATGAACAAGGCGCTGGCCCAGGCCAAGCAAGTCAAAGACATCACCCTGCGCCAGGGCAGCCGCAACAGCTACCCGATCTACGACACCAAGGGCCAGAAAATCACTGGCTGGCGCGAGCGCGCCGAACTGCGCCTGGAAAGCTCCGACTTCGCCGCCCTGTCGAAACTGACCGGCGAACTGCTCACCGACCTGAAAATGGGCGGCATGGACTTCGCCATCGCCACGCCAACCCGCAAGGCCAGCGAAGACGCCCTGCTCAAAGACGCCGTGACCGCCTTCAAAGCCCGAGCACAACTGGCCACCGACGCGCTGGGCGGCAAGGGTTACAAAATCGTCAACCTGAACCTGAACAGCAACGGTTATCCACAACCGTACATGCGTGGGCCGATGATGATGAAAGCGGCCAGCATGGATGCCGCGCCGGTTACGCCGGAAGTTGAAGCCGGCACCAGCCAGGTCAGCATGACGGCGGATGGGTCGATTGAAGTATTGATGCCTTGATTCGATAGCCCTTACAAAAAACGGCGATCACCAAAGTGATCGCCGTTTTTTATGCCCCCGGAAAATCGACGCCACCCGATCCTGTAGGAGCCGGCTTGCTGGCGAAAAATTCCGGATTTTGCGACGCTGTTTCGGACGCCATCGTCGGAACGCCGCCCGCAGCAAGCCGGCTCCTACAAAGGTTCAGGTACATCCGCGAAATCAGGTCGGCTGACAGGCCGCCATCGCCAGCAAGCCGGCTCCTACAAAGGCGTGGTACATCCGCGAAATCGGTCGCCGTAAGGGCGAAACCGTAAGTGGCCGTTACCGCAGGAATGGATATGTACACCTGAAGGAATATGGTCGGCCATAAGGCCGCCATCGCCAGCAAGCCGGCTCCTACATGTCGATGCGCACACATCCGGCAACCAGCCTGAATATACCGAGATAGAGGGGTCCCCCTCACAAACGGATATTTCCGCTCACCCCGTCGACGACGCTACCCTGAGGAAAACACAGCGACCCAAACCCCCGGGGACTCCATGGAAAGAACCACCGTCAAACCACTCCTGCTCGCCCTAGCCCTCGCAACAACCGCCCCATTCGCACAAGCCGCCACCACCCTGGTCTACTGCTCCGAAGCCAGCCCTGCCGGCTTCGACCCCAGCCAATACACCAGCGGCACCGACTTCGACGCCTCGGCCGAAACCGTCTTCAACCGCCTCACCCAATTCAAACGCGGCGGCACCGAAGTCGAACCCGGGCTGGCGACAAACTGGGACGTGTCAAAAGACGGCCTCACCTACACCTTCCACCTGCGCGACGGCGTGAAATTCCACACCACCGACTATTTCACCCCGACCCGCGACTTCAACGCCGACGACGTGCTGTTCACCTTCCAGCGCCTGCTCGACCCGCAGAATGCGTTCCGCAAAGCCTATCCCGCCGAGTCCCCGTACTTCACCGACATGGACCTGAACAAAACGATCAAGAGCGTCGACAAAATCGACGAACACACCGTGCGCTTCAGCCTGAACAACATCGACGCCGCCTTCATCCAGAACCTGGCGATGAGTTTCGCTTCGGTGCAATCCGCCGAGTACGGCGCGCAATTGTTAAAGGAAGGCAAAGCGGCCGACATCAACCAGAAACCCGTCGGCACCGGCCCGTTCGTGTTCAAGCGTTATCAAAAGGACTCGCAGATCCGCTACGTCGCCAACAAGGCGTACTGGAAACCCGAGGATGTGAAAATCGACAACCTGGTGTTCTCGATCACCCCGGACGCCGCCGTGCGCTTGCAGAAACTCAAGACCGGCGAGTGCCAGGTCAGCGGTTACCCGCGCCCGGCCGACATCGAGGTGATGGAGAAAGACCCGAACCTGCGCGTGCTCAAGCAGGCCGGGTTCAACCTCGGCTTCCTGGCCTACAACGTGACACACCCGCCGCTGGACCAGCTCAAGGTGCGTCAGGCCCTGGACATGGCGATCGACAAACCGGCGATCATCAAGGCTGTCTACCAGAGTGCCGGGCAACTGGCGCAAAACGCCTTGCCTCCCGCGCAATGGTCTTACGACCCGAGTATCAAGGACGCTTCCTACGACCCGACAAAAGCCCGGGCGCTACTGAAAGAAGCAGGGGTTGCACCCGGTACCACCATTAACTTGTGGGCCATGACTGTGCAGCGTGCCTCCAACCCCAATGCGCGGATGTCGGCACAGATGATCCAGCAGGATTGGGAGAAGGTCGGCATCAAGGCCAACATCGTCAGCTATGAATGGGGCGAGTACATCAAGCGCGCCAAGAACGGCGAACACGACGCGATGATCTACGGCTGGACCGGCGACAACGGCGACCCGGACAACTGGCTCGGCGTGCTCTACAGCTGCGCGGCCGTGAAGGGCAGCAACTACGCCAAGTGGTGCGACCCGGCCTACGACAAACTCGTCCAGCAAGCCAAGGTGTCCACGGACAAACAGCAGCGGGTGAAACTGTATCAACAGGCCCAACAAATCCTTAAGCAACAGGTCCCTATCACGCCGATCGCCAACTCGACGGTGTTCCAGCCGCTGCGCAAGGAAGTCACCGACTTCAAGATCAGCCCGTTCGGCCTCACACCCTTCTATGGTGTGGGTATAAATAAGTAACACCGCGCGCCAACCGGGTGCGCCCAGCGCCCCGGTTGCCCTTCGTCAGTGCGTGGTTTGCACCGAAAAAAATACACGCAAACGGTCAAATGCGCGTCAATTTATACATATGCGACATTAAGGTACGTTCGTGCCACTGTTTAAGGCTTGTGGCCATTCAACATCTTGCATTGGGTATGGCCCCTGCATAAGTATCCGCAGGCACGACTCACGAGGTCGTCCTCAAATTCAAAAATGACAACAAATCATGAGGCCACCATGCTTAAACACGCGGTCATTCCGTTTTTAGTCGGCGCCAGCTTGTTAGCTGCCGCACCTTTCGCCCAAGCGGCGACTAACCTGGTGTTCTGCTCCGAAGGGAGCCCGGCCGGTTTTGATCCTGGTCAGTACACCACCGGAACCGACTTCGACGCCTCTGCCGAAACCATGTTCAACCGTCTGACTCAGTTCGAGCGCGGCGGCACCGCCGTTATTCCTGGTCTGGCGACCAAGTGGGACATCTCCGATGATGGCCTGACTTACACCTTCCACCTGCGTGAAGGCGTCAAGTTCCACACTACCCCGTACTTCAAGCCGACTCGCGAGTTCAACGCCGACGACGTGCTGTTCACCTTTAATCGCATGATTAACAAGGATGATCCGTTCCGTAAGGCGTACCCGACCGAATTCCCGTACTTCACCGACATGGGGATGGACACCAACATCACCAAGATCGATAAAGTCGACGACCACACCGTCAAGTTCACCCTCAAAGAAGTAGATGCCGCGTTCATCCAGAACATGGCCATGAGCTTCGCCTCGGTGCAGTCCGCCGAGTACGCAGCCCAGCTGCTCAAGGAAGGCAAAGCCGCCGACATCAACCAGAAGCCGGTCGGCACTGGTCCGTTCGTGTTCAAGAGCTACCAGAAAGACTCCAACATCCGCTACACCGGGAACAAGGACTACTGGAAGCCTGACGACGTCAAGATCGACAACCTGATCTTCGCCATCACCACCGACCCGTCGGTGCGTATCCAGAAGCTGAAGAAGAACGAGTGCCAGATCACTCTGTTCCCGCGTCCGGCCGACCTGAAGGCGCTGAAAGAAGACAAAACCCTGAAGGTGCCTGACCAGGCTGGTTTCAACCTGGGTTACATCGCCTACAACGTGATGGACAAGATCAAGGGTGACGACAAGCCGAACCCGATGGCCCAACTGAAAGTGCGTCAGGCACTGGACATGGCCGTCAACAAACAACAGATCATCGACTCGGTTTACCAGGGTGCAGGTCAAAAGGCCGTCAACGCCATGCCGCCGACCCAGTGGTCTTACGACACCACCATCGTGGATGCTCCGTACAACCCTGAGAAAGCCAAGGAGCTGCTCAAGGAAGCCGGTGTGAAGGAAGGCACCGAAATCGTTCTATGGGCAATGCCGGTGCAGCGTCCGTACAACCCGAACGCCAAGCTGATGGCAGAAATGCTGCAGTCCGACTGGGCGAAGATCGGTATCAAGGCCAAAATCCAGAGCTACGAATGGGGCGAGTACATCAAGCGCTCCAAAGGCGGCGAAAACGGCGCGATGCTGATTGGCTGGAGCGGCGACAACGGTGACCCGGACAACTGGCTGAACGTGCTGTTCGGCTGCGACTCGCTGCAAGGCAACAACTTCTCCAAGTGGTGCGACAAGAAGTTCGACGGCATCGTCAAAGAAGCCAAGCGCACAACCGACCAGGGCAAGCGCACCGAACTGTACAAGCAGGCGCAACACGTCCTCAAAGACGCTGTTCCAATGACACCTATCGCTCACTCGACGGTGTTCCAACCCATGCGCAACGAAGTGCAGGATTTCAAGATCAGCCCATTCGGCTTGAACTCCTTCTACGGCGTTAGCGTCAGCAAATAAGATTTGGCAACGGCGACGTTTTTGACGTCGCCGTTGCTTTTTCTACCGAGAAAGCAGGAAACAACCTACATCCTATTCCGCTGAGCATTACAGCTGCGGCGTCGGACGCGTTGCCCTTTCCTACGAGTCTTTAGGACTCTACGCATTTACTGCCAGACTCGCGGCTCTTACCGTCGGGTTCTGACCAGTGCACGCGTGGGCTCTCGGTTTTTGCTGTACCTCATGGCTTGAGATCAGTGACGCCTCCACGTCCCCGGACGGGACAGCGGCGCATTGAAAACACTTAGCGAAAGAGAAAAGGGAGCGTCATGCGCCATACCTTGGTTTTATCCGCATTGCTGGGCACCGGCCTGCTGGCCGCCACTTCCATCAGCCAGGCCGCCAACAACAGCCTGGTGTTCTGCTCCGAAGGCAGCCCGGCTGGCTTCGACACCGCGCAGTACACGACCGCGACCGATAACGACGCCGCCGAGCCGTTGTACAACCGATTGGCAGAATTCGAAAAAGGCGCCACCAACGTCGTACCAGGCCTGGCAAAGAGCTGGGATATTTCCGAAGACGGCCTCAAGTACACCTTTCACCTGCGCGAAGGGGTGAAATTTCATACGACCAAGTACTTCACGCCGAGCCGTGATTTCAACGCCGATGACGTGCTGTTCACGTTTAATCGCATGCTCGATCCGCAGCAACCTTTCCGTAAGGCTTATCCAACCGAGTTCCCGTATTTCAACGGGATGAGCCTGAACAAGAACATCGCCAAGGTCGAAAAGACCGGGCCGCTGACCGTGGTCATGACGCTCAACAGCGTGGACGCCGCGTTCATCCAGAACATCGCCATGAGCTTTGCTGCCATCCTGTCCGCCGAATACGCCGACAAGCTGCTGGCCGAAGGCAAGCCGAGCGACATCAACCAGAAGCCGATCGGCACCGGGCCGTTCGTGTTCAAGAGCTACCAGAAAGACTCCAACATCCGTTACAGCGGCAACAAGCAGTACTGGGACCCGAGCCGGGTCAAGCTCGACAACCTGATTTTCGCCATCAACACCGACGCCTCGGTGCGGGTGCAGAAACTCAAGGCCAACGAGTGCCAGATCACCCTGCACCCTCGTCCTGCCGATGTCGAAGCGCTGAAGAACGACGCGAATCTCAAGCTCATCGAAAAGCCTGGCTTCAACCTCGGTTACATCGCCTACAACGTGCGCCACAAGCCATTCGACCAGCTCGAAGTGCGCCAGGCGCTGGACATGGCGGTGAACAAACAAAGCATTCTCAACGCCGTTTACCAAGGCGCCGGTCAACTGGCGCAAAACGCCATGCCGCCGACCCAATGGTCCTACGACGAGACCATTAAAGACGCCGCCTACAACCCGGAAAAAGCCAAGGAACTGCTCAAGGCTGCCGGCGTGAAAGAAGGCACCGAAATTACCCTGTGGGCGATGCCGGTTCAGCGTCCCTACAACCCCAACGCCAAGTTGATGGCCGAGATGCTCCAGGCTGACTGGGCGAAGATCGGCCTCAAAGTGAAGATCGTCAGCTACGAATGGGGCGAGTACATCAAGCGCACCAAGAATGGCGAGCACGACGTCAGCCTGATTGGCTGGACCGGTGACAATGGGGACCCGGACAACTGGCTCGGCACGCTTTACAGCTGCGACGCCATTGGCGGCAACAACTACTCCCAATGGTGTGATCCGGCTTACGACAAGCTGATCAAGCAGGCCAAGGTCGTCACCGACCGTGACCAGCGCACCGTGCTTTACAAACAGGCTCAGCAGTTGCTCAAGCAGCAAGTGCCGATCACACCTGTCGCTCACTCGACGGTCAACCAGCCGTTAAGCGCCAAAGTCGAAGGATTCAAGGTGAGTCCTTTCGGCCGCAACGTGTTCTCGGGCGTCAGTATCGACAAATAACCGATTAGCCAAAAAACGCTGGGGGCGGATTCCGCCCTCACGCAAGCGTATTGCCGTTATTTGCCGATCAGGCCGACAGCAAACGTTTGCGAAGCCTTGTATGAGTTCCAAAACCAATAGCCGGATCACAAAAAAAGACCGGTATAAAAAAAGAAAGAAAGGAGCTTCACCCATGAAACTGAGCAGCACCGCGTTATTGGCCCTGGCCATCAGCAGCGTTACCGCCACGGCCTACGCTGAGTCCCAGAGTCAGGCTTTCACACCGGTCACCGTCAAGGAAAAGAGCGCCCAAAGCGAAGCCACCGGCTTTGTTGAAGGGCAATCGGTCACCGGTTCCACGCGTAACTGGTATGCGAATGAGTCGTTCAAGCGGGGCGCGACGCTCAACTATCGTAAAAATGGTGAGACTCACACGACTGACCGCCGCATCAACTGGGTGCAAGGCACGATCATCAAGTACAACTCGGGCTTCACCGAAGGCACTGTAGGCTTCAGCACCGAAATCGCCGCCTACAACGCCATTGCCCTGGACCGTGACCGTAAAGACCTCGCCTCCGGCAACGGCGGTGCGCCTGAGCCAGGTCGCTCCGGCCGTGGTAACAACCGTACGCTGACTGAAAATGGCGGTGACGCTGTTGATCAGTGGAGCAAACTGGGCCTGGCCAACGTCAAGGCACGCGTCTCCAACACCACACTGACGGCTGGTCGCCAGAATTTCAGCAGCCCGCAAGTGGATGTCATCGGTAACCGTCCCCTGCCTTCGAGCTTCGAAGGTGTGACCCTGCACAGCGAAGAGCTGGAAAACCTCTCCTTCGACCTCGGCACCTTCGACCGTAACTCGCCGCGTACCGAACAGAGCCAGCGCAAGTTCCGCTCCGAATACGGCGACGGCACAGCCGAAGCGGATCACGTCAACACCGCCGGTATCACCTACCAGCCGTTCGCCAGCCTGACCACCAGCCTGTGGGGCACCCAGGCTGAAGACCTGTGGAACCAGTACTACTTCGGCGCCAGCCATGTGTTGGGCGACAGCTCGATCCTGAGCCTGACCACCGGCCTGAACTACTACAAAACCGTCGACGAAGGTAAAGCCAAGCTCGGCCAGATCGACAACGACACCTACTCCCTGTCGTTCGGCCTGACCCACCAGGCTCACAGCCTGACCTTCTCGTACCAGGAAGTGAACGGTAACGAGTACTTCGACTACCTGCACGAAACCAACGGCATCTACCTGGCCAACTCCCTGTTGTCGGACTTCAACGGCCCGAACGAGAAATCCTTCCAGGTCGCCTATGGCCTGAACATGGCTGAATACGGCGTTCCAGGCCTGAAGTTCAACATCTACCAGGCGCGCGGCTGGGGCATCGACGGTACTCACTACAACAGCACCGGCTACGGCGACGTGAAAGGAATGGACGGCGAGCACCATTACGAATACGGCATCGGTGCTTCGTACGCCGTGCAGAGTGGCCCGCTCAAGGCGACCGCGATCCGCGCGACCTACACCGCTCACCGCGCCAGCGAAAACCAGGCGGATGGCAGCCTCAACGAGTTCCGTCTCGTGACCACCATCCCGTTCAACGTTCTGTAATGCACCCGCCGAACGGCTGATTCAGTGACGAATCTACCGTTCGGCTTTTGTCCTTAACTGATTGCAGAGGGCTCTTGATGAAAATGCTTCCCCTACGTGCGGCCATCGCTGCCGCGTTGCTGAGTGTTGCCGTTGGCGTCTCGGCCAAACCCTTGGTGGTTTGCACCGAAGCCAGTCCGGAAGGCTTCGACATGGTTCAATACACGACTGCAGTCACAGCCGATGCGGTGGCCGAAACCATCTTCAACCGCCTGGCGGACTTCAAGCCCGGTACCACCGAAGTGATTCCGGCACTGGCCGAGTCCTGGGACATCAGCGAAGACGGCCTGACCTACACGTTCCACCTGCGCAAAGGCGTCAAGTTTCACACCACCGAATACTTCAAGCCGACCCGCGACATGAACGCCGACGACGTGGTCTGGAGCTTCCAGCGGCAGCTGGACCCGAATCACCCGTGGCACAAACTGTCGAGCGTGGGCTTCCCGTACTTTGAAAGCATGGGCTTCAAGGAACTGCTGAAAAGCGTCGAGAAAGTTGACGACAACACGGTCAAATTCACCCTGACCCGCCGCGAAGCGCCGTTCCTGGCCGACATCGCCATGGCGTTCTCCTCGATTTACCCTGCCGAGTACGCCGACCAGTTGCTCAAGACGAACAAGACCGGCGACCTCAACAACAAACCGGTCGGCACCGGTCCGTTCGTTTTCCAGCGTTACGCCAAGGACGCTCAGGTTCGCTTCAAGGCCAACCCGGACTACTTCCGTGGCAAGCCGCCGGCTGACTCGTTGATCCTGGCCATCGCCACCGACAACAACGTGCGCCTGCAAAAGCTCAAGGCCAACGAGTGCCAGGTCGCGCTGTATCCGAAGCCGGATGACATCCCGAGCATCAAGAAAGACGCCAAACTGAGCGTCGATGAACTGAACGCGATGACCGTTTCGTACATCGCCATGAACACCACGCACAAGTACATGAGCGACGTGCGGGTGCGCAAAGCCATCGACATCGCCTTCGATAAAGAGGCTTATGTCAACGCGCTGTTTGGTAAAGGCAATGCGACAGTGGCGGTCAACCCGTTCCCGGACACGCTGCTGGGCTACAACCACAGCCTGAAAAACCCGGCCCGCGATCTGGACAGGGCCCGCGCCCTGCTCAAGGAAGCCGGCGTACCGGAAGGCACCACCTTCACCCTGTTCACCCGCAACGGTGGCGGCCCGACCAACCCGAACCCGATGCTTGGCGCGCAGATGATGCAGGCTGACCTGGCCAAGGTCGGGATCAAGATCGACATCCGCGTGATGGAATGGGGCGAAATGCTCAAACGCGCGAAAAACGGCGAGCACGACATGGTTTCCGCCGGATGGGCGGGTGATAACGGCGACCCGGATAACTTCCTGACGCCTATGCTCAGTTGCGAAGCCGCGAAGAACGGCGAAAACTACGCACGTTGGTGCAATGACAAGTTCCAGGCGCTGATCGACCAGGCTCGCGAAAAAACCGATCCGGCCGAGCGGGCAGCGCTGTACGAACAGGCCCAGGTTATTTTTAACCAGGACCAGCCATGGATCAGCATGGCGCACACTAGAATGTTCACCGCTATGCGCAACAACGTAGAGGGCTATCACATTAGCCCCCTCACCACTAATAACTTCGCCACCACCCAGGTGAAGTAGATAAGAAAACTCCCGGTGTCCCTGACTCCAGGGACACCAGGCACGCCTAACCGGCTGATGAGGTACACCAGAAGATGTTTAGTTTTATTGCCCGCCGATTGGGGTTATTGATCCCCACGTTCTTCGGCATCACCTTGCTGACTTTCGCGTTGATTCGCATGATTCCAGGCGACCCCGTGGAAGTAATGATGGGCGAACGACGAGTCGACCCCGAAATGCATGCTCAGGCAATGGAACGCCTAGGTCTGAACAAACCGCTGTATGCCCAATACCTGGACTACATCGGCAAACTGGCTCACGGCGATCTCGGCGAATCCCTGCGTACCCGTGAAAGCGTGTGGAGCGAATTCAGCTCTCTATTCCCCGCGACCCTGGAACTGTCCATGGCCGCCCTGTTGTTCGCCGGCATCCTGGGCCTTCTGGCCGGGGTGATCGCGGCACTCAAGCGAGGATCCCTGTTCGACCATGGGGTGATGGGCATCTCCCTGGCGGGATATTCGATGCCGATCTTCTGGTGGGGCCTGATCCTGATCATGTTCTTCTCGGTGTCCCTGGGCTGGACCCCGGTGTCCGGGCGGATCGACTTGCTCTATGACATCGAGCCGCGCACCGGCTTCATGCTCATCGACACGCTGCTGGCCGATGACGTCGGTGCGTTCCTCGATGCCCTGCATCACCTGATCCTGCCGGCCATCGTGCTCGGCACCATCCCGCTGGCGGTGATTGCGCGGATGACCCGTTCTTCGATGCTCGAAGTGCTGCGCGAAGACTACATCCGGACCGCCAAGGCCAAAGGCCTGTCGCCGTCGCGCGTAGTGTTCGTACACGGCCTGCGCAACGCACTGATTCCGGTACTGACCGTGGTCGGCCTGCAAGTCGGCACATTGCTGGCCGGTGCGGTCCTGACCGAAACCATCTTCTCGTGGCCCGGCATCGGCAAATGGCTGATCGAAGCCATTGGCGCACGGGATTATCCCGTGGTGCAAAACGGCATCCTGTTAATCGCCTGCCTGGTGATTCTGGTGAACTTCATCGTGGACATCCTCTACGGCTTCGCCAACCCACGCATCCGTCACCAGCGCTGAGATCATGACCATGACCACTCCAGCTTCAACTGCAAATCAAGCGGTAACAGTCGATCAAAGCCTGCTGTACCCGTCCCCGTACAAAGAATTCTGGCAAGCGTTCTCCAAGAACAAAGGCGCCGTCGCCGGCCTGATGTTCATGTTGCTGGTGATCTTCTGCGCGATCTTCGCGCCGTGGGTCGCGCCGCATAACCCGAGCGAGCAATACCGTGACTTCCTGCTGACCCCGCCGTCCTGGCTGGAAGGCGGGCAAATCCAGTTCCTGCTCGGCACCGATGAACTGGGCCGCGACCTGCTGTCGCGCCTGATCAACGGTTCGCGCCTGTCCCTGCTGATCGGCTTGTCGTCGGTGGTGATGTCGCTGATCCCGGGCATCCTGCTCGGTCTGTTCGCCGGCTTCTTCCCCCGCATCCTTGGCCCGACCATCATGCGTCTGATGGACATCATGCTGGCCCTGCCCTCGCTGCTGCTGGCCGTGGCGATTGTCGCCATCCTCGGCCCTGGCCTGATCAACACCATCATTGCCATCGCCGTCGTTTCGTTGCCGTCCTATGTTCGTCTGACCCGCGCTGCGGTGATGGGCGAGCTGAACCGCGACTACGTGACCGCCGCGCGCCTGGCCGGTGCCGGTCTGCCACGCCTGATGTTCGTCACCGTGCTGCCCAACTGCATGGCGCCGCTGATCGTTCAGGCCACCCTGAGTTTCTCCTCGGCGATTCTCGATGCCGCAGCCCTTGGCTTCCTGGGCCTTGGCGTACAACCGCCAACCCCTGAGTGGGGCACCATGCTGGCTTCGGCTCGCGACTACATCGAACGCGCCTGGTGGGTAGTAAGCCTGCCTGGTTTGACCATTTTGCTCAGCGTGCTGGCAATCAACTTGATGGGCGACGGCCTGCGCGATGCGCTGGACCCGAAACTCAAGAACGCCGCCTGAGGAGATTCAAATGTCACTGTTAGAAATCAAGAATCTCAACGTTCGCTTCGGCGACAAGAACGCCGTTCCGGTGGTCGACGGGCTCGACATTTCCGTGGACAAAGGCGAAGTGCTGGCCATCGTTGGCGAGTCGGGTTCGGGTAAATCCGTGACCATGATGGCGCT
Source organism: Pseudomonas sp. BF-RE-22 (assembly GCF_019956155.1). NCBI lineage: Bacteria > Pseudomonadati > Pseudomonadota > Gammaproteobacteria > Pseudomonadales > Pseudomonadaceae > Pseudomonas > Pseudomonas sp. BF-RE-22. The sequence continues at coordinate 126,051 of NZ_JAHBDD010000022.1, read as the reverse complement.
GATGGGCCTGATCGAACATCCGGGGATCGTCACCGCCGACGCCCTGAATTTCGACGGCAAGAACATGCTCAAGCTCAGCAACCGTCAGCGTCGGCAAATCGTCGGCAAAGACCTGGCCATGGTCTTCCAGGACCCGATGACCGCGCTGAACCCGAGCTACACCGTCGGTTTCCAGATCGAAGAAGTGCTGCGCCTGCACCTGAAAATGTCCGGCAAGCAAGCGCGCAAACGCGCCATCGAACTGTTGGAAAAAGTGGAAATCCCGGGCGCCGCCAGCCGTATGGAGGCCTACCCGCATCAACTGTCGGGCGGCATGAGCCAGCGTGTTGCGATCGCCATGGCGATTGCCGGCGAGCCGAAACTGCTGATCGCCGACGAACCGACCACAGCTTTGGACGTGACGATTCAGGCGCAGATCATGGACCTGCTCCTGGCGTTGCAGAAAGAGCAGAACATGGGCCTGGTGCTGATCACTCACGACCTCGCGGTCGTGGCCGAAACCGCCCAGCGTGTGTGCGTGATGTACGCCGGCCAGGCCGTAGAAGTCGGTCATGTGCCACAACTGTTCGACATTCCGGCGCACCCGTACAGCGAAGCGCTGCTCAAGGCGATTCCGGAACACAGCCTCGGCGCCTCACGCCTGTCGACATTGCCGGGCATCGTTCCCGGTCGTTACGACCGTCCGCAAGGCTGCCTGCTGTCGCCGCGCTGCCCGTATGTGCAGGACAGCTGCCGTGCGCAGCGTCCGACCCTTGACCCGAAAAGCAACAGCCTCGCCCGCTGCTTCTACCCGCTGAACCAGGAGGTGGCGTAATGGCCGTCGTACTTACCGCCCGCGACCTCACCCGTCACTACGAAGTGTCCCGCGGCCTGTTCAAGGGCCATGCGACCGTACGCGCCCTGAACGGTGTGTCGTTTGAACTGGAAGCCGGCAAGACCCTCGCTGTCGTGGGCGAATCCGGTTGCGGCAAATCCACCCTGGCCCGCGCCCTGACGCTGATCGAAGAGCCGTCTTCCGGCTCCTTGAAAATCGCCGGGCAGGAAGTCGCCGGAGCTGACAAGGCTCAACGCAAACAACTGCGCAAAGACGTGCAGATGGTGTTCCAGAGCCCTTACGCCTCGTTGAACCCTCGGCAGAAAGTCGGTGATCAACTCGCCGAACCGCTGCTGATAAACACCAGCCTTAGCGCAGCCGAGCGTCGCGAGAAAGTGCAGGCGATGATGAAGCAGGTGGGTTTGCGCCCTGAGCATTACCAGCGCTATCCGCACATGTTCTCCGGCGGTCAGCGCCAGCGGATCGCCCTCGCCCGCGCCATGATGCTGCAGCCTAAAGTGCTGGTCGCGGACGAACCGACCTCGGCGCTGGACGTGTCGATCCAGGCGCAGGTGCTGAACCTGTTCATGGACCTGCAGCAAGAGTTCAACACCGCCTACGTGTTCATCTCGCACAACCTGGCCGTGGTGCAACACGTTGCCGATGACGTGATGGTGATGTACCTCGGTCGCCCGGTGGAAATGGGCCCGAAGAACGACATCTACGAACGTCCTCTGCACCCGTACACCCAGGCGTTGCTGTCGGCCACGCCGACCATTCACCCGGACCCGAACAAGCCGAAGATCAAAATCGTCGGCGAGTTGCCCAACCCGCTGAACCCGCCATCGGGCTGCGCTTTCCACAAGCGCTGCCCGTACGCGACGGAGCGCTGCAAAACCGAAGAGCCAGCCCTGCGCCCTCTCGATAACCGCCAGGTGGCTTGCCACTACGCGGAGCAATTCCTCGACGGCGCGGCGTAACAGCGGGCTGAAAAAACCTGTAGGAGCGAGCCTGCTCGCGATGGAGTGTCAGCCAACACGGCTGTTACTGATACTCCATCGCGAGCAGGCTCGCTCCTACAAGGGATAGGTGTTCTGTTCAAAAACCTCTTCTGCTTCGATTGCGCGTCAATCGGGTCGAAGGGGTTTTATTTTGCCTGCTACTCAGGCCCCTTCTTCCTCATCACTGTCCGGCTCGTCGGTGGTCGTATCATCATCGTCCGCGCTGCCGCCCTGCCCCTGATCACCGGGCTCTGATTCGGACTTGGCGATCATCATGCCGGTGTGCGTTACCTGCCCGCTCGACGCCTGGCTTTCGTGATCCTCACACTCGGCCCAGACCGCCGAACTGCCGAGGGCCAGCATCAGCAAAACCTTCAACAGCAGCACAACGCGTAGCAACCTGTTCATAGTCGATTCCATCCTTTTGCAGGTGAAACATCTGTACCTGTCTGGCGCTCTTTGAAATCTAGTTCCGATCAGCCGGGTTCTCCAGATAGGACGCTAACGAAGAGACGGAATGCGCTGGCTTTAGAGATTGGTTGTGAATATGACCTATAACCAAACCCGCTAACACGATGCTTTTCTGTAGGAGCCAGCTTGCTGGCGATGGTCATTAACGATAACGCGCGCTGTCAGGATTAACGCGGCGTTCTCTGGTCCATCGCCAGCAAGCTGGCTCCTGCAGGGGGGATTTATGCCGGGCATTAAAAAACCCCGGTGCTTTCGCGACCGGGGCTTCTGGTTTTGCAGCTCAGCGCTTAGTGGTGCTCACGCGTCGCACGGAATTTCACGTCCGGCCAGCGCTCTTCCATCAGCGCCAGGTTGACGCGGGTCGGCGCCAGATAGGTCAAGTGACCACCGCCGTCGACCGCGAGGTTTTCCACGGCCTTGACCCGGAACTCCTCGAACTTCTTCTTATCGTCGCAATCGATCCAGCGCGCGGAGTACACGGTGATCGGCTCGTAGGAGCACTCAACCTTGTATTCCTCTTTCAAGCGGCTGGCGACCACGTCGAACTGCAGCACACCGACGGCGCCGAGGATGATGTCGTTGCTGCGCTCGGGGAAGAACACCTGGGTCGCGCCCTCTTCCGCCAGTTGCTGCAAGCCTTGGCGCAGTTGCTTGGATTTCAGCGGATCACGCAGACGCACGCGACGGAACAGTTCCGGGGCGAAGTGCGGGATACCGGTGAAGCCCAGGACTTCGCCTTCGGTGAAAGTGTCGCCGATCTGGATGGTGCCGTGGTTGTGCAGGCCGATGATGTCGCCGGCAAACGCTTCTTCCAGTTGCTCACGCTCGGAGGAGAAGAACGTCAGGGCATCGCCGATCCGCACGTCCTTGCCGGTGCGCACGTGGCGCATCTTCATGCCTTTTTCGTACTTGCCGGAGCAAATGCGCATGAAGGCGATACGGTCGCGGTGTTTCGGGTCCATGTTCGCCTGGATCTTGAACACGAAGCCGCTGAATTTCTCTTCGACCGGCTCCACGGTGCGCTCGTTGGCGACACGGGCCAGCGGTTTCGGTGCCCAGTTGACCACGGCGTCGAGCACGTGATCGACACCGAAGTTGCCCAGTGCGGTACCGAAGAACACCGGGGTCAGTTGGCCGTCGAGGAATTCCTGCTGGTTGAATTCGTGGCAGGCGCCCTGAACCAGTTCCAGTTGATCAACGAAGCGATCGTACTCGTCGCCCAAGTGCGCGCGGGCTTCATCGGAGTCGAGCTTTTCGATGATTTTCACATCGGTGCGCTCGTGGCCGTGGCCGGCGGTGTACACGATGATGTAGTCGTCGGCGAGGTGATAAACGCCTTTGAAATCGCGGTAGCAACCGATCGGCCAGGTGATCGGCGCGGCCTTGATCTTCAGGACCGCTTCGATTTCGTCGAGCAGTTCGATCGGGTCGCGGATGTCACGGTCGAGTTTGTTGATGAAGCTGACGATCGGCGTGTCACGCAGACGGCAGACGTCCATCAGCGCGATGGTCCGTGGCTCTACACCCTTACCGCCGTCGAGGACCATCAATGCCGAGTCCACCGCCGTCAGGGTGCGGTAGGTATCTTCGGAGAAGTCTTCGTGGCCCGGGGTGTCGAGCAGGTTGATCATGTGATCGCGATACGGGAACTGCATGACCGACGTGGTAATCGAGATACCCCGCTGCTTTTCCATTTCCATCCAGTCGGAGGTGGCATGGCGGTCGGACTTGCGAGACTTCACCGTGCCGGCAACCGCAATCGCCTTGCCCATCAGCAAGAGCTTCTCGGTGATGGTGGTTTTACCGGCATCGGGGTGGGAAATAATGGCGAAAGTGCGGCGTTTCGCGACTTCGGCGGCCTGTTTGGTCATGGGAAATCGCCTGGCGGTGATTCAAAAAAGGGCGGCGAGTATAGCGCAAACCGACCGCCACGGACCACCGCCCGCCCGGTGAGGAGCAGCAAAAATGCAACCTGTAGGAGCCGGCTTGCTGGCGATGGCCGCACCTCGGCCTGTCAGATACACCGAGGTGATTCCATCGCCAGCAAGCCGGCTCCTACAGGTGGGTGTTATGGCATCGGGCAGGTACCCGTCGGCATCAAGGGTGGCTATCTGCTGCTAATTATGGAACCTTTTAAAAGGTGGAGGCGTCCACTCCCCTGTTACGGCACTCGTCCCAGGGGCTGAAAAATCAGCAAGTTAGCCTGACGAGGCTGCGCTTATGGCTCGATTCATGTCCCTTCGCGGGCATAGAACGCGCTGCTTCTCGCGAACGCTTACTTCGGCAGCCAGGACTGGCATTGCCACACGAAGCTGCGTTCGCCGACAAAGAAAAAAGGAGTCCGCCTGTGGCTATTCGCTATGGCAAAGGGCTGACAGGAGGTGCGGTTGTCGTCGCCCTTCTGGCCCTGCTGGTCCACTGGATTGGCATCAACACGATCGAACAGTACCGCGACGATTTGTTGTTTTACCTGCAAGCTCATCTGATTCTCGTCCTCGCCTCCATGCTGGCCGCCCTTGTTGTGGGCATACCCGCCGGTATCTTCCTCAGCCGTCCGACCATGGTGGGACGCGCCGAACGCTTCATGCAGATCTTCAACATCGGCAACACCGTGCCGCCACTCGCCGTACTGGCCATCGCCCTGGGGATTCTGGGCATCGGCAGCGGCCCCGCGATCTTCGCCCTGTTCCTCGCCTCGCTGTTGCCGATCGTGCGCAACACCTATGAAGGCCTGAAAAATGTTCAGGGTTCCCTCAAGGAAGCGGCCGTCGGCATCGGCATGACGCCGACTCAAGTGCTGTGGCGGGTCGAACTGCCGAACGCCGTGCCGATCATCATCGGCGGCGTGCGTGTGGCGCTGGCGATCAACGTCGGTACTGCACCGCTGGCGTTCCTGATTGGCGCCAATAGTCTGGGCAGCCTGATTTTCCCCGGCATCGCCCTGAACAATCAGCCGCAACTGCTGCTCGGCGCGGCCTGCACCGCCCTGCTGGCCTTGCTGCTCGACGGCCTGGTGACACTCGCCAGCCGCCTCTGGCTCGAACGCGGTCTGCGCCCGTCTTAAGCCTCGGCAAAGGAAATCTCATGAAAAGAACATGCTTATTCTTAGGCTGCGTCCTGCTGCTCGCAGGATTTGCCCAAGCCGCTGAAAAACCGGTGATCCGCATCGGCGCCCGGGTGTTCACCGAACAAACCCTGCTCGCGGAAATCACCTCCCAGTACCTGCGCACCAAGGGTTACGACACCCAGGTGACTGGCGGTCTGGGCAGCAACCTCGCTCGCAGCGCCCACGAAAGTGGCCAACTGGACCTGATGTGGGAATACACCGGCGTGTCGCTGGTGGCCTACAACCACGTCACCGAAAAACTCGACAGCGCTCAGTCCTACGCCAAGGTGAAAGAACTCGACGCGAAAAAAGGCCTCGTCTGGCTGACCCCGTCGAAGTTCAGCAACACCTACGCCCTGGCCCTGCCGGAAAAAACCGCGAAGGCCTACCCGCAGATCAACACCATCAGCGAGCTGAACACGGTGATGCAGGCTGAGGCGAAGACTAATCACCTGGTCGCGCTGGACACCGAGTTCGCCAACCGCTCCGACGGTCTGGACGGCATGGTCGACCTCTACAGCATGAACCTGACGCGCAAAAACATCCGCCAGATGGATGCAGGCCTGGTCTACACCGCCCTGCGCAATGGCCAGGTGTTTGCCGGTCTGGTCTACACCACCGACGGTCGCTTGAACGCCTTCAAGTTGAAACTGCTTGAAGACGACAAGCACTACTTCCCGGACTACACCGCCGCGCCGGTGGTGCGTCAGGTTTACCTCGATGCCCACCCGCAACTGGCGCAAGAGATCAAACCGCTGGCCGAGCTGTTCGATGACGAAACCATGCGCCAGCTCAACGCGCGGGTCGATGTCGATCACGAAAGCCCTTCATCCGTTGCTGCCGATTTCCTGCGCCAGCACCCCATCAACTAAGGAGGAAAAGTCATGGAATTTCTCAACGCCTTTTCCCATCTCGACTGGCCGCTGGTGCTGCACCTGACCTGGCAACACATCACCTTGGTCGGCATCGCCGTGACCCTGGCGATTCTGGTCGGCGTGCCGCTGGGCATTCTGATGACACGTTTCCCGACGCTCGCCGGCCCCTTGCAAGCCAGCGCCACGGTGCTGCTGACCGTGCCGTCGATTGCACTGTTCGGCCTGCTGCTGCCGTTCTACTCCAAATTCGGCCAGGGCCTGGGCCCGATGCCTGCGATCACGGCAGTGTTTCTGTACTCGTTGCTGCCGATCATGCGTAACACCTACCTCGCCCTGACTGGCGTCGAACCGGGCATTCGCGAAGCCGCACGCGGCATCGGCATGACCTTCGGCCAGCGCCTGCGCATGGTCGAACTGCCCATCGCCGTGCCGGTGATCCTCGCCGGCGTGCGCACCGCCGTGGTCATGAACATCGGTGTCATGACCATCGCCGCGACCATCGGCGCCGGTGGCCTCGGCGTCCTCATTCTCGCCTCCATCAGCCGCAGCGACATGTCGATGCTGATCGTCGGCGCCGTGCTGGTCAGCCTGCTGGCCATCTTCGCCGACCTGCTTCTGCAATGGCTGCAACGCACGCTGACTCCAAAAGGACTGCTCAAATGATCGAACTTCAAAACCTCAGCAAGACTTTCCAAAGCAACGGCAAAGATGTGAAAGCCGTGGACTCGGTCAGCCTGACCGTCAATGAAGGCGAAATCTGTGTGTTCCTCGGGCCATCGGGCTGCGGCAAAAGCACCACGCTGAAAATGATCAACCGCCTGATCAAGCCAACTTCGGGCAAAATCCTGATCAACGGCGAAGACACCACCGGCCTCGACGAAGTGACCCTGCGCCGCAACATCGGTTACGTGATCCAGCAGATCGGCCTGTTCCCGAACATGACCATCGAAGAAAACATCACCATCGTTCCGCGCCTGCTGGGCTGGGACAAACAGAAGTGCCACGACCGCGCCCGCGAGTTGATGAGCATGATCAAGCTTGAGCCCAAGCAGTATTTGAATCGTTATCCGCGCGAATTGTCCGGTGGTCAGCAGCAACGGATCGGCGTGATTCGCGCACTGGCGGCGGATGCACCGTTGCTGTTGATGGATGAACCGTTCGGCGCGGTCGACCCGATCAACCGCGAGATGATCCAGAACGAGTTCTTCGAGATGCAACGGGCGCTGAACAAGACCGTGATCATGGTCAGCCACGACATCGACGAAGCGATCAAGCTCGGCGACAAGATTGCAATCTTCCGCGCCGGCAAGCTGTTGCAGATCGATCACCCGGACACGCTGCTGGCGCACCCGGCGGACGACTTTGTCAGCAACTTCGTCGGCCAGGACAGCACGCTCAAGCGTCTGCTGCTGGTGAAGGCCGAAGACGCGGCGGACAACGCACCGTCCGTCAGCCCGGAGACGCCGGTGACTGAAGCCCTGGAGTTGATGGATGAACATGACCGTCGTTATGTCGTGGTCACGGACGGTGAGAACAAGGCGCTCGGTTATGTACGACGTCGCGACCTGCACCGTCAGACCGGGGCTTGCACGCAGTACCTGCGTGAGTTCAATGCCACGGCGGCGTACGACGAGCATTTGCGCATCCTGTTGTCGCGGATGTACGAGTTCAACCGTTCGTGGTTGCCGGTGATGGATGCCGAGCGGGTGTTTTTGGGTGAAGTGACGCAGGAGTCGATTGCGGCCTATCTGAGTTCAGGACGCTCACGGGGCATGAAAACCAATATCGTGTCGCCGGCCGAGGCAGTCGCCTGACAGCCGGAATCGCTGGGTAAAAATGCAAAAACTGTGGGAGCGAGCCTGCTCGCGATAGCGCATGGTCAGCCAACGACGATGTTGAATTTGAAATTGCCATCGCGAGCAGGCTCGCTCCCACAAAAATCGCACAGCCTGTGACCGGAAAAAAATATCAACACCTGCCTCGGCAAGCGGCCTCTAAAAAGGTCCGCCGAAACAGTCAAAAAATCGCTCAACCGAGCTTTTCGCAGCTATCGTCGCCGATGTTGACGCCATCGCAGTTGTCTTTGAGTTGGCAGACATAAGCGTCGAACGTGCAGGTATTTTTAACACTTCAGATTTCCTCGGGAACATCGGCCTGTCATCTGTGTCGAGTACAAGGAGAGCTGGCGGCAACGTGCGTCAGACAAGTGCAAAAACGCGACATTTTTTGTTGATCTCAAGCCCCTCACGCCCTAAAGTTCGCGCCGAACGTCCATGCTGGAAACGATCCATCCGGCTCAAGTACTGACGACGAGACAGCAAGGCCAAGGGAAAGCACCGCTTCCCATGGCCTTTTTGCTTTCGGCGACATGCCTTGGGAAGTAGGCGAACCAAAGTGGGGATACGGAGGACGTTCATTTGCACCCATTGATAATTTCAGTTTGCCAGTAGGAGTTCCCAGCATGTCGATCAACGTCGAAGACTATTTCGCGCGCGATACCTTTCAGAAAATGAAGGCATTCGCCGACAAACAAGAAACCCCGTTCGTGGTTATCGACACCGCGATGATCAGCCAGGCCTATGACGACCTGCGCGCCGGTTTCGAATTCGCCAAGGTCTACTACGCCGTCAAGGCCAACCCGGCCGTCGAAATCATCGACCTGCTCAAAGAGAAAGGCTCGAACTTCGACATCGCCTCGATCTACGAGCTCGATAAAGTGATGAACCAGGGCGTTGGCCCGGATCGCATCAGCTACGGCAACACCATCAAGAAATCCAAGGACATCCGCTACTTCTACGAGAAGGGCGTGCGTCTGTATGCCACCGACTCCGAAGCCGACCTGCGCAACATCGCCAAGGCTGCACCGGGTTCGAAAGTCTATGTGCGCATCCTCACCGAAGGCTCGACCACCGCAGACTGGCCTTTGTCGCGCAAATTCGGCTGCCAGACCGACATGGCCATGGACCTGCTGATCCTCGCTCGTGACCTGGGCCTGGTGCCTTACGGCATCTCGTTCCACGTCGGCTCGCAACAGCGCGACATCAGCGTCTGGGACGCAGCGATCGCCAAGGTCAAAGTGATCTTCGAACGCCTGAAAGAAGAAGACGGCATTCACCTGAAGCTGATCAACATGGGCGGCGGCTTCCCGGCCAACTACATTACCCGCACCAACAGCCTGGAAACCTACGCTGAAGAAATCATCCGCTTCCTCAAGGAAGATTTCGGCGACGATCTGCCGGAAATCATCCTGGAACCGGGCCGTTCGTTGATCGCCAACGCCGGCATCCTGGTCAGTGAAGTGGTGTTGGTTGCACGCAAATCCCGCACCGCCGTCGAGCGCTGGGTGTACACGGATGTGGGCAAGTTCTCCGGCCTGATCGAAACCATGGACGAAGCCATCAAGTTCCCGATCTGGACCGAAAAGAAAGGCGAAGTGGAAGAAGTGGTTATCGCCGGCCCGACCTGCGACAGCGCCGACATCATGTACGAAAACTACAAGTACGGTTTGCCGCTGAACCTGGCGATCGGTGATCGTTTGTACTGGTTGTCGACCGGTGCGTACACCACCAGCTACAGCGCCGTCGAGTTCAATGGCTTCCCGCCGCTGAAATCGTTCTACGTGTAATACGGCTTGTTGTAACTACAAAAGGTCCATGACATGTCATGGACCTTTTTTTATGCCCGGGACCAGTACCGAATTTGTTCAGCCATCGACTTGACCTCTCTCAGCACATGCCCGACCTGCGCCAGAGCGCAGTTCAATTGCGAGAGTTTAATAGTCGACCTGACGTTACGTAATTCAAGCTCTGCTACCGTCAGAAAGTGCTGCATTGCATAGAGGAAGTCGCTCAGATTGTGAATCGCCGAGCAGGCGTCTGTCTTGATCGCGAACAGTTCACGCAGATGCTCGTTCGCCCGGGCCTGACGCGCCTGTGCAGAATCGCCTGGACTGGCAGTGCCACTCAGCCCGGGCAGGCCTGATCCGCCGTCCACGTACCAGGCTTCAAGTCGGGAATAGCGCGAGTGGCACTCACAGGATTTCAAGGTCAATGAGCGGAAAAACCGCTCAAACACGTTCTGGATATCATTGTTCAATTCCTGCGGCACAGCCTTGAAGTCCAACAGTGCAGACTTGGTACGACCCAGGCGCAGAGAAAGCTCGAAAGCCAGGTCAGCGACATCCCTGGGAGGAAACCAGATCCACCACTGCGATCGGGACAGGCTGAATAATTTGTAGTTCACGGAGCTGATACTGAAAGAGCGGCCTTGCTTGTGCGACAGTTTGGCCAGTATTCGGCACTCCACGGTAAACACCCCGATGTGGTGCAAGCTCTCATCACACACCTTACCCAGCGCCGAAATATCAGCCTCAAGCCGTTCCAGATAACCGGTGCTGAATGAAGCCAGCACTTTAAGACGCTCGGCGTCAGGTCCTGTCGTCGGCACATGTCCCTGACGCTGCAAGTTGTCTGAATGGCTTTTCAGTTGATCCAGCGTGGCGGGAAGTACGCGGAGGAAATCGAAGTATTTTTTCAACGCAACGAAATGCGTCTTCGCAAGCAAAAATTCATACATGGCAAATAACCTGATGACACTGACGAAGGCCAGCGTGGGAAACCGTCACCGATCAATATCCGGCAAGGGGAGCGATGCTCAATGCCCCCCTGCCATCAGTGAATGCTGGCGTTACGGCAGTGAAACCGGCGTCAGAAAACCAATGAACTGGTTCGTTTCTTTTATGGCCCTGGCACTGCGCGCTGCGACATCACCCGCCGTGTTGCCCTCCATGACCGTCAGGAATTGATTGAATGCAGCAACAGCCGGCTTGTACTCGCCCACATAACGCTGACGTTGGTCCTCCAGCGAATGAATCAAGTGGATAAACTCGATCTTGCCCACCGACTGATCGATATCCCGGTCTTTGAGCGCAATCTTGCGGCCAAGCTCATTGACCTTTTCTTGAAGCTTGTTGCTTTCATGAATCATGTTGATGAACGTGATGCCTGCATTGATATCGACCATGGTTTTCTTCAACTCATCGATCGCAAACATCACGATCTGAGCTTGCGGCGGCGCCATGCCCAGTTCTTTGAGCTTATCGATGGTCAACGCAATGTCTTTGCCGATTTTCTCGATGCCGGCTTTTTCGATAGCGCTGATTGCTTCGGACAAAACCTTGAGCTCACGTTGTAGCGTGGCCTGAGTCTCGCTCAACGCTTGTTTGGACTCCCTGGCGTCGATTTGGTCCTTTTCCAGGCCCGCGATGTAGCCCAATGTGGCGCGTCGGTCATACCCGTCGCTGATGTTGGCCAGGCGAATACTCACTTTGCTCGCCTCGCTACGCGTGATGGCGAGCATTTTTTTCAATGCCGCAATGAGATCCTCTTCAATCTCGTCGAACTCCTCGGAACCCTCCACGGCACCGGTCAGTTCCTTTTCAAGCGCCACTAACTTACGGACCTTGGACTCCAGGTCCATCTTGCTGTTGAGGCTCGATTCACGCAGATCCCGGGCTGCGGCACCGACATCGCCGAGCAACCTTTGAAAACGATCGAATACACCCGGCAAATAATTGAGCCTAATAAAAAGGGCTTCGGCCGCGACAGCATCGTCACGCATCGCGTGATGGCTGTCCTTCAGAACCTGAAGATTCGGCTCCGGGTAGTTCTGACTGATGGAAAAAGTTGTCATTCTGGGTACCGCCCTTCCTTGGTCCTGGTTGTATTCCTGATCCGCTTCCTTGAACACTTCGATCAAGAGGTCCGCATCATTGTGGATTTGCACCCAAGGGCCGACGACCTCTCGGAATGACGTCATGAAGCGCCTCAAACTCAGCGCATCGGTGATACCCAACATGGCGGTCGACGATTCATCGACGTACCGATGCATCACATTCCAGACGTGTATGAGATTCTGCGTGGCCAGATCAGCATCAATGGCGATGACTGTCAGGTTTTGCAGATCCTGCTCGACACGTTTCAACGAACCGAGGGTCTGGTTCATGTTTCTCAGGACTTCAATGTCTTTGTCCTGCGCCGCGTTCAGCTCCTTGCGTACGGCTCGTACCGCCTCCGCTTCGACACCGTAGTAAATAGCCATACCCAAGCCGAAAAGATTCAACCCGGCTGCAGAGCCCAGCGCCTTGTCGACCAACGCCTGGTATTGGGTATTCTTTTCCAGAATCTCTTCGGCACGACGGGCAATAACTTCATCGAGTTTCTTGACTTCCGCTGGATAGGAATTGGTTTGAATCAATGCCACTCGCAACTTGATACCTGGAAGCACTTTTTCACGCAGGTCATAACCAAACTTGTCCAGATCGGTTTTTATACCCCGGACACTCACCAGATTGGATGCAACTCTGTCGAATATTTTACCCAGGTAAAACTTCATGTCCGGAATCGTATCCGCATCAAGTTCTATACCGGGAAATTTATCGCCCAGCTCAAGTTGCAACTTTTTCAGTTGCTCCACTGTTTTGACATTATATTGTTCAAGCAATGGACCGGACTTCAGATCGAGGTAGACCTCTTCCATGTCTTCACCGTAGCGCTGCATGCTTGCGCCAAACAGCTTCAGTTCGGTCCCGGTGATCATGATGCGTTCGCGCAGCGGTGACCAGCGCCTGGCGTGATCACGAGTCTCGGCAAACGTCTTCAGGAAGTCGGCGGCCCTGAGTCCGTCACCGCCATCCTGGCCCGCACCGAAGCGCAGATAGTCGGTGACATCCTTCAATGTATAAGGAAGGGCCAAGCCTGCAGCTTCGTACCTGCGCAGATCAATGATCTGTTTTTTGGTCAGTAACAAACCGGCTTCACGCGTCACATTGTCCGCATCCGCGTTGGACGCATCGGACAGGATCTTTGGAACTTCGGTTGCAAACTCGGTAATCTTCTCGTAGTTCACCCCCCGTAAAGAGTTCTCCCACAATGTGTCATTGCTCATAACTACTCCATTAACTATAGGCATGAATATATTTAAATAATTTAAAGCAGATCGTAACAGCGCACTGTCAAATCCAATTTAACTGCGCCGAACAAAAGACTAATCCACTTATAAAAGTGCTGTCAAAGAAACCCTGAGGGGCATATATAAGAAAAGAATACAAACCTGCAAAACAACCCACTTCATGTTTATATGAAGCGTCTTTCAGGCTCGACCGAACAGTGTTTGTTCGTGATGGGCATACTCATCAGCCAAACACTTGAGCGCAGGGTCGGACGCTTCGCGCAAGCGTTGGACACTGACCCGCAGGAACCGCTGATTGCCGTTGACCATCGCCTGGCGCAACCAGGCCATTCCTTCGTCAAGCCTGCCCTGCTCCACCAAAACCGCGCCATGACTGAACTGCCCACGAAAATCCCCGGCATCGGCCGAACGTCGATACCACTCGCGTGCGCCTTGCAGATCCGCGGGGCAAATCCGTCCTTCCTCCAGGTAACGCCCAAGCAGGTTCATCGACTTCGCATGGCCCAGCTCCGCAGCGCGGCGATAAAAACTCAGCGCTTGCGGCTGATCCTCGGTCCCCCCGCGCCCGGTCGCCAGCAGGTTGGCGTAGTTGTACATCGCCCAATCCAGTCCGGCTTCAGCGCCGATGCGATAATGCTGCGCTGCAACTGAAGCATCTGCCGCACAACCCCAGCCATGTTCGTGACAGCGACCGAGCATGTTGCGCGCCATCAGGTGCCCGCGCTGAGCGGCTATCTCGAACCAGCGCAGCGCCAGCGGTTGATCCAGCGCGATGCCCTGTCCGTCCAGCAGAATCTGGCCGAGCAAGGCTTGCGCATCGAGCACGCCTTCGCGGGCAGCGATCAGGATTGCCTGAGCAGCACGCGCAGGACTTTCCTCAAGCATGGCTTTGAGGTGATCGCCGTCGAGCACTTCCTCGCGGCGCAGTTGAAAACTCATACCTCGACCCAGCGACGCAACAGGTTGTGATACGTGCCGGTCAGGCGGATCAGTGAAGGGTGGTCGGGCATGTCCTGCGTCAGTTGCTGGATCGCACCGTCCATCTCGAACAGCAAGGCGCGCTGGCTGTCTTCGCGGACCAGGCTTTGGGTCCAGAAGAATGAGGCGAACCGTGTACCACGGGTGACGGCATTGACCTTGTGCAGGCTGGTGCCGGGGTACAAGACCATGTCGCCGGCCGGCAACTTCACGCGCTGGGTGCCGTAGGTGTCCTGGATTTCCAGTTCGCCGCCGTCGTAGTCCTCCGGCTCACTGAAGAACAGGGTCGACGACAAATCCGTGCGCACGCGCTCGATGCTGCCTTTGGGCTGGCGTACGGCGTTGTCGATATGAAAATCGAAACTGCCGCCCGCTGTGTAACAGTTCAGCAACGGAGGAAAGACCTTGTGCGGTAACGCCGCCGACATGAACTGCGGATTTTTCCACAACCGTTCCAGCATCGCCGCGCCGACTTCCTTGGCCAGTGGATGACCTTCCGGCAGTTGCAGGTTGTGTTTGGCCTTGGCCGACTGGTAGCCGGCGGTGATCTTGCCGTCGGCCCAATCTGCCTGTTCCAGAGCCTCGCGGATGCGCTGCACTTCTTCTTTAGTGAACAAGCCGGGAATGTGCAGCAGCATGAGGACCACCTGAAGACAAAGGGGCGTCAATGGTATTGATTCTTATTGACGCTGTAAAACCCCCATGACGAATGAAACAGCAAAAACCGTAAGGGTAAATTGTAAAGAATGTAAATTCAGTGCGAATAGAAACGTTTCGCAATTGATACATAGACGCGTCTACCCTATATTCCGCGGCCTCAAATCCTTGGGGAGGGGAATTCACATGTCACGCCAACAACCACAATTACCTGTCAATTCACCGCGTTTGCTCGCTTCTGCGATTGGCGTGGCAATCACCGCCGGCTCTGCGGGGCATATGGTTTTCGCGGCTGAAAAGACCGAAAAAGCGCCGAACAATGCGATTTCCCTGGACGCCACTGCCATCACCGGCGAAACACAGGACGATACCTCCTACAAGACCGATACCTCGGCCAACAAGAAATACACCGCACCGCTGCGTGAAACACCGAAAAGTGTCACCGTGATTCCGCAGCAGGTGATCCGCGACACAGGCGCTACCAGCCTGGTCGACGCCTTGCGTACGACACCCGGCATCACCTTCGGTGCTGGCGAAGG
Organism: Pseudomonas sp. BF-RE-22; assembly: GCF_019956155.1. Classification (NCBI taxonomy): domain Bacteria; kingdom Pseudomonadati; phylum Pseudomonadota; class Gammaproteobacteria; order Pseudomonadales; family Pseudomonadaceae; genus Pseudomonas; species Pseudomonas sp. BF-RE-22. The sequence continues at coordinate 110,641 of NZ_JAHBDD010000022.1, read as the reverse complement.
CGGTAACCCGGCGGGCGACCGTCCGATCATTCGTGGCTTCAGCGCTGAAAGCGACACGTTCGTCGACGGCATGCGCGACCCGGCGTCCCAGAGCCGCGAAATCTTCAACGTTGAATCGATCGAAGTCAGCAAAGGGCCGGGGTCGGCCTACACCGGCGCCGGCTCCACCGGTGGCAGCCTGAACCTGGTGAGCAAGACCGCCAAACTGGGCAGTTTCTACAATGGCGGCTTCACCTGGGGCTCGGATCAGACCAAGCGCACCACACTTGACCTGAACCAGCAGATGACCGACACCTCGGCCTTGCGCCTGAACCTGATGAAACACGAAGCCAATGTCGCCGGCCGTGACACCGTGGACGTCAGCCGCTGGGGTGTCGCGCCGACGTTCGCCTTCGGCCTGGGCACCGATACCCGCATGACCCTCGGTTACTACCACGTTGAAACCGACGACATGCCGGACTACGGCATTCCGCTGACCCTGAACCCGGCCCGCAGCAAGTACAACGTCGACAAACCGGTGCATGTCGACCGCGACAATTTCTACGGCATCACCAGCCGCGACTTTCGCGAAACCACCAATGACAGCGGCACCTTCAAGATCGAACACGATCTGAATGAAGACCTGACCGTGTCCAACAGCTTCCGCATGTCCCGTTCGACGCTGGACTACATCGTCACCAACCCGGACGACAGCAAGGGCAACGTCGCCAAGGGCAATGTGTACCGTGGCGCCAAGAGCCGTAATTCGACGTCCAGCGGCTGGATCAACCAGACCGACCTGAGCGCCAAGTTCGACACTGGCACCATCGCACACAGCCTGGTCACCGGTATTGAGTTCTCTTATCAAGACACCCACAACCGCCCTTACATCCTGACTTCGGCCGCCAGCGGCACGACGTGCAACACTGCACTCTTCCGCTCCGGCGACTGCACCAGCCTGTACAACCCGACGCCCGGGGATACCTGGAACGGCAAGATCACCGACAGCGCCGCGTTCACCGACACCGACACCAAAACCGCTGCGGCCTACGTGTTCGACACGCTGAAGTTCAACGATCAATGGTCCCTGAACCTGGGCCTGCGTTATGACAACTACCAGGTCGAATCCAGCGGCCACGCCAACGCTAGCAGCACAGCGCCGGCGAACGACTTCTCCCGCGAGAACACCAGCGACCTGCTCAACTACCAGATCGGCGTGGTCTACAACCCGTTGCCTAACGGCAGCATCTACGCGGCCTACTCCACCTCCAGCAACCCGTCCGGTGAAACCAGCGGCAACGGTGGCCTGGATCTGGCGGCGAACAACACCGATCTGGACCCGGAAAAGAACCGCAACTACGAGATCGGCACCAAGTGGGACTTCTTCGGTGACGACCTGTCGCTGACCGCTGCACTGTTCCGCACCGAGAAAACCAACGCACGTATGAACGATCCGGATGGTGCCACCTCGCAAGTGCTGGATGGCGAGCAAACCGTCAACGGCCTCGAGCTGACGTACACCGGTAAGCTGACCCGCAACTGGAGAGTCTTCGGCGGCTACACCTACATGGAAAGCGAAGTGGTCAAAACCACCCTCGCCGCCGATGAAGGCAATCACATGCCGAGCACCCCGCGGAACAACTTCACCCTGTGGTCGACTTACGACGTGGTGCCGGACAAGCTTACCGTGGGTGCGGGTGCCACTTTTGTTGACTCGCAGTTCGGCAACATCGCCAACTCGGTGGAGATCCCGTCCTACTGGCGTTACGACGCGATGGCCAGCTACCGTCTGACCAAAAACGTCGACCTGCAACTCAACGTGCAGAACCTGACCGACAAGCGTTACTTCGACCAGATACTGCAGAACCACTACGCCCACGTAGCGGCCGGCCGTACCGCCCTGCTGAGCGCCAACTTCCACTTTTGACCACACCACAACCCTGTAGGAGCAAAGCTTGCTCGCGAAGACGTCGGCATAGACAGCATTTATGTTGCCTGACACACCGTCATCGCCAGCAAGCTGTGCTCCTACAGGTGTGCAGATGAAGGCTGGAATCAGGGACAGGCCCCGTTCACGCAATTGAACGGGGCTTTTGTGTGTAAAAAAGAATGCTTCTCGACAGCCCACGGCATAATGCGCGCCGTGATGACAATTTCGAACGAACAAGGCGAGTGACGTGTTGAAGAAAACCCTGTTCCAGTTGCACTGGTTTTTCGGTATCAGTGCCGGGCTGGTCCTGGCCCTCATGGGCATCACCGGGGCGATAGTGTCGTTTGAGGATGAAATCCTGCGCGCACTCAACCCGTCGGTGTTGCAGGTCGAGAAACAGGTCGCCGGTGTGCTGCCGCCCGCTGAGCTGGTGGAAAAAATCGAGGGTGCATCGGGCAAGAAAGTCTCGATGCTCTGGGTCGACACCGACAGCGGTAACGCCGCACGGGTGAACTTCACCCCGCCACCGGGTGAGCGTCGCGGGGAGATGCGCTATTTCGACCCGTACACCGCCGAGTTCATGGGCGACGCCACCGGCCAGGGTTTCTTCGACCTGATGCTGAAACTGCACCGCTTCCTCGCCATGGGCGATACCGGTCGGCAGATCACCGGCGCGTGCACGCTGATTCTGCTGTTCTTCTGCCTGTCCGGCCTGTACCTGCGCTGGCCGCGTCAATGGAAAAGCTGGCGCGCCTGGCTGACCCTCGACTGGAAAAAAACAGGCCGCAGCTTCAACTGGGATTTGCACTCGGTGGCCGGCACCTGGTGCCTGGTGTTTTATCTGTTGGCAGCGCTGACCGGGTTGTCCTGGTCCTATGAGTGGTACAACAAGGGCCTGACCCGATTGCTGTCCGATGCGCCGCAGAATGAACGTGTTCGCAATCGTGGCCCGGCACCGGAAGGCCCGGCACCGACGGCCGATTACGCATCGATGTGGAGCAGCATTTACAGCGCTGCCGGCCCGGCATTGAGTGCCTACAACATTCGTATGCCGCCTGTGGCCGGGCAACCCGCGACGGTGTTCTACCTGTTGACCACCTCGCCTCACGACCGCGCGCTGAACCAGATCACCCTCGACCCGGCCACCGGCGTCGTCAAACGCCATGACCGCTACAGCGACAAAAGCTTCAAGGCGCAACTGCTGACGAGCATCTACGCGCTGCACGTCGGCAGTTACTTCGGGATTGTCGGGCGGATCGTCCTGACGCTCAGCGCGCTGACCATGCCGCTGTTTTTCGTCACGGGCTGGTTGCTGTACCTCGATCGTCGACGCAAGAAAAAGCAGATCAAGGACGCCCGCAAAGGTCTCGAACAACCGGACAGCGATGCTCCGGCGTGGCTGATCGGTTTCGCCAGCCAAAGCGGGTTTGCCGAACAACTGGCGTGGCAGACCGCCGGCCAACTGCAGGCAGCAGGCCTGCCGGTAAAGGTTCAGCCACTGGCCAGCGTCAGCGAGCATGACCTGCGGAACTCCGGCAATGCGCTGTTCGTCGTCAGCACCTTCGGCGACGGCGAAGCGCCGGACAGCGCCCGTGGTTTCGAACGCAAAGTGCTGGGCCGGGCATTGAGCCTGGAGAGCCTGAATTATGCGGTGCTTGGATTGGGTGACCGGCAGTATCAACACTTCTGTGGTTTCGCCCGACGCTTGCATGCCTGGCTCGGCGAGCACGGCGGCAAGCATTTGTTCGCGCCGGTGGAAGTCGACTGCGGCGACCCTTACGCCTTGCGTCACTGGCAGCAGCAACTTGGTCTGCTGACCGGACAAGCGCCCGTGGACACCTGGCAAGCGCCAAGCTACGACAACTGGACGCTGAGCCGCCGCGACGTGATGAACCCGGACAGCAGCGGCTCGCCGGTGTACCTGCTGGGCCTCAGCGCACCCACCACCAGCAGTTGGCTGGCCGGTGATCTGGTGGAAGTGTTGCCACGTAACTGCCCATGGGCAATCGAGCATTTCCTCGATGGCCTCGGGATCGACGGTCGCGCCTCGGTGATACTCGATGGCCTGTCGCAAGCGCTGGAACAAGCACTCGCGACTCGACAATTGCCCGAGAACCGCACGCACCTTGTCGGCTTGCACGCGCAAGCACTGGTGGATGCTTTGGTGCCGCTGGCCATGCGCGAATACTCCATCGCCTCGATTGCCGCCGACGGTGTGCTGGAACTGATCGTGCGCCAGGAACTGCACCCCGACGGCAGCCTGGGTATCGGCTCCGGATGGCTGACCGAACACGCCCCGGTGGGCAGCACCATCAGCCTGCGGGTGCGCCGCAACAGCGGTTTCCATCTGCCGGTCGAACCGCTGCCGATGATCCTGCTGGGCAACGGCACCGGCCTGGCCGGGCTGCGCAGTTTGCTCAAGGCGCGGATCGCCGATGGGCAACAACGTCACTGGCTGTTGTTTGGCGAGCGAAACCGCGAGCACGACTACCTGTGCCGCGACGAACTTGAAGAGTGGTTGATTTCAGGGGATATCGAACGGCTGGACCTGGCGTTTTCGCGGGATCAGGCCGAGAAGATCTACGTGCAGGATCGCCTGCGTGAATCCGCCAGTTTGCTCAAGCAATGGCTGGATGACGGTGCCGTCATTTACATCTGCGGCAGCTTGCAGGGAATGGCTTCGGGGGTGGATCAGGTGCTCAACGAAGTGCTCGGGGCTGAGGAGGTTGAGCGCTTGATCGAGCAAGGCCGCTACCGCCGCGACGTTTACTGACCCCCTCCCCCTGTAGGAGCCAGCTTGCTGGCGATGGCGGTTTTACATTCAACAGATCTGTTGGATGTTGCACCGCCATCGCCAGCAAGCCGGCTCCTACAGGGGCCAAGTGTCGTCCGTTACGCTTCTACCGGCTGCAACTTCTGCTCAAACACACTGACCCCATCCAGATCCCGCAACACCACACTCATCTCCCCCGTCGCCCCCTCAATATTCACCTCGCCAAAAAACTGAAACCCGGCAAACGGCGACATGTTCTGCGCCGACGGTGCTTTCTCGAACACCACTTCAGGCCCGAAGGTTTTATCCAGCGGATTAGGCCCGAAGCTCCCCGCGTTCAACGGCCCGGCAACAAACTCCCAGAACGGTTCGAAATCCTGAAACGCGGCACGATCCGGATGGTAGTGATGCGCCGCGCAGTAATGCACATCCGCCGTCAGAAACACGAAATTGCGCACCTGTTGCGCCCGCAGAAAACCAAGCAGTTCGGCGATTTCCAGCTCACGCCCCTGGGCCGCGCCCGGATCACCGTTGGCCACCGCTTCCCAGCGCGCCACGCCGGGGCTGACTTCGCCGTCAGGCACACCGAGGCCGATCGGCATGTCGGCGGCAATGACTTTCCACTGGGCGCTGGAGGCTTTCAATTCACGCTTGAGCCAGTCCAGCTGTTCACGCCCGAGAAAGGGTTTGGCTGCACCGAGGTTGTCATCATTGGCCTCGCGATAGCTGCGCATGTCGAGCACAAACACATCCAGCATCGGCCCATAACCGAGCTTGCGATAGATCCGCCCGCCGTTATCCGCGATCTGCAAACGCATCGGCGCATATTCCAGCCACGCCTGACGTGCGCGGCCTACCAGGCTGTGGATATCCTTGCTCTGGTAACGCTCGTCCAGTTGCTTGCCCGGTGACCAGTTATTGACCACTTCGTGGTCGTCCCACTGCCAGATCTGCGGCACTTCGGCGTTGAAGCGACGGACGTTTTCGTCCATCAGGTTGTAGCGGTAATTGCCGCGATACTCGTCGAGGGTTTCGGCGACTTTGCTCTTGGCGTCGCTGGTGATGTTGCGCCACACGCGGCCACTTTCAGTCACAAGTTGTGCCGGCACCGGGCCGTCGGCGTAGATGGTGTCGCCACTGTGGATAAAGAAGTCCGGCAGGCGCAAACGCATGGCTTCGTAGATGCGCATGCCACCGATGTCCGGGTTGATGCCGTAGCCCTGGCCAACGGTATCGCCGCTCCAGACGAAACGGATGTCGCGCAGGGTTTGCGGCACGCTGCGCAAGTGGCCAAACCAGGGTTCGCTGGTGACACCGCTCTGGGCATCTTCGAAATGCACGCGATAGAAAATCGCCTGGTCGGCGGGCAGACCGGTGAGCTCGACCCGCGCGGTGAAATCGCTACGGGCATCAGCCAGCGGCGAAACAAAACGCCGAGGGTTGGTGAACAGGCTACGGGTGTCCCATTCCACCACCATCCGCGCCGCACGATCGCTGCGGCTCCAGACCATCGCCCGGTCGCCCAGTACGTCGCCGGACTGCACGCCATCGGTGAGTTGCGGCCGATCCTTGACCGAGGCAATCACCGCCGGCGCAAGACCGGGAAGCAGAATCCCGGCGCCGACTGCTTGCATGACACGACGGCGACCGAGGTTGAATTCGCTCATGGTGTTCTCCCTGAAAAAGGAAAACTAAAACACGCACGCATGACTCAGGCATGACACAAAACCCACCAACACCACAAATCCCTGTAGGAGCAGAGCTTGCTCGCGAAGGCGGTTTAACATTCACCAACGATGCTGACCGTTACACCGCCTTCGCGAGCAAGCTCTGCTCCTACAGGATCTGCGTCGTTCTCCCACACAGGTGGAAATGATCACCGTGGGGCACACAACTTTTCAAGACGTTTCCTACAACGTATCTTGTTGCCGCGTTTCGGTATCGACTCCATAGTTCGGGCTCGCGGAGAACACCGCGAACGACCTTGGCCGGTCGGTGCAGGAACGCTACAGCGCAGCAACACCTCCTCAGGCACTTTGTGCCTGAGGTGTTGTTTTATGGCAGCTGTGCGTGGGACACCTTCGGGTGTGCCGGTTCCTGTGCCCGGTCGGCCAACCCGCGTATGGCTGCCACCCTCTTCGTTTGGCTGCGAATGGTGGTAGCTCCAATTACAGGAGTTACATCATGTTCCAAGTCATGCCGCGTTACCTCCCCATCGATACCTACGACGCCGAAACACCGGTGCTCTTCGTCAACACCCACAAAGAACTCAGTGAACTCACCGCCTGCGCCATGCATCGCTTCACCGTGGTTCGCGATTTGGCAGATACGCTGACCAGCCTGAATCTGAAAAACATTTCCGACTGTGACCTGACACGGGTCACCCGCGCCGTGCATCTGCTGATGCGTGAAGGCTGTGCCGTGCTGGATGTGGTTCAAGCGCGGGCATCGCAGCGGGAGAATGAGTACAAAACCACGATTTAGCGGTGTTGCCGCCGGCCCCATCGCGAGCAGGCTCGCTCCCACAGGTTACGGCGCTGGACACAAATCTTGTGTACGACAGAGATCACTGTGGGAGCGAGCCTGCTCGCGATGGCGGTGCACCATTCAACGAAAACGGTGACTGTTACACCGCCATCGCCAGCAAGCCGGCTCCTACAAAGGTGGATTATGCGTTGACGGGTTCTATTGCCAACTCGACAACCTCAGGTCGCTTGACCACCGCATACACCACCGCCGTCAGCAAACTCCCGGCCACAATCGCCAGCAGATACAACAACGCATGGTTGATCGCATTCGGAATCGCCAACACGAACAATCCACCGTGCGGCGCCATCAGTTTGCAGCCGAAATACATCGACAGCGCACCGGTCAGCGCGCCACCGGCAATGCTCGCCGGGATCACCCGCAGCGGGTCCTTGGCGGCAAACGGAATCGCGCCTTCGGAGATGAAACACAGCCCCAGCACCAACGCCGCTTTACCCGCCTCGCGTTCAGTCTGGGCAAACTTGCGCCGGGCAATGAACGTGGCAATACCCAGGCCAATCGGCGGCACCATCCCGGCGGCCATGGTCGCGGCCATTGGCGCATAACTCTGGGACGCCAATAGCCCCACCGAGAAGGCATAAGCGGCTTTGTTGATCGGCCCGCCCAAGTCGACGCACATCATCCCGCCCAACAACACGCCGAGCAGAATCGCGTTGGTGGTGCCCATGCTGTCGAGGAAATGCGTGAGCCCGGTGAGCATCCCGGCCACCGGTTTACCGACTACATAGATCATCACCAACCCGGTGAACAGACTCGCCAACAACGGGATGATCAGGATCGGCTTCAACGCTTCAAGGCTTTGCGGCAATCGCGCGTAACGGTTGATCGCCTGCGCCGCGTAACCGGCGATGAAACCGGCAATGATCCCGCCGATGAAACCGGCGCCCAACGTGCTCGCCAGCAAGCCACCAATCATCCCCGGCGCCAGGCCCGGACGGTCGGCAATCGAGTAGGCGATGTAGCCCGCCAGCAGCGGCACCATCAGCTTGAACGCGGTCTCGCCGCCGATCTGCATCAGCGCGGCGGCGAGTGTGCCTTCTTCCTTGAACGCGGTGATGCCGAAGACGAACGACAAGGCAATCATCAGACCGCCCGCCACCACCATTGGCAGCATGAACGACACGCCGGTCAGCAGGTGTTTGTAGATGCCGGTCTTCTCTTGTTTGGCCGGGCCTTTGGCACCGGTCGCGGCACTTTCCTGCTTGCCTTCGGCCAGCGCTTTGTTCAGCGTCGCTTCGGCTTGCTTCAAGGCGATGCCCGTGCCGCAACGGTAGATTTTCTTGCCGGCAAAACGCTCGGTCGCGACTTCGATATCGCAGGCCAGCAGCACCACATCCGCATCGGCAATCGCTGCCGCGCTCAACGGATTGCGCGCACCGACCGAGCCCTGGGTTTCGATTTGCAGGTCATAGCCCAATCGCTTGGCCGCCTGCTGCAAGGCTTCAGCGGCCATGAAAGTATGAGCAACGCCGGTCGGGCACGCGGTGATCGCGACCAGGCGCGGGGCGCTTTTGGCAACGGCTGCAGGTTCGACGGTGACTTCGGCTGCGGCGTAAACCTGCGCTTCTCCGGCACCGCGTCGCAGCACTGCTTCGACATCTTGCAGGGCGTGTGCCGGGGTGCTTTGGAACACACGCTTGCCGACGAATCGCGACATATCCACCGGCGCGCTGGTGACCAGCAACACCCACTCGGCGGCCTCGATCGTGGCCGCCGACAACTGGCGTTCCGGGTGCGCCACATCCACCACTTCGACACTGGTGCTCCAGCCCTGACGCTGCGCCGCAGCATCGAGCAAACGGGCGCACAGCACGCTGGTGACCATGCCGTTGGGGCAAGCCGTAACGATGGCTAACTTCATGACAAACCCTCTTATTGTTCTGTCAGGGGGCGCACGCGCACGCCCTGTTCGAGCCGCGCCAACTGCGCCGCATCGCCGATACCGAAACCGATCTGCGTGACCGCCATCGCCGCAATCGCCGTGGCGGTGCGCAGGGTCTGTTCCGGCGTATCGGGCTTGAGCAAACCGTGAAGCATGCCGGCCAGCAACGAATCCCCTGCGCCCACGGTGCTGGCGACGCTGACCTTGGGCGGCGTGGCGTGCAGCGCCGAGCCGACACTGAACCAGTTCACACCGTCGGCGCCGTGGGAAATCACCACGTGCTCGATGCCTTGGGCATGCAAACGGCTCGCGGCTTCGGCCTGAGCCGCAACCGAAACAACCTCGCAGCCGAGCACTTCGGCCAGCTCTTCGGTGTTCGGTTTGATCAGCCACGGACCGGCCTTGAGCGCCGCCCGCAACGCTTCGCCACTGGTATCGAGCGCGACGTTCAACCCGAGGTTGTTCAAGCGCAGTACCAATGCCTGCAACCATTCAGGACTGACGCCTTGCGGCAGGCTACCGGCCACAACGACCGCGTCATGCCCCGGGGCAATCTGTTCCAGTCGATCGAGCAACGCCTGCTGCGCCGCTTCACTGACCTTGGGTCCGGGACCGTTGATGTCGGTGATGCGCCCGTCGCTTTCCGCCAGTTTGAGGTTGCTGCGGGTCTCACCGGGAACGCGGATAAACGCGTCGACAAAACCGCGCTTGGCGAACAGGGTTTCGAACGCCTGAAGGTTGTCCTCGCCGAGAAAACCGCTGACGGTGAGCGAATGCCCGAGGTCTGCCAGCACCTGCGCCACGTTCACGCCTTTACCGGCGGCGTGGGTGTGCATCTCGTCGCTGCGATTGACCTGGCCGGGCTCAAGGCGCGGCAACTGCACCGTCAGGTCCAGCGCCGGGTTGAGTGTCAGGGTCAGGATCTTGGCCATTACAGGGCCTCCACTAATGCGCGCACTTCATTGGCGCTGCCCACGGCCAGAGCCTGCTGGGCAAGGGTTTGAGTCTGGGTCAGGCTGAGTTCGCGGATGCGCGCCTTGACCTCGGCAATGCTGCGGCCCGACACGCTCAACTCATCCACACCGAGGCCGACCAGCACCGGCACCGCCAGCGGATCGGCCGCCAGTTCGCCGCACACACCGACCCATTTGCCATGGGCATGGGCCGCGCGCACGGTGATGTCGATCAGTTGCAGCACCGCCGGGTGCAAGCCGTCAGCCTGGGCCGACAAGGTCGGATGACCACGGTCGATGGCCAGGGTGTATTGGGTGAGGTCGTTGGTGCCGACGCTGAAAAAGTCGACCTCTTTGGCCAGCACCGGCGCCAACAGTGCGGCCGACGGCACTTCGATCATGATCCCCAGTTGCAGGTCCGCCACAGGGATTTCCAGACGCAGGCGCTCGGTCATGTCCCGCGCCTGACGCCACTCTTCAACACTGCCGACCATCGGGAACATGATGCGCAACGGGCGGTTGTCAGCGGCTCGCAACAGAGCGCGCAATTGCGCTTCCATGATGTGCGGACGCTGCAAGGTCAGGCGAATGCCACGCACGCCGAGGAACGGGTTTTCTTCTTTCGCAATCGGCCAATACGGCAGCGGCTTGTCGCCACCAACGTCGAGGGTGCGCACCACCAGTGGCCGACCGGCGAGGCCATCGAGCACGCGCCGGTATTCAACTTCCTGAGTCGCTTCGTCCGGCGCCTGCGAGTGGGCCATGAAAATCAGTTCGGTGCGCAGCAGGCCAATGCCTTCGGCGCCCTGCTCCACTGCGCTGGTGACGCCCGCGCTTTCGCCGATGTTGGCGAACACTTCGACCGCATGGCCGTCTGTGGTCAGCGCCGGTTGATGACGTTGTTCGGCCGCCGCTTTCAAGCGTTGCTCGCGGGTGTCGCGCTCTTCGGTGGCGCGCTGCAAGGTCGCCGCGTCGGCGTCCACGTGCAGGCGACCGCGCTGGCCATCGAGCAGCAACGGCGTGCCCGGCGCCAGCAGCAACACCGCGGCACCTGCGCCGACCAATGCCGGAATGCCCAGCGCACGGGCGACGATGGCACTGTGCGCGGTGGCGCCGCCACGGGCGGTGAGAATGCCGGCGACTCGGGTCGGATCGAGACGTGCCACGTCGGAAGGACCCACTTCGTCCATCACCAGAATGTACGGTTGATCGGGTTCGCTCGGGGTTTCGACGCCGCTCAGTTGCGCCAACACGCGACGGCCGATATCGCGCAAGTCCGCCGCACGCTCGGCAAGCAATGCATCCTGCAACGATTCCTGTTGTTTCGCCGCCGCTTCAATCACCGCCATCCACGCCGCTTCGGCGCTTTCGCCCTGCTTGAGGCGAGTCTCGACTTCATCGGTCAGTTCCGGGTCGTCGAGCATTTCCTGATGGGTGATGAAGATTTCGCGGATGGCTTTGGATTTGCTGCGCTCGATCAAGCCTTCGATGTCGTGACGCACATGCGCCAGCGCTTGTTTAAGACGCTCGCGCTCAATGGCGGCGGACTCGCCGCGCAACGGGTATTCGATGGTTTGCAGCACTTGGATATGCGCCGGGCCGATGGCGATGCCCGGTGCGGCGGGGATGGCCTGAACCAGGCTGCCGGACGCCGGGGCGAACAGCACTTCGGCCACCTCGGTGATCACTTCACGCTGCGGGCTCACGGCAGGCAAAGGCTCGACTTCTTCCCCCAGCCCCTCTTCGATTGCCGCCAACAACGCCGGCAAGGCATCGGCGGCGATGCTCGGCTCGGCGATGAATTCCAGCACCTGACCGCGACGGGCGCCGAGGCTGAGCAGTTTACTCAAGCTTTTCACCGACACTGCGCTGTCTTGGCCATCGACGATGCGCACACGAATTTCGCCTTCAAAACTCTTCGCCAGTTGCGCGAGGATCTTCGCCGGGCGCGCATGCAAACCATGGGCATTGGCCAGCGCAATGCGTGCGCTCGGCCAGTCCGCCGGCAGTTCACCGCCGAGCACTTCGAGGACTTTACGGCTGCTGGTGGCGCGTCCCAGTTCATGGCCACGGCCTTCGATCAGCAACGCGCAAAGGCGTTCGAGCAACGCCTGGTGCGCCTCGCCCAAGCTGGCCAGACAGAACAGACCGCTGAGCGGCTGGCCGAGGTAGCGCATCGGTTTGTCCGGCGTGACAAACGCCAGGCCCGGACGCTTCACCGTTTGCTCGCTGTGCAACCACCACAAACCGTCGCCCAGCGGCAACGCGTCGACTTGCTGCAAAACCGCAGAAAAACCATTGCTCACACAATCCGCCTGACGCAACAAACGGGCACCGCGCCAGACCAGTTCTTCGAAGTCATCGGCCGACACCCCGAGGCCGATCATCTGCGCATCCAGCGCCAGTTCCTGCGGCGCGCCTTGCAGCAGTTTCAGCAACGCTTCGGCAGAACTGGCACGACGCAGGGCCTGGCCCAGATCGGTTTCGCCGAGGGCGCGGGTCAGCAATTGCAACAGGCGCAAATGTTCATCGGATTTGGCCGCAATGCCGATCGCCAGGTAGACGATCTGACCGTCGCCCCAATCCACCCCTTCGGGAAACTGCATCAGCCGCACGCCAGTGGAAAACACCTGGTCGCGGGTTTGCGGCGTACCGTGGGGGATGGCAATACCTTGACCGAGAAAGGTCGAGCCCTGGGCTTCGCGCGCCTGTAAACCGGCGAGATAACCGTCGGCGACCAGGCCGTCGTTGACCAGATGCTGCGCCAACAAATGCAGTGCTGCGGACTTGTCCACGGCCGACTGGCCCATGGAAATCTGCTCTAGAGTGAGCTCGAGCATGCTTTCTCCTTTTTGGCACCTTGAGGTGCCAGGTATTGTTTTGAATGAGTCAGCTTAGGCGCTTAACCATCACTTTTGGCGGTTTCGCGGCAGAACCGGCCAAATGCACCTGATGCGTAGAAAATACGCTTGCTGAAACGTTTAATCTAGAATGATTGGCACGTTACTCGATAATGTCCCATCCTTGAAGTCCAACTTGTCGGATATGTTGCGACAATAGTCCCCTGCCTGAATCGGGTAGGATTGGCGAAAGTATCGGCCGAAAAACAAGGAAATCCCGAGTTGAAACTCAGTGATATCGCCCAACTGGCCGGTGTGTCCGTGACCACCGCCAGTTATGTCATCAACGGCAAGGCGGAACAGCAACGCATCAGCAGTGCCACCGTCGAGCGCGTGCGCGCGGTTGTTGAAGAACATGGCTTTACGCCCAATCCGCAAGCGGCCGGGCTGCGCAGTCGGCACACCCGCACGCTGGGTTTCATTCTGCCGGACCTGGAAAACCCCAGTTACGCACGTATCGCCAAGCTGCTGGAGCAAGGTGCCCGGGCCCGCGGTTATCAGTTGCTGATCGCCAGTTCCGACGATGCGCCGGACAGCGAACGGCAACTGCTGCAACTGTTCCGCGCCCGGCGCTGCGATGCGTTGATCGTCGCCAGTTGCCTGCCGTCCGGCGACGACAGTTACCGCCAGTTGCAAGCCAAAGGCATCCCAATCATCGCCATCGACCGGGTCATGGAGCCCGAGCATTTCTGCTCGGTGATCAGTGATGATCGCGAAGCCAGCCTGCAACTGACGCGCAGCCTGCTCGATCCGTTGCCCAAGCAGATCGCCCTGATCGGCGCGCGCCCCGAACTGAGCATCAGTCAGGAACGGGCCGCCGGTTTCAAGGAAGCGCTGGCCGGGTTCAAAGGCGAGATCCTGATCGAACACGGCGAATCGTTCAGCCGTGAGTACGGCAAGCAACTGATGGAAGAAATGCTTCAGCGCCTGGGGCATTTGCCGGACGCGCTGGTGACCACTTCCTACGTGCTGCTCCAGGGTGTGTTCGACGCCTTGCACGACTTCCCGCTGAAAAACCGTCCGCTGCGCCTCGGCACATTCGGCGACACGCAGTTGCTGGACTTTCTGCCGCTGCCGGTCAACGCCATGGCCCAGCAACACCAGTTGATCGCCGACAAAGCGCTGGAACTGGCCCTCGCCGCCATCGAGCAGTCCGACTACCAGCCCGGTGTGCAAGCCATCGCGCGGACCTTCAAGCAGCGTATTCGCCAGGACTGAACCGTGGAGCTGATCGACAGCCACACTCATCTGGATTTTCCGGACTTCGACGAGGATCGTCAGGCGCTGCTCGCCGAGAGCCGCGCCCTTGGCGTGCGGCGGATGGTGGTGCTGGGGGTTTATCAGGCCAATTGGCAGCGGGTCTGGGATCTGGTGCAAAGCGATCCCGATCTGCACGCGGCGTTCGGTTTGCACCCGGTGTATCTGGACGAGCATCGGCCTGAGGACCTACGCGAACTCGCCGAGTGGCTGACCCGCCTGGCCGGTCACCGACAGCTGTGCGCGGTGGGCGAGATCGGCCTGGATTACTTCATCGAAACCCTTGACCGCGAACGCCAGCAGACGTTGTTCGACGCGCAACTGCAACTGGCGGCGGACTTCAATCTGCCGGCGCTGATTCACGTGCGACGCAGCCATGCGGCGGTGATTGCCACGCTCAAGCGCTTCAAGTTGAAACGCGCGGGGATTATTCACGCCTTCGCCGGCAGCAAGGAAGAAGCCCGCGAGTACATCAGGCTCGGCTTCAAACTGGGCCTGGGCGGCGCGGCGACCTGGCCGCAGGCGTTGCGCATGCACAGGGTGCTTGCAGAGTTGCCGTTGGAGTCTGTGGTGCTGGAAACCGACTCACCGGACATGGCCCCCGCCATGTTTCCCGGTCAACGCAACAGCCCGGCGCATTTGCCGGCGATCTGCTCGGCGCTGGCTGACATCATGGCGATCAGCCCTGAGCAGTTGGCCGCTGCGAGCACGGCCAATGCGTGTGAGTTGTTCAACTGGTAATCAGTCGGCGTGAGCCTTGGCCGCTTCCAGAATCAGCGTCATGTGTTGTCGGTGACGGGCGAACCGGATAACCGCGAAGTAGACCAGAATCGCGATCAACGAAAAATTCAGCTGCTCGACCGCGCTGAGCATCCCCACCCATTCCATCACTAATGCCACCAGCAAAGCGGTGCATACCATCACCAGCGTGCTCGCACGTAGCATCGCAAGCGAGTCGAGGGATTTGATGCGCCTGATCTGTTTCGGGTCGCTCAGTTGCAAGGCTTTGTGACAGTGGGAACAGGCGAAGGCTTCATGGATGGCAATGGCGTTGAGTTGCCAGGGTTCGAGCAGGAGTGTGCATCCGCAATGGGCACAATGGCCCTGGATTCCAGTTGTAGCGAAGGACATAACCGAGCCTCCTCAGAGTAGGTCAGGGTTGTGGATCATCCCTCATTGAAGACCAAAAACCAGAC
Organism: Pseudomonas sp. BF-RE-22; assembly: GCF_019956155.1. NCBI lineage: Bacteria > Pseudomonadati > Pseudomonadota > Gammaproteobacteria > Pseudomonadales > Pseudomonadaceae > Pseudomonas > Pseudomonas sp. BF-RE-22. Next base: position 95,224 of record NZ_JAHBDD010000022.1, on the reverse strand, counting down.
TCTGGAGGGAAATCGGATACCGCCTACTTGTGGAAGAAACAAGTACTACAGACAACGCACAAAACTGTAGGAGCAAGCTTGCTCGCGATAGCGGTCTGGTAAACACCCTGTAGGGTGAATGTACCTACGCCATCGCGAGCAGGCTCACTCCTACAGGGGTTATGCGGTTCTTCAAACCCGGAACGCGCTGATCAACTGCTTGAGCTCCACCACCTGCGCCGACAACGCCCGGCTGGCGTCCTCGGTCTGGTGCGCACCTTCGGCGGTGCGTTCGCCAGCCCGGTTGATCTCGACGATGTTCTGGTCAATGTCGTGGGCCACGGCGGTCTGCTGCTCTACGGCGGCCGCAATCTGCTGGTTCTGATCGACGATCATGCCGACAGCGCCAAGGATGTTTTCCAGCGCCTGCTGGACCTTTTCCGACTGACCTACCGTGCCGTTGGCCATTTGATGACTGGTGCCCATGGCCTTCACCGCGGCGCCGACACCGCTGTGCAGTTTGGCGATCATCTGTTCAATTTCTTCGGTCGATTGCTGGGTGCGTTTGGCCAGGGTCCGGACCTCGTCCGCCACCACCGCAAAACCACGCCCCTGCTCGCCTGCCCTCGCTGCTTCGATAGCGGCGTTGAGCGCCAGCAGATTGGTCTGTTCGGCGATGCTTTTGATCACTTCCAGCACACGGCTGATGGACTGGCTGTCGCTGGCCAGTTGATTGATCACCAGCACCGACTGATCGATCTCGCTGGCCAGCGCAGCGATGCTGCCCTGCTGAGACTCCACCAACCCGCGACCGCTGATGGTTTCGTCGTTGACGCTGTGGGCACTGCTGACCGCCGCGGCAGCGCTGCGGGCCACCTCCAGTGAGGTGGCCGACATTTGGTTCATCGCCGTGGCGACTTGCTCGATCTGCGTGCGTTGCCCCGCGACAGCCTGGTTGCTCTGGGCGGACACGTTCTCGACCTGACCGGCCTGACGCTCGACTTCCCCGACCGTTTGACCGACACGCTCGATCAAGTCATGGATTTTCTTCACCGTGCCGTTGAACACCTCGCCCAACTCACCCAATTCATCACGGCTGTTGGCGTTGAAGGTCACGGTCATGTCGCCGGCCGCGACCTTGTCCATCATCGCGCCAAGGCGCTTGAGGGTGGTGCGTGTCGAGGCGTAGAAGCCGCCGTAGAGATAAAAAATCAACACAAACACCACCGACAGCGCCACGGCCTGCAAGACCATGTGCGTGCGGTTCTGGCTCAGTCGTTGTTGCAATTGGGTGTCGAGGAATTTCAGGGTGGCTTCGTTGAGTTGGTAAGTCTGGTCCATCAGGCCGCTGACCTGATCGTAGAAGGCCAGCCACGGCGCATCGAGGGTGTCGGCCATCACCACCTGCTCTTCGAACAGTTCACTGGCCTTTTTCAGCGACGCCTTGCTGCTCTCGGCCTGCGCCGCCAGGGTTTCACGTGCCGCCTTGCTCGACCCCAGCGCATCCTGCAACTTCAGACCGTACTCGGCTTGCAGCTTTTCAATCTGCACCAGCAATTCATCGAAGCGGGTGCTCGAAGACGAATTGAGAAACCCCTGCCCCAGCGAGTAAGAGCCCATGGCGCGACCATCGCCCAACGTCTGGGTGACGGGCGGCGTGACATTGGTGATGAGTTCGGTGAGCTGACGCATGTCGCTCTGATTGTCACGGCTCAAACCCGCCTGGCTGGCGATGATCTGGCTGAAAATCTGTGCATTGCCGAGCAACTTGCCGATCAGCGCACTTTTACTTTGCAGGGAGTTTTCCGTTTGCTGGGCCTTGAACGCGGTGATCATTTCGTCGCGTTTGCCATCGAAAACGGTGATCAGTTCCGGATCGGTGGTCATCGCTGTCAGCCCTTGCAGGCGGGCCAGAACGTTTTGCTCCAGGGATGTGATCTGGGATTCGAGATTACCGGCCTTGCCGGACTGGCCAAGGATGACGTTGATCTGCACCAGGTTGTTCAGGGTTTCCAGGTCGCGTCGAAGCGACAGGCTGCTGCCCAGCAGGTCGAGGCTCTGCAGTTCCACCCGGGTGCCCTGGAATTCGCGATAGGAATCACGCACCAGATAAAAGTTGGTCACCAGCATGGGCACCAGGAACAGAACGCTGATCAGGCTGAACTTCATGCCGAAGCTCAGGCGATTCATTAGCGCGACGGCGGGATAGAGCAAGCTCTTCACTGGAAGTCTCCCTTGGGTTTCTTATTTTTATTGGCAGGCACAGACAAGCAGCAGATAGCCACTATTGAGTGCTATCTCTGTATAGCTTAAATCGACGGGAGGTTTTGTAACTTAAGGTTAACGGCAGCTTATCCGACGAGACGCTCCGTCTTGCCATTACAGACCTTGTAGGAGCCGGCTTGCTGGCGATGGCTGCACCTCGGTGCCTCAGGGACACCGCGTCGATGCTATCGCCAGCAAGCCGGCTCCTACAGGGGTGTGGTGTTTAGGGGAAGACTGTCCACAGCGCGAAACCGGCGTACCAGAGCACCGCCGCACGCAGCAACAGCTCCCAGATCCGGTCGAGACTGTTGATGCCATCGGGCCCGACCACCGGCGCAGGAATTTCACCGGCCACCAGCCCGACCTTCTCGATCAGTTGGGCGGCACTGATGTTCCAGTTCAGCAGTTCGCTCAGCATCACCCGACTGACGGCGACAAAATTGCCGACCAGCGCAAAACTCGCCGCCAACAGACGCACCGGCACCCAATCGAAGGCGTGACGCAGTTGTGCGGCGCGCTCGACGACGGCCGGGTTCTGCCCGTGTTCTTCGGCGAGGGCCAGCAGTCGATAGCTCAGCGCCGCCACCGGGCCCAGCAGGAAGTACCAGAAAATCACCGCAAAAAAACTCTGGTACGCCTCCCAGAGCAGATGCCCCTCAACCCGTTCCAGTAGTTGCTCGCCGTTTTCGGCACAAATGTCCAGGTCACGTTTTGCCACATGAGCGGCAGCTTGCAGGTCTTCCCGGCGCCAGGCATCGCGAAACGGTCCGAGATCGGCCAGCAGATCACCGCGCCCCAGGCTATAAATCACCACCAGCAAATGCACCGGCAGCGCCAACAGACCGTAAGCGACCGGCTCCAGCACCACCAGCAACAACCCCAACAGTGCCACTGGCAGCAGCACCAGAATCAGCAAAATCAACCACGGGCGATTGACCATACGCGGGTTGGCTTCAAGCTTGTGCAACTCGGCCACCCAACCGCCATCACGTTGAACCCGATGGCGCAGGGCCGAGAACTTCTCGATCCAGACCGCCAACAGCAACACCAGAAAACTCATTGTGGTTCCTCTTTAGCCAGGGCCGCGCGATAACGCGCCCAGTCGAACGCAGGTCCGGGATCCGTCTTGCGCCCCGGCGCGATGTCGCTATGCCCGCAGATGCGCTGCGCGGTGATGCCCGTAAAAGCGCTTTGCAGTTGCAAGGTCAGGGCCGTCAACGCGTCATATTGAGCATCGGTGAACGGCAGATCATCCGTGCCTTCAAGCTCGATGCCCACGGAAAAATCGTTACAGGTTTCCCGGCCGTCGAAACACGACACACCGGCATGCCAGGCGCGTTCAAGACAAGAGACAAACTGAGTGACGGTGCCGTCACGCTCAATCAGAAAATGCGCAGACACCCGTAGGTCAGCGATCCCTTCAAAGTAGGGATGCTCTGTGACATCCAGCCGGTTCTGGAAAAATTCCTGCACCTTGCCGGTGGCAAACTGCGCCGGCGGCAGACTGATGTTGTGGATCACCAGCAGGGAAATTTCGCCCGTGGGGCGCGCATTGAAGTTGGGTGAGGGGCAAACGTTCACGCCCTGACACCAACCGCTCGCGGGGTCCAACTGCATACAGGTTCCTTCAACGACGACTGTGTTGGTGCCCAGTATGCCGTGATAGACCCTCGGCGCGCGATCACTTGCCGCGATTGAGCCGCCGCAGGTTGCCGACCACCGACTCCAGGGCCCGATCGAACAGCAAGGTGTCGTCGAGGGTACGCACCGCGCCACGACGGAAATCCAGCGCCAGCCCGGTACGGCTGCGCTCCAGCACTTTCATGCCGGTGCGGTTGACGAAAATGTACTTGCCCGTGGCTTCGATGATCGCGGCGAGCTTGCAGCGCAGGGTGTTTTCCTCGTCTTCCTGAAACTCGACCCAGCAACCCGCGTGCAACTGATCGACTTGAAGCAGGCCCGGATCATCCGCCGGCAAGCGCACCGAGGCCGTTTCGACTGGTCCTTCGTCGGCGGTGAGCAGCACGATTTCTTCGCGCACTTCAACCATCAGCGGCGCATCGGCAGGACAGGTGGCGGCCGGTGCCAGGTCCGCTCGTTCGAACAGTTGAACGTGCAAGCCTTCCAGCTCGCTGAAAAACTCTCCGGTGGCGAACGGATCAAACGCAGAACTGCTCAACCCGTCGCGCAAGGACTTGAGCAACCCCGGCACCAGCGCCAACAGGCGCAGGCTTGCGTCAGCGTCGTCATGACGCTGCACGCTCCAGATCAATTGCTCCATGGTTTGCACATCCGCATGCCACTCGGCGGACTGATCGCCGTGCTTGAGGCAGGTCAGCAGCAGCACCTGGCTCCAGGCGTCCTGAACAAACGCCACCACCCGTTGCGGCAGCACTTTACCCAACAACGCCTGATTCAACGCCAGCTCGACGCGTTGCCGGGCCAGTTCGGTTTTGGCGCGGCCCTCTTCGGCGTCGCGGGTACGCTGCTCCAACAAATCGCTGCGACGACGTTCGTCGCTGGTGAACGCCAGAAAATCCGCCAGCAATTCGGAGAAGATCGCCGGATCGTCGACAAAGTCGTTCAACAAACGCTGCACCACTTGCTCGATGCGCAGGTACAGGCTGTCGCGCTCGTGGTCATCGCACTCGCCCCAGCCCAGGGCCGCGGCGGCGATTTCGTTGAGCAGACGACGGGCCGGGTGACTGCTGCGGCTGAAGAAACTCTTGTCGATCACCGCCACTTTCAGCATCGGGATCTGCAAGCGCCCGATCAGCGCCTTGAGAGAATCCGGCAGATTGCGGTCATCGAGGATGCATTCGAAGAGCATGGCAATCAGGTTGATCACATCTTCGTCAGCGACGCCGACCACACGCGACTTGCCGCTTTTGACGCTGACCCGGGTCAGCAGTTGCTCAAGCTGGTTTCGCAGGTCGAATTCGTCCTGGACCGCCGGAGCCGGCACGTACTGCTGCAAGTGCGAGAGCAGCCGCAGCAGGTCGCGGGTGGATATCGGTTGCGTCTGAGCACTGGTTTCCAGCGTTGGCGCGACACTGCCACGCACATGGAGCAGCAATTCCTGCAACGCCGCGAACACTTCCTGCACGCTGTCATCGATTGGCGTGCTGTCCCAACGGTTGCCAGCCTCGTCGGGCTCGGCACGAACACTGGCCTGCGCACGATCAATGGCACGCCGATTCGGGGCCGGCTTCAGGTCGGGCAATATGCCGGTGGCGATCAATATCTGATTGGCTTCGGTGTAGAGCTGATCGGCATCACTGAGCACATAACGCTCGAAAAGCTTGAGGATGATCAACTTGACCTTGATCTCGACCCCCAGGTTACGCCCGGCCTGCATGAAATACTCACAGAGCATCGCCGGGCCCAGGGGATTGCGCGTAGTCACCAGCTGCTTGCCCAGCAACGTGCTGAGCCGGGCGGTCAATTGATCAAGCGCAAAACCGTCGCGGCTCAGCACTTTATTGACCATGGCCTCCACTGCCACGCGACGTTCCAGCTCATCACCGGACTGTTGCGCCTGAATATCGAGGGTCAATGCCGGCGGCAAGGCCGTCTGAATACTGCCTGCGAGACCGACAAACGCTTCGAAGAACTGTTCGAGAAACGCCCGCTCGATATTTTTGCGCTTGAGGCGCAAATCGCGCATGGCTTCAAAAAAAATGTTCTGCTCGACGTCATTGCGGGCCCGGTCAGCCATTTCGAACAGCGTGTCGTCGGCGTTATCGAACAGCTCCTGCAGAGCATGCCGCAGCTGTTGAGCGGCCTTGTCGCGAACCTGAAGCAGAATCACAGGCAGGCGGGCGAGCGGCGAGTGACTCGCCTGATCGGTAGTTGCCTTGTGCAAAGGCACTACATTCCCGTCGTTGTGCATCCTGGCCTCCTGAAACGGTGATGCTTCGGTTCGGTTGGAAAGATCGAGTACGCCAGCCTCACAGCCGTGCGCAACAGAAGACAATGCCCGCCCGCTGTCATTCAATAATCGGCGAACCAAAGACACGTCAAAGTCATGACGTCAAATGCAAGGCGCATTATCTTGCAAAAGATGTCCCGTATGCCAGCAGACTCTGTGTTTCTCTTTGAAATAGACGCCTGTAAAGGACCGCTGCTGAACCTCGCAGGCTCAAGAGATTCGACCAAATGCAGGTTTCAGAACGACCGGAAGGTCTCGCGCGCCTTGGGTTGCCCCGCGCCATGGCCCTATAATCGAGCCACTTTGTTTGTGGAGTCCGTTATGCCGAATCTACGTCTCGCCGATCTGACCGCCGAAATCGAAGCCAACGTACGCCGTGCGTTGCGCGAAGACATCGGCAGCGGCGACATCACCGCGCAGCTGATCCCGGCCGAACGCCTGGCCAAAGCCACCATCATCACGCGCGACGCCGCAGTCATCGCCGGCACCGCCTGGGTTGACGCGGTTTTCCGGCAACTGGACCCGCGGGTTGCCGTGCATTGGCAGGTGGCCGATGGCGAACGAGTGAAGCCCAATCAAGTGCTGTTCCACCTCGAAGGCCCTGCCCGCTCCCTGCTCACAGGCGAGCGTAGTGCGCTGAACTTCCTGCAATTGCTTTCCGGTGTGGCCACTCGTGCGCAATACCTGGCGGATTTCGTCGCCGAAACGCAGGTGAAGCTGCTCGACACCCGCAAAACCCTGCCGGGGCTGCGCCTGGCGCAAAAGTACGCCGTGACCTGCGGCGGCTGCCACAACCACCGCATCGGCCTGTACGACGCCTTCCTGATCAAGGAAAACCACATTGCTGCCAGCGGCGGCATACCTGAAGCGATCAACGCCGCGCACAAGATCGCCCCGGGCAAACCGGTGGAGATCGAAGTGGAAAGCCTGGCGGAGCTGAAGGAAGCGCTTGCGGCGGGTGCCGACATCATCATGCTCGACGAGTTGAGCCTGGATGACATGCGCGAGGCCGTGCGCCTGAATGGCGGCAAGGCAAAACTGGAAGCCAGCGGCGGCATCAACGAAAGCACGCTGCTGCCGATCGCCGAAACCGGGGTGGATTACATTTCGATTGGTGCGATGACCAAGGACGTGAAGGCTGTCGATCTGTCGATGCGACTCAGCCTCTGAAATTTCCTGAACGACATGAAACTGTAGGAGCCGGCTTGCTGGCGATCCAGGCGACGCGGTTTACCCGTTACGCCGCCATCGCCAGCAAGCCGGCTCCTACAAGGGTCAGACCACCAGATTATTCATCTCGCAGTACTCTTCCCACTCGACGCCCAATACCTCGGCCGCCTCTTTGTGCAGCACCAGTCGCGCCGCTTCAAACTCTTCCGGGCTCGAGGTGTACTTGAGCGTCAGCTCCCACGGCTGCAAGCCCTGGGCTTCTGCTTCATCCTCGAACGCCCATTGAATCTGGTCTTTCTGATCGTCGGCGGACAAGTCCTTGATCTCTTCCAGCAGTTGGGGCGCGTCCAGCACGTACTTCTTCAGCGCTTCTTCGTGCCTGGCTTCCTGGGTCAATTCTTTAACGGTCATTTCGTTCTCGCTGATCGGGGGAATGGAAGATGGATCTGGATCATCAAGGATCTCTCTGACGCAAAAAACCGTGTGAAGCCCGGTTTGTCTGGCCTTCAGAACCATTCGTGGATCATTTGAAAACTGCAGGGTGATGCTCGTGCAATGTCCGAATATAGGACGTTTGGAAGACGATTTATATGGACTTTTACATCAAATCTACAAAAAAAATGCCGAGCGGTTTTTCTGAAAATATTCCCTCGCCACACAGGAACAACCTTCAAAAAGCAAAGTCATAGCGATGTGCCATCTAGGCACTTCACAAGGAACTCAGGTGATGCGCATTTTCAAGAAGCTTCCGTCTACCCTGTTGGCAACCGGCATGGCCGCCCTTTTTCTTGGCAACATGGCAATGGCCAATACGGCCCAAGCCGGTCTGGAGTTCGCCTCAGACAACCCTTCCTCCACCGACAGCTTCCTCGTCTTTCACAGACTGTATGGTAAAGACGTTATGGTCAGGAGCAATCTCAGTGTCGAGGGTATGGAAACACTGCAACGCACCACTAAAACCAACACGGATGACATCAAGGAACTCAAGAATCTCCTCGAAGCGCAGGCTCGTCTCATCGAGGAACTCAAGCGCAACAACGGAACAAGCTCCAGTTCGAGTGCCAGTGAGATAACCAACCTCAAACGCACTGCCACCGAACAGGACAAGGACCTGAAAGAACTCACCAAGCAATTGGAGGAGTTCAAACGCAACAGCGGTTCGAGTTCCAGCTCCAGTTCCAGCGAAGTGGCCAACCTCAAGCGCACGCTCAGTGAACAGGAAACCGGCCTGAGAAACCTCGCCAAAGCAGTGGACGAACTCAAGCGCAACAGCAGCTCGAACTCCGGTTCAAGCGCCAGTTCCAGCGAAGTGAGCGACCTCAAGCGTTCTGTCAGTGAACAGGACAACGGCCTGAAAAACCTTGCTAAAGCGGTGGACGATCTCAAGCGCAGCAGCAGCTCGAATTCCGGTTCAAGCGCCAGTTCCAGCGAAGTGAGCGACCTCAAGCGCACCGTCAGTGAACAGGACAACGGCCTGAAAAAGCTCGCCAGCCAAATGGACGACCTCAAGCGCAGCAGCGGCTCGAACTCCAGTTCAAGCTCCAGCTCCAGCGAAGTGAGCGACCTCAAACGCACCGTCAGCGCACAGGACAACGACTTGAAAAGGCTCGCCAGTCAGGTGGAAGACTTGAAACGTAGCGCCGGGTCGAGCTCCAGCGCGAGTTCCAGCGACCTGTCCAGCCTCAAGCGGGACGTCAGCAATCAGGACAGCCAACTGGATCAGCTGAAACGCGCCGTGGATGATCTGAGAAGCAAGGTGAAATAACAGGGGATGGTGCCCGAGACAGGAATCGAACCTGCGACCTTCGCGTTACGAGTGCGCTGCTCTACCGGCTGAGCTACACGGGCGGTGAGCTAAACCTAGCATCGAGATTGGAAGCGGGCAAATCCACAAACCGTTTCCAGTTTTCGCAGACAAAAAAATGCCCCGCAGTTTTCACTGCGGGGCATTTTTTATAACGTTGAAGCGGTCAGGCGTGGGGAGTGATTAAACGCCCGAAGCCTTGGCTGCTGCTACGTCTTTGATGGAGAGCTTGATACGGCCGCGGTTGTCCACGTCCAGTACCAGCACTTCCACTTCCTGGCCTTCTTTCAGGATGTCGGTCACTTTCTCAACGCGAGCATCGCTCAGCATCGAGATGTGAACCAGACCGTCCTTGCCCGGCAGGATGTTGACGAATGCGCCGAAGTCGACGATGCGCTCAACTTTACCGACGTAGATCTTGCCGATTTCAGCTTCTGCGGTGATGCCCAGAACGCGCTGACGTGCTGCTTCAGCCGCTTCCTTGGTTTCGCCGAAGATCTTGATCGAGCCGTCGTCTTCGATGTCGATCGAAGCCTTGGTCTCTTCACAGATCGCACGAATGGTCGCGCCGCCTTTACCGATGACATCACGGATTTTGTCGGTGTCGATTTTCATCGCGATCATGGTCGGAGCGTTTTCCGACAGTTCGGTACGCGACTGGCCAATGATCTGGTTCATCTGACCGAGGATGTTCAGGCGCGCTTCCAGGGCTTGGCCCAGAGCGATCTCCATGATTTCTTCGGTGATGCCTTTGATCTTGATGTCCATCTGCAGCGCGGTAACACCTTTGGCGGTACCGGCTACTTTGAAGTCCATGTCGCCGAGGTGGTCTTCGTCACCCAGGATGTCGGTCAGGACAGCGAATTTCTCGCCTTCTTTAACCAGACCCATCGCGATACCGGCAACCGGTGCCTTCATCGGAACGCCGGCGTCCATCAGGGCCAGGGAAGCGCCGCAGACCGAAGCCATGGAGCTCGAACCGTTGGATTCGGTGATTTCCGATACAACACGGATGGTGTACGGGAACACGTCGGCAGCAGGCAGCATGGCCTGAACCGAACGACGGGCCAGACGGCCGTGACCGATTTCGCGACGACCAGCGCCACCCATGCGACCACACTCACCTACCGAGAACGGAGGGAAGTTGTAGTGCAGCATGAACGGGTCTTTTTTCTCGCCTTCCAGGGTGTCCAGCAGTTGTGCGTCACGGGCGGTGCCCAGTGTTGCAACGACCAGAGCCTGGGTTTCGCCACGGGTGAACAGAGCCGAACCGTGGGTCTTTGGCAGAACACCGACTTCGATGTTCAAAGGACGTACGGTCTTGGTGTCGCGGCCGTCGATACGTGGCTTGCCGTTAACGATGTTTTCGCGAACGGTGCGGTATTCGATTTCGCCGAAAGCAGCTTTGACTTCGCTGGAAGAAGGCTGGCCTTCTTCACCGGACAGCTTGGCAACAACCTGATCCTTCAGCTCACCCAGGCGAGCGTAACGGTCGGCCTTGATGGTGATGGTGTAAGCCTGGGAGATCGCGTCGCCGAACTCGGCACGGATAGCGCCCAGCAGAGCAGTGGCTTCTGGTTGTGGAGCCCAGGTCCAGGTCGGCTTGGCAGCTTCGGCGGCCAGTTCCTTGACGGCGTTGATCACCACCTGGAACTCGTCGTGAGCAAACAGTACCGCGCCCAGCATCTGGTCTTCGGTCAGCTCTTTGGCTTCCGATTCAACCATCAGAACGGCTTCCGAAGTACCGGCAACGACCATGTCCAGGCTCGATGCTTTCAGTTGTTCGTAAGTCGGGTTCAGCAGGTAGCCGGTGCTTTCGTGGAACGCAACGCGGGCAGCGCCGATCGGGCCGTCGAAAGGAATGCCGGAGATGGCCAGCGCAGCCGAGGTACCGATCATCGCAGCGATGTCCGGATCGGTCTTCTTGCTGGTGGAAACGACGGTGCAGACAACCTGCACTTCGTTCATGAAGCCTTCCGGGAACAGCGGACGGATCGGACGGTCGATCAGTCGGGAAGTCAGGGTTTCTTTCTCGGAAGGACGGCCTTCGCGCTTGAAGAAACCGCCAGGGATCTTACCGGCAGCGTAAGTCTTTTCCTGGTAGTGAACGGACAGAGGGAAGAAGCCCTTGCCTGGATCGGCTTGCTTGGCACCGACTACGGTCACCAATACGCTGACGTCGTCGTCAACGGTGACCAATACTGCGCCGGAGGCCTGACGGGCGATACGGCCAGTCTCGAGGGTAACGGTCGACTGACCGAACTGGAATTTTTTGATTACCGGGTTCACGGTGTCCTACCTTCTTTTGTGGCTCTTGGGGAACTTGTCTTCTTGCGAAATTCTTGGGCAATGTCGGGAATCGGCCCAACGCCTGTCCAGGGTAAAACGGTGTATCCAGATAAAACTTGAGGCTGGGAGCCTGCCACGCACCAGCGGGAAACCCACTGATGCACGGCAGACAACCAACCTCTAGCGCAATCGCTTATTAGCGACGCAGACCCAGGCGACCGATCAGAGTCTGATAACGACCCAGATCCTTGCCTTTCAGGTAGTCCAGCAGCTTACGACGCTGGTTTACCATGCGGATCAGACCACGACGGGAGTGGTGATCTTTACCGTTGGCCTTGAAGTGACCTTGCAGCTTGTTGATGTTGTGGGTCAGCAGTGCAACTTGCACTTCTGGCGAACCAGTGTCACCAACAGCTTGCTGGTAGTCAGCTACGATTTGAGCTTTTTCTTGAACGTCGAGAGCCATGAGGCAATCCTTTTATCAGGAAACTGTTTCAAAAAAACAGCTTCAACAGGCCAGGGACAAATCCCTGTATCTAAAAATGAGTAGTGACCGTGCCTGTTAACAGCCACCCTCGTCCGGTCATTCTGACCGAATCAGTCGACGCGGCGCGATGCGCCCGTCTTCGCTCACTTCACCGATACCGATGAAGCGACCATTGTGATCCTGTACCCGTACCATGCCGAACTTCGGAGCATCCGGGGCACGAACCGGCTGGCCGTTGAGCCAGTAGAACGCGCTCGCTTCCGAGAACTGCAGCAGCGGCCAATCCAGCAGGCCGCTGTCCGATGGCATCAGGAAGCGGTCGACCGCTTCGTTGCCACCTTCGGCATGTACCGCTTCCAGCTCTTCAAGCGTGACAGTCTGCGCCAGCGTGAAAGGCCCGGCCTGGGTACGTCGCAATTCAGCAACGTAAGCGCCACAACCGAGTTGCTCACCGATATCCTCCACCAGGGTGCGGATATAGGTGCCTTTGCTGCAATCCACCGCAAGCCGCGCAGTATCACCTTCAAAGGCCAGCAATTCCAAGCGCGCAATAGTAACAGAACGCGGTTCGCGCTCCACTACTTCGCCTGCACGTGCCAGCTTGTACAGCGGCTGGCCATCACGCTTGAGCGCTGAGTACATCGGCGGTATCTGACTGATTTGCCCACGAAATTTCGGCAGCACCGCTTCGACATCGGATCGACCAACGGTCACCGGGCGCTCCTGCAAAACTTCACCTTCGGCATCCGCCGTGGTGGTGGTTTTGCCCAGTTGCGCCAGGGTTTCATAACCCTTGTCGGAATCGAGCAGGTATTGCGAGAACTTGGTCGCCTCACCGAAGCACAACGGCAACACGCCGGTGGCCAGCGGATCAAGACTGCCGGTGTGCCCGGCCTTCTCGGCGTTCAGCAACCAGCGAACCTTCTGCAACGCCGCGTTGGAAGTGAACCCCAGCGGTTTGTCGAGCAGGATAATGCCGCTGACGTTACGACGGATACGTTTGACCTGAGCCACCGATTACTCCTTGGTGTCTTCGACTTCTGCCGCAACCGGGTGCTGATTGTCTTCAGCCACCGCACGCTCGATCAGGGCCGACAGGTGCGCACCACGTACGACGCTTTCGTCGTAGTGGAAGTGCAACTGCGGAACGCTGCGCAACTTCATTTCGCGGGCCAACTGCATACGCAGGAAACCGGCGGCGGAGTTGAGCACCTTGATGCTTTGCGCGATATCTTCGGCGCTGTCCTGGCCCATCACGGTGATGAAAATCTTGGCGTGACCAACGTCACGACTGACTTCAACAGCGGTAATGGTGACCAGGCCTACGCGCGGGTCTTTGACTTCACGACGGATCAGCTGTGCCAGCTCACGCTGCATCTGATCGCCGATACGCTGGGTACGGCTATATTCTTTTGCCATGTCTTGTTACCTGTTACTGCCTCACGGTGAAACCCGTGGGGTCTGAAAGCGGCAAACGCCCGGCCTGACAAAAGCCAGACCGGGCGTTGCGTTTAGAGTCCTGACGCTGTGCCGCGCATTTGCATGCAGCGGCCCATCGTGGCCCTTGAAGTGCGCGAGTTAGAGGCTGCGAGCAACCTGAACCTTCTCGAAGACTTCGATCTTGTCACCGACTTTGACGTCGTTGTAGCTCTTCACGCCGATACCGCATTCCATGCCGGCACGTACTTCGGAAGCGTCATCCTTGAAGCGGCGCAGGGATTCCAGCTCGCCTTCGAAGATAACGATGTCTTCACGCAGTACACGGATTGGACGGTTACGGTGAACAACACCTTCGATAACCATGCAACCGGCGATCGCGCCAAACTTCGGCGAACGGAACACGTCACGCACTTCGGCCACACCCAGGATGTTCTCGCGAACATCACTGCCGAGCATACCGGTCAGGGCTTTCTTGACGTCTTCGATGATGTCGTAGATCACGTTGTAGTAACGCATATCCAGACCTTCCTGCTCGACGATCTTGCGAGCGCCGGCATCGGCACGCACGTTGAAGCCGAACAGTACAGCGTTGGAGGCCAGTGCCAGGTTAGCGTCGGACTCGGTGATACCACCGACACCGCCACCAACAACACGCACTTGCACTTCGTCGTTACCCAGGCCATTCAAGGCACCGTTCAACGCTTCCAGCGAACCACGGACGTCGGATTTGAGGACGATGTTGAGCGTCTTCTTCTCTTCCTGACCCATGTTCTCGAAGATGTTTTCAAGCTTGCCGGCGTGAGCACGGGCCAGCTTGACTTCGCGGAACTTGCCTTGACGGAACAGAGCCACTTCACGGGCTTTCTTCTCGTCGGCAACCACGCTCATCTCGTCGCCAGCATCCGGCGTACCGTCCAGGCCGAGGATCTCGACAGGGATGGAAGGACCGGCTTCTTTGATTGGCTTGCCGTTCTCGTCGAGCATGGCACGTACACGGCCATAGTTCGAACCGACCAGGACCATGTCGCCTTGGCGCAGGGTACCGTCTTGAACCAGAACGGTTGCAACCGGGCCACGACCTTTGTCGAGACGCGATTCAACCACAACGCCACGACCCGGAGCCGACGGAGTTGCTTTCAGTTCCAGAACTTCAGCTTGCAGCAAAACAGCTTCGAGCAACTCGTCAACGCCAGTACCGACTTTCGCCGAAACCGATACGAACGGGGTGTCGCCGCCCCACTCTTCCGAAGTCACGCCGTGAACCGACAGTTCGCTACGGATGCGATCGAGATCGGCGCCCGGCTTGTCGATTTTGTTCACAGCAACAACCAGCGGAACACCGGCAGCCTTGGCGTGCTGAACGGCTTCAACGGTCTGCGGCATCACGCCGTCGTCCGCTGCAACCACCAGGATCACGATGTCGGTCGCCTTGGCACCACGAGCACGCATGGCGGTAAACGCGGCGTGACCAGGGGTGTCGAGGAAGGTGACCATGCCGCGTTCGGTTTCAACGTGGTACGCGCCGATGTGCTGGGTGATACCGCCGGCTTCGCCAGCAGCAACCTTGGCACGACGGATGTAGTCGAGCAGCGAGGTCTTACCGTGGTCAACGTGGCCCATTACGGTCACGACCGGAGCACGGGAGAACGCTTCACCTTCAAACTTCAGGGACTCGGCCAGGGAATCTTCCAGGGCGGTGTCGCTGACCAGGGTCACTTTGTGGCCCAGCTCTTCGGCAACCAGTTGGGCAGTTTCCTGATCCAGTACCTGGTTGATGGTCGCTGGGGTACCCAGTTTGAACATGAACTTGATGATTTCAGCAGCCTTGACCGACATCTGCTGGGCGAGATCGCCAACAGTGATGGTCTCGCCGATCTTCACTTCGCGCACTACAGGGCCGGTTGGGCTCTGGAAACCGTGAGCGTTGCGTTTCTTCAGCTTGGCCTTGCCGCGACCACCACGACGGAAGCCATCGCTTTCTTCGTCGGTAGTACGTGGCGCAACACGTGGAGCAGGCGCTTTCTCTTTAACCGAAGCACGATGCGGAGCGTTTTTGCGCTCGCCATCGCCACTGCCACGACGATTGTTATCGTCGGCACGTGGTTTGTCCGGACGGCGCTGTTCGTTCTGCTTGTTGCGAACATCAGCAGACGGAGCTGGAGCAGCTGCAACCACCGGAGCGCTTTCACGCACTGGCTCGGCAACGGCAACCGGCGCTGCAACAGCGTCGTTGGTAGCGGTTTGCGCAGCAGCAGGCTGGCGACGCGCTTCTTCTTCGGCGCGACGCTTGGCTTCTTCTTCAGCCTTCTGACGAGCAGCATTTTCTACTGCGCGACGTTCATCCAGTTCGCGTTTGCGCTCGGCTTCGATTTCTTCCGGGCTGCGTTGTACGAAAACCTTCTTTTTACGGACTTCAACACTGATGCTTTTGCTGCCAGCAACACGCAGGGTGCTGGTGGTTTTACGCTGCAGTGTGATCTTGCGTGGTTCTTCCACTTTCGCCTTGTGGCTGCTTTTCAAGTGAGTCAGCAAAGATTGCTTCTCACTGTCAGTCACATGTTCTTCGGCGGCGGTGTGCGGCAGACCTGCCTCACGCATCTGCTGCAACAGGCGCTCTACCGGTGTTTTGACCTCATCGGCCAGTTGTTTCACCGTGACTTGCGTCATGCACTTCTCTCCTCAGGCCGCGCCTAATTACTCGAACCAGTGGGCTCGGGCGGCCATGATCAACTTGCCGGCACGATCATCGTCAATGCCGTCGATGTCGAGCAGGTCGTCAATAGACTGCTCGGCCAGGTCTTCGCGGGTAATTACGCCGCGCACCGCCAGTTCCATCGCCAAATCCTTGTCCATACCCTCAAGCGAGAGCAGGTCTTCGGCCGGATGGGCGTCTGCCAGCTTTTCCTCAGTAGCGATGGCTTTGGTCAACAAACGATCCTTGGCACGAGCGCGAAGCTCGTTGACGGTTTCTTCGTCAAAGCCGTCGATGTTGAGCATTTCTTCCAACGGTACGTAGGCAATCTCTTCCAGGCTGGTGAAGCCTTCATCTACCAGCACCTGTGCCAGGTCTTCGTCGACTTCCAGCTCGTCGATGAAGTTGCGCAGGATGTCGCCGGTTTCTGCTTGCTGCTTAGCCTGGATGTCCGATTCGGTCATCACGTTCAGGGTCCAGCCAGTCAACTGGCTAGCCAGACGCACGTTCTGACCACCGCGACCGATGGCCTGAGCCAGATTGTCTGCGCCAACGGCGATGTCCATTGCATGGGCATCTTCGTCAACGATAATTGCCGCAACCTCAGCCGGGGACATGGCGTTGATTACGAACTGAGCCGGGTTGTCGTCCCACAGGACGATATCAACACGCTCACCGCCCAACTCACCCGACACTGCCTGGACGCGCGAGCCGCGCATACCGATGCAAGCGCCCTGCGGGTCGATGCGTTTGTCCTTGGAGCGGACCGCGATCTTGGCGCGCGAACCCGGGTCACGGGAAGCAGCCATTACTTCGATCAGGCCTTCAGCGATTTCCGGCACTTCGATGCGGAACAACTCGATCAGCATTTCCGGCGCGGTACGCGACAGGATCAGCTGCGGGCCGCGGTTCTCGGTGCGGATTTCCTTGAGCAGCGCACGCAGACGTACGCCAACCCGGAAGGTTTCGCGAGAGATGATGTCTTCACGAGCCAGCAACGCTTCAGCGTTGTTGCCCAGGTCGACGATCACATTGTCGCGGGTCACTTTCTTCACGGTGCCGGAGATAATTTCCCCCAGGCGCTCGCGATAGGCGTCAACGACTTGAGCGCGCTCGGCTTCGCGAACTTTCTGCACGATGACTTGCTTGGCAGTCTGTGCAGCAATGCGGCCGAACTCGATGGATTCGATTTTTTCTTCGACTACATCACCAACCTGGGCACCAGGATGCGTTTCGGCAACCTTGCTCGGCCAGGTTTCGATGGCCGGATCGTCCAGATCTGCTTCTTCGACAACCGTCCAGCGACGGAAGGTCTCGTAAGCACCGGTGTGGCGATTGATTTCCACACGCAGATCGACTTCGTCCTCGAAACGCTTTTTGGTAGCAGTGGCCAGAGCCAGCTCCAGCGCTTCAAAAATTACGTTTGCCGGTACGCCCTTTTCATTGGATACCGACTCAACAACCAGCAGTACTTCTTTGCTCATCGTACGCCTCGCCTTTCGCAAGCCATTGGATCCGCGGGATCCGCGTCTCAGTCAAAACTGGGAATAATGTTGGCCTTGTCGATCATATCGATCGGCAACAGGAACTCATGGTCTTCTACCTGCACCACGACATCCTGCTCTTCTACACCGCGCAGAAGGCCCTGAAAGTTGCGTCGCCCTTCAAAAGGCGAGCGCAGCCTGATCTTCACTTGTTCACCGGCAAATTTTGCAAACTGCTCAATAGTGAACAGCGGGCGTTCCATGCCAGGCGAGGAAACTTCAAGGGTGTACTCAACGGCGATTGGATCTTCAACATCCAGGACACCGCTGATCTGACGGCTGACGATGGCGCAATCGTCCACCAGCACGCCGCCTTCTTTATCAATATAAACGCGCAACATTGAGTGGCGACCTTGAGCCGAAAACTCAATACCCCAGCATTCATAGCCTAGGGCCACGACCACCGGGGCCAACAAGGCCTGCAACTCTTCTAGCTTGCTCGACACCTGAACCCCCTCGTGCATGTATGTGCATGCTATGCAAAATAAAAAAATGGGCGAAACGCCCATCCTTGAAACGCCGTCGAACAGCGGCGTAGAAAGTGTCCAGCTAACAAAAAGCCCCTTAAAAGGGGCTCCTTAAACTGGTTGCGGGGGCCGGATTTGAACCGACGACCTTCGGGTTATGAGCCCGACGAGCTACCAGACTGCTCCACCCCGCGACAAAGCTGGGGCGGAAGTATACGACCGATCCCTGACAGGGTCAATGTAACCTTCCACCTACAAGAAAGCCCGCAACAGCGGGCTCTCCTGATAATTGGTACCGAGAAGGGGACTCGAACCCCTACACCCTATGGGCACAACCACCTCAAGGTTGCGTGTCTACCAATTCCACCACCTCGGCAATACTACGTTTGAAACCCTTCTTACTTCTGCTCTTGAGCTGGAGGTACGTCAGTCGCTGGAGTAGCCGACTTTTGCTCTTGAAGCACCGGTACATCATCAGAAGCCGGTTGTTGCTTTGGAACTTCCAACACTGCTGGATTTGGCAAACCTACTTGAGTCAGCTGGTGAGCCTTCTCTTTAGCAAAGTAACCTAACCCTAAGCTGGTTATGAAGAAACCGGCGGCAAGTATAGCAGTAAACTTACTAAGAAAGGTAGAGGAACCTTGGCTTCCGAACACAGTATTTGAAGCACCTGCTCCGAAAGACGCGCCAGCATCCGCACCCTTACCCTGCTGCAGCAATACCAGAGCAACTACGCCCAATGCACCCAGCAGATGAAAAACGACTACGACTGTTTCCAGCATTTTTTCAGTTTCCCGCGGCGCGAATAATCGCACCGAACTCATCTGCATTCAGGGAAGCTCCACCAATGAGCCCCCCATCGATATCCGGCATGCCGAACAGTTCGACCGCATTGGCCGCCTTCACGCTGCCGCCGTATAGAAGCCGCACACCTTGTGCGACCTCAGAATTCTCTGCCGCCAACTGAGCGCGAATGGCTGCGTGCACATCCTGCGCCTGTTGCGGCGAAGCAGTCAGCCCGGTGCCAATGGCCCAGACCGGCTCGTAAGCAATGACTGCATTTGCAAAAGCACCAACACCCAGCTCCTCAATGATACTGCCAAGCTGACGCCCGACAACCTCAAGAGTTTTTCCAGCTTCGCGTTGCTCCAGGGTCTCCCCTATACACAACACTGGAATCAAGCCACATGCCTGTGCCGCTGCGAACTTGCGAATCAGCATTCCGTCCTGCTCGCCCATTTGGCGGCGCTCGGAATGCCCGACAAGTACAAAGGTACAACCTGCATCCACCAACTGACTCGGTGCAACTTCGCCGGTCAAAGCACCTTGCATGGATTCCACTGCAGAGTTCTGCGCGCCGACCGAAATCGACTTGCCTTTCAAACCTTCAATCACTTGATTGATATGCAGGAAAGGCGGGAATACCGCGACATCAACACCGCTCGGCAAGGCCAAATGACTCAGGCCGTTGATCAGCTCAGCGACGCTGGCGCGGGTACCGTGCATCTTCCAGTTACCAGCTACCATAGGGCGACGCATGCTGTACCTCGTCGGTCAAAGTGGGCGCAGATGTTACCCAACACAATCATGGCTGGCAAGCCGAATTCAGGCAGAAACTTCAGTAACCAGTTTTGCCAGCTCTTCGGCGTAGCCGCGAACCTGTGTTTCGTCCTCGCCTTCGACCATGACACGCACCAACGGCTCGGTGCCGGACTTGCGCAACAGCACGCGCCCACGCCCGGCCATGGCCTTGGTAACGCGCTCGCTGGCCTCTTTGACCGACGGATGATCCAGCGGGCTCGCACCGCCACTGAAACGCACGTTGATCAGCACCTGAGGACACTTGCGCAGCGACTGACGGGCTTGAGCCAGTCCTTCGGAGCGAGTCTGCAATGCCATCAGCACCTGCAACGCGGCAATGATCGCATCACCGGTGGTGGTGTGATTGAAGCAGACGATATGACCCGAGTTCTCGCCACCGACCAGCCAATTGCGTTCCAGCAGATCCGCGATCACATAACGGTCACCGACGTTGGCGCGCACAAACGGAATCGACAGATCTGCCAGGGCCAGCTCCAGCCCCAGGTTACTCATCAATGTTCCAACCACACCGCCTTTCAGCAGATCACGCTCATGCAAGTCGCGGGCGATGATGAACAGCAACTCGTCACCATCAACAACAGCCCCCGTGTGATCGACCATCAGGACCCGGTCGCCATCACCATCGAACGCAATACCGAGATCAGCATGTTCGGCAAGAACGGCAGCCTGCAACTGACCCATATGGGTCGAACCGCAGTTGTCATTGATGTTCAGGCCGTTTGGCTGCGCTGAAAGCACGACAACGTCGGCGCCCAACTCACGGAACACGCTCGGCGCCACTTTGTAGGTCGCACCGTGAGCGCAATCGATCACGATCTTCAGGCCCGTAAAGCTGGTGCCGGTCGGTACGCTACTCTTGCAGAATTCAATATAACGGCCCGAAGCATCGTTGATTCGCGACACTTTGCCGATTTTGCTCGACTCAACCACGGTCATCGGGGTGTCGAGCAACTCTTCGATCATATGCTCGACTTCATCCGGCAGCTTGGTGCCCTTGCCGGAGAAAAACTTGATGCCGTTGTCATCGTGAGGATTGTGCGAGGCACTGATCACGATGCCCGCTTCGGCATGGAACGTACGCGTCAGGTAGGCGATGGCCGGCGTCGGCATCGGGCCCAGGAGCATCACGTCGGCACCCGCCGAAGTCAGCCCGGCCTCGAGCGCCGATTCAAACATGTATCCGGAGATCCGGGTGTCCTTGCCTACCAACACTTTGCAGGCGCCCATTTTGCGGAACGCCATGCCCGCAGCCCAGCCGAGCTTGAGCATGAATTCAGGAGTAATCGGGTACACGCCGACCCGACCACGAATGCCGTCGGTGCCAAAATATTTCTTAGTCATAAGTGCTCCATCATTCTTATTCGGCTGATTCCACTGCGGCGATCATCCGCACCACATCGACGGTTTCGGCCACATCATGGACGCGCAATATACGCGCCCCCTTGAATGAAGCCAGCGCCGCGAGCGCCAAACCGCCATACAGTCGCTCACCGACCGGGCGATTCAAGGCCTGACCTATCATGCTCTTTCGCGAACCCCCGACCAACAGGGGCCGCCCCAAGGCATGCAGGACTTCCATATGTTTGAACAAGCTCAGGTTGTGCTGCAAGGTTTTGGCGAAGCCGAAACCCGGATCCAGGATGATCCGTTCAGCCGGAATTCCGACTGACGCACACTGCGCCATGCGTTCGACAAGAAACTCGCCAACCTCTCGGGTGACATCCTGATAATGCGGATTGTCCTGCATGTCGCCCGGCTCACCGAGCATATGCATCAGACAGACCGGCAGACCAGTGGCGGCCGCCGCATCCAGAGCACCCTCTCGACGCAACGAGCGGACGTCATTGATCAAACCCGCACCCAGCCGCGCCGCTTCACGCATGACCGCTGGCGTGGAGGTATCGACCGAGATAATCACATCCAGCTCGCGATTGATGCGCTCGACGATCGGCGCTACGCGCTCCAGCTCTTCGAGCGGCGAAACCGCCCTGGCACCGGGCCGGGTCGACTCACCACCGACATCAATCAGCGTCGCGCCGGCCAGCACCATGGCTTCGGCGTGGCGCAAGGCCGCATCGAGCTGGCTGTATTGGCCGCCATCGGAAAAGGAATCAGGGGTGACATTGAGAATGCCCATGACATGCGTCTGGGCCAAATCAAGAACCCGGTTGCCGCAAGGCAACCGGGTCGAGGACTGAACAGAAGTCATTTCAAACCTTAAACGTCAGCAGCCGGACCGCCGATCGGTGTTTCCGGACGCTCATCCTGTACCACCGGAGGCGTTCCGGAGGTACCGGTGCCGCCCGACCAGTCGCGAGGTTCGCGAGGCGTACGACCCGCCATGATGTCGTCGATCTGATCAGCATCGATCGTTTCGTACTTCATCAGGGCATCAGCCATGGCGTCGAGCTTGTCACGGTTATCCGTGAGGATCTGTTTGGCCGTGCCATAGCACTGGTCAATGATGCTGCGCACTTCGGAGTCGATCAGCTTGGCCGTCTCACCAGAGAAGCTTGCACTCTGACCACCGCCGCCGCGACCGAGGAACACTTCGCCCTCTTCTTCGGCGTACATCAACGGACCGAGTTTCTCCGACAGTCCCCACTTGGTCACCATGTTCCGTGCAATCTGACTGGCACGCATGATGTCGTTGGATGCACCGGTAGTGACACCGTCAAAGCCCAAAGTCATCTCTTCAGCGATACGGCCGCCGTACAGCGAGCAGATCTGGCTGATCAACGCACGCTTGGACAGGCTGTAGCGATCTTCTTCCGGCAGGAACATGGTCACACCCAGCGCACGACCGCGCGGGATGATCGACACTTTGTAGACCGGATCATGCTCAGGCACGACGCGACCAACAATGGCATGGCCTGCTTCGTGATAAGCGGTGTTCTGCTTCTCTTTCTCGGACATGACCATGGATTTGCGCTCGGCGCCCATCATGATCTTGTCTTTCGCCAGTTCGAATTCTTTCATCTCAACGATGCGCTTGCCGGTGCGAGCGGCGAACAGCGACGCCTCGTTCACCAGGTTGGCAAGGTCGGCACCGGAGAAACCAGGCGTACCACGAGCGATCACGGCCGGAGCGACGTCGTCACCCATTGGCACTTTGCGCATGTGGACCTTGAGAATTTGCTCGCGACCGCGGATATCCGGCAGCCCGACCACAACCTGACGGTCGAAACGGCCCGGACGCAGCAACGCAGGATCCAGTACGTCCGGACGGTTGGTTGCGGCGATGACGATGATGCCGTCATTCATTTCAAAGCCGTCCATCTCTACCAGCAACTGGTTGAGAGTCTGCTCGCGCTCATCGTGACCACCGCCCATGCCGGCGCCACGATGGCGACCGACGGCGTCGATTTCATCGATGAAGATGATGCATGGCGCGTGTTTTTTGGCTTGCTCGAACATGTCGCGAACACGGCTGGCACCGACACCGACGAACATTTCGACAAAGTCGGAACCGGAAATGGTGAAGAACGGCACCTTGGCTTCACCGGCAATTGCCTTGGCCAGCAAGGTTTTACCGGTACCTGGAGGACCGACCATCAGCACGCCGCGAGGAATGCGGCCGCCCAGACGCTGGAACTTGCCCGGATCGCGGAGGAACTCGACCAGTTCGCCGACTTCTTCCTTGGCTTCGTCGCAACCGGCAACGTCAGCCAGGGTAGTTTTCACCTGGTCTTCGGAGAGCAGGCGCGCCTTGCTCTTGCCGAAGCTCATCGGCCCGCCCTTGCCTCCGGCACCGCCCTGCATCTGCCGCATGAAGAACATGAACACGGCGATGATCACCAGGATCGGGAAGCTCGCGACCAGCAGTTGAGTCCAGATGCTTTGCTGCTCAGGCTGCTTGCCTTCGACTACCACGTGGTTGTCCACGAGATCGCCGATCAGACCGTTGTCCTGGATCGCAGGACGAATGGTCTTGAAGCTGTCGCCATCGTTGCGCTTACCGGTAATCACATAGCCATCAACGGCTACGCGCTCGACCTTGCCATCCTTGACCTGCTGGATGAAGTCGGAATAGTTGAGGGTCTGCGGCTCGTTAGGGCTGGAGAAGTTGTTCATCACTGTCACCAGGACAGCCGCGATGATCAACCACAGGATCAGATTCTTTGCCATATCGTTCAATTAACTACCCTCTGAAGCAAGCGCCGCTAATGGCGCGCGCTTCGCATGATATTCACCGGCCTAACTTACTACATTACCTACAACACTGGCAGGCGCCGTCTGTAACCCTTTGTGAAACACTTCCTACACAATATTCGCTAATTCCCACAAGGCGAAATACGAAAAACCTATCGCCCCGCAAAAAAACCTCGATTTACTCACTACGGCCACGGTAACCCCAAGCCAGCATGTATTGCTCGCGGGAACTGCCACGGGAAGAGTCCGGCTTGATCATCTGGACCTTGTCGAATTTCTGACGAGCGTCCTTCACGTAAGCATCAAACCCTTCGCCCTGAAACACCTTGATCACGAAGTTACCACCCGGCTTGAGTATCCGGGCAGCCAGATCAAGAGCCAGCTCACATAGAAACATGGCTTTTGGCATGTCCACCTCAGGCGTACCACTCATATTGGGGGCCATATCGGAAATCACAAGGTCCACCTGCGAATTACCGACGGCTTCAAGGATCTGAGCGAGCACTTTGTCCTCGGTGAAGTCACCCTGGATGAAAGTCACGTCCGGAATGCCGTCCATTTCCAGGATGTCCGAGGCGATCAGGCGCCCCTGACCACCGATCAGCCGACTGGTGACCTGCGACCAGCCGCCGGGCGCCGCCCCCAGGTCGACAACGCTCATACCCGGACGGATCAGCTTGTATTTCTCCTGGACCTCCAGAAGCTTGTAACTCGCACGCGAGCGGTAACCATCCTTCTGCGCCTGCTTCACATAGGGATCATTGACATGTCTTTTCAGCCAACCAAGGCTTGTCTTGGAACGCGCCATTGGGCACCTCGATGATAAGGGTCGTGATTAGTTGGGCGGATCCACGAACCCTCGGGTAAAATGGCCGCCATTTTACAGAATCCAGACGAAAGGGTCAGATTATGCCGCTCACTCAAGAGCAGAAGAAACAGTACAAATCCATTGGCCACCATCTGAAACCAGTTTTGATTGTGGCTGACAACGGTCTGACTGAAGGTGTGTTAGCCGAACTTGAACGCGCTTTGGCGGATCACGAGCTGATCAAAATCAAGCTCAACATCCTCGATCGCGAATCGCGCCTGGCGTCCATTGCAGAACTCTGCAAGGTCGGCAAAGCGGATCTGGTTCAAGTCATCGGCAAGATGGCACTGATTTACCGCAAGAACTTCAGCGTCAACAAGCAGCTGTCGAACGTCCATCGCTTCAAGTGATGGCAAGGGTCAAGGGTGTGCTTCGCGCACCCTGCCGCTCCATCCCGGTACCGGCTGCAAGACCAGCACCAGCCCGGAAAAGCCCAGAACAAGATAGCTGAACACTTGCCAACGCACTGCATCCGGCCAGCCGACACGCACCGCGAAAAACATCGCGCACGCATACAGCGCCATCATTAGCAGTTGCCCGCGAATATCGCGCCATAGACTGGCAAGGCCCTCAGCCTGAACCAGCACCAAAGCCTGAAAAATTACACACGCCGAGGCGAACCCCACCATCAGCGCATTCAGCATGCCTGCAATTTCTTCGATCAGCAGCGGCGCCAGGCCAATTTGGCCCAGCACCGGCAGCAGACCGATGTGTAACAGCCACAAGCCGCCGACCCACAACATCTGAGTCAGCTGCCAAAGCATGGCGCCCGCACGCAGCGGGCGCCTTCTTTCAGATGTGGCGGACTTCGACAATCTCGTACTCGATAACGCCACCCGGCGTTTTCACGGCAACCACATCACCCTCTTCCTTGGCAATCAAGGCGCGGGCCAATGGCGAACCTACCGAAATCTTGCCGAGTTTGAAGTCAGCCTCGTCCTCACCCACGATGTGGTAAGTGACGCGCTCATCGGTCTCGACGTTGGCGATTTCAACGGTGGTGCCGAAAATCACTTTACCGGTGTGAGGAATGCTCGTGACGTCGATGATGACCTGATTCTGAATCCGGCCTTCGATGTCACGAATCCGCGCCTCGACCATACCTTGCTGCTCGCGAGCTGCGTGGTATTCGGCGTTTTCCTTCAAGTCACCCAATTCCCGGGCCGTACCGATGTCCTGGCTGAGCTTCGGACGGACGACCTTGGTCAGGTGAGCGTGTTCTTCTTCCAGGGCTTTCGCGCCCTGGACGGTCATTGGGTACTTGATCATGCCTTCAATCCTGCGTGTAGATCCTGCAAGCGGCGTACGGTCTTCTCGGGACCGAACTTCAGCGCTTCGCAGATGGCTTCGCCAGCAGCAATGGTGGTGGTGCAATAGATTTTGTGCTGCAAGGCATTACGACGAATGGAGTACGAGTCAGCAATCGACTGGCGACCTTCGGTGGTGTTGATGATCAGGGTGACTTCGTCATTCTTGATCATGTCGACCACGTGCGGACGACCTTCAGTCACCTTGTTCACACGGCGCACTTTCAGGCCTGCGGCTTCGATCAGCTTGGCAGTACCGGCAGTGGCAACCACTTCGAAGCCCAAGTTGATCAGATCACGGGCCACGCCTGCAACCAGTGGCTTGTCGTCGTCACGCACGCTGATGAACGCGGTACCGCCGGTCGGCAGCACTTCGCTGGCGCCCATCTGAGCCTTGGCGAACGCTTCGCCGAAGGTGTCGCCCACGCCCATCACTTCACCGGTGGACTTCATCTCTGGGCCCAGGATCGGGTCCACGCCAGGGAATTTGGCGAACGGGAAGACCGCCTCTTTCACACTGTAGAAGTTCGGGATGATTTCTTTGGTGAAGCCGATTTCTTTCAGGGTTTTACCGGCCATGACGCGTGCCGCGATCATCGCCAGGGAAACACCGATGCACTTGGACACGAACGGTACGGTACGGGAAGCGCGCGGGTTGACTTCGATGACGTAGATGTCTTCGCCTTGCAGCGCCAACTGAACGTTCATCAGGCCGACAACGCCCAGTTCCAGGGCCATTTTCTTGACCTGTTCGCGCATCTCGTCCTGGATGTGCGCAGGCAGCGAGTACGGCGGCAGGGAGCATGCGGAGTCACCGGAGTGAACACCGGCCTGCTCGATGTGCTGCATGATCGCGCCGATCACCACGTCGGTGCCGTCGCAAACTGCATCCACGTCCATCTCGATGGCGCAGTTCAGGAAGTGGTCAAGCAGCACCGGGCTGTCGTTGGACACTTTCACTGCGTCACGCAGGTAGCGCTTGAGTTCTTCTTCTTCGTAGACGATTTCCATTGCACGGCCGCCCAGTACGTAGGACGGACGAACCACCAGCGGGTAACCGATCTTGGCCGCGGCACGAATCGCTTCGTCTTCGCTGCGCACGGTGGCGTTTGGCGGCTGACGCAGGTTCAGACGCTCAACCATTTGCTGGAAGCGCTCACGGTCTTCGGCACGGTCGATGGCGTCAGGGCTGGTGCCGATGATCGGCACGCCGGCTTCTTCCAGGGCGCGAGCCAGTTTCAGTGGAGTCTGGCCGCCGTACTGGACGATTACGCCTTTCGGCTTCTCGACCCGGCAGATTTCCAGCACGTCTTCCAGGGTTACTGGTTCGAAGTACAGGCGATCGGAGGTGTCGTAGTCGGTGGAAACGGTTTCCGGGTTGCAGTTGACCATGATGGTCTCGTAACCGTCTTCGCGCAGGGCCAGTGCCGCGTGTACGCAGCAGTAGTCGAACTCGATGCCCTGGCCGATACGGTTTGGACCGCCGCCGAGGATCATGATCTTGTCGCGACCCGACGGCGCGGCTTCGCACTCTTCCTCGTAAGTCGAGTACATGTAGGCGGTGTCGGTGGCGAACTCGGCCGCGCAGGTGTCAACGCGCTTGTAGACCGGGAAGATCTCCAGCTTGTGACGGTGGCGACGCAAAGCTTTTTCGGTCACGCCCAGCAGCTTGGCCAGACGCATGTCCGAGAAGCCTTTGCGCTTGAGCTTGAACATCAGGTCGCGGTCGATGCTGGCCAGACCCAGGGTCTTGACCTTCTCTTCTTCCTTGATCAGATCTTCGATCTGTACCAGGAACCACGGGTCGATCATGTTCATGCCGAAGATGTCTTCGACCGACAGGCCGGCGCGGAAGGCGTCAGCCACGTACCAGATGCGCTCGGCGCCCGGCACGGTCAGTTCGCGCTTGAGGATGCTCATGCTTTCCGGGTTGCCCAGGTCGAGCTTCTCGTCCAGGCCGCAAACGCCCACTTCCAGGCCGCGCAGGGCTTTCTGCAGGGATTCCTGGAAGGTCCGGCCGATGGCCATGACTTCACCGACCGACTTCATTTGAGTGGTCAGGCGTGCGTCGGCTTTCGGGAATTTCTCGAAGGCGAAACGCGGCAGCTTGGTGACGACGTAGTCGATCGACGGCTCGAACGACGCCGGAGTAGCGCCACCGGTGATTTCGTTCTGCAGCTCGTCCAGGGTATAGCCGATCGCCAGCTTTGCAGCGATACGCGCAATCGGGAAACCGGTGGCTTTCGAGGCCAGGGCCGAGGAGCGGGATACCCGCGGGTTCATCTCGATGACGACCATGCGGCCAGTGTCCGGGCAGATGCCGAACTGAACGTTGGAGCCGCCGGTTTCCACGCCGATCTCGCGCAGTACCGCCAGGGAGGCGTTACGCATGATCTGGTATTCCTTGTCCGTCAGGGTCTGTGCCGGCGCAACAGTGATCGAGTCACCGGTGTGCACGCCCATCGGGTCAAAGTTTTCAATGGAGCAGACGATGATGCAGTTGTCCTTCTTATCGCGGACAACCTCCATCTCGTATTCTTTCCAGCCGATCAGGGATTCGTCGATCAGCAGCTCTTTGGTCGGCGACAGGTCCAGGCCACGGGCGCAGATTTCTTCGAACTCTTCACGGTTGTAAGCGATACCGCCGCCGGTGCCGCCCATGGTGAAGGACGGACGGATGATGCACGGGAAGCCCAAGCGTTCAAGAACGGCGTTGGCCTCTTCCATGCTGTGGGCGATACCCGAGCGCGGGCAGTCCAGGCCGATGGATTTCATCGCCTTGTCGAAGCGCGAACGGTCTTCAGCCTTGTCGATGGTGTCAGCGTTGGCGCCGATCATCTCTACGCCGAACTTCTCCAGAACGCCTTCGCGCTCCAGGTCCAGTGCGCAGTTCAGAGCGGTCTGGCCGCCCATGGTTGGCAGCAGCGCGTCCGGACGCTCTTTCTCGATGATCTTGGCAACGGTCTGCCATTTGATCGGTTCGATGTAGGTGGCGTCGGCCATGTCCGGGTCGGTCATGATGGTCGCTGGGTTGGAGTTCACCAGGATGACGCGGTAACCCTCTTCGCGCAGGGCCTTGCAGGCCTGGGCGCCGGAGTAGTCGAATTCGCAGGCCTGGCCGATAACGATCGGGCCAGCGCCGAGAATCAGGATGCTTTTAATGTCTGTACGTTTTGGCATGGGTTTGTCACTCAAATCCGCAGGTCAGTCGGCAAGCCGTCTTGTTCAATCTTTGAAGCCTTGAGGGGGCCACCGGTGCGGGACCGCCCTCAAGCTTTGCTGCATCAAGGCGAGCGATCAGCGTCGCTTGGCCATTTCGTTGATGAAGCGATCGAACAATGGCGCTACGTCGTTCGGGCCAGGGCTGGCTTCCGGGTGACCCTGGAAGCTGAAGGCGCTCTTGTCGGTACGCTCGATGCCTTGCAGGGTGCCGTCGAACAGCGATTTGTGAATCGCACGAACGTTGGCTGGCAGGGTCGCTTCGTCTACCGCAAAACCGTGGTTCTGGCTGGTGATCATCACCACGCCGCTGTCCAGATCCTGGACCGGGTGGTTGGCACCGTGGTGGCCGTGGCCCATTTTCAGGGTCTTGGCGCCGGAGGCCAGGGCCAGCAGTTGGTGACCGAGGCAGATGCCGAATACCGGAATCTCGGTTTCCAGCACATCCTTGATCGCCTGGATCGCGTAATCGCAAGGCTCCGGGTCGCCAGGGCCGTTGGACAGGAACACGCCGTCCGGCTTCATCGCCAGCACGTCAGCGGCAGGCGTTTGCGCCGGCACCACGGTCACACGGCAACCGCGCTCGACCAGCATGCGCAGGATGTTGAGCTTGACGCCGTAGTCGTAGGCAACCACGTGGTACGGCAGCTCGGAAGCGTCGATGGTCGCGTGGCTGTCGGTTTTCAACTCCCAGACAGTCGAGCGCCACTCGTAGGTTTCCTTGGTGCTGACGACTTTCGCCAGGTCCATGCCTTTGAGGCCAGGGAAGCCTTGAGCCGCGGCGATGGCCGCTTCTTCGGAAATGTTGTCACCGGCCATGATGCAGCCGTTCTGCGCGCCTTTCTCACGCAGGATGCGCGTCAGGCGGCGGGTGTCGATACCGGCGATTGCCACAACGTTGTTGGCTTTCAGGTAGTCGGACAGGGACATCGTGTTACGCCAGTTGCTCGCAACCAGCGGCAGGTCACGGATGACCAGGCCAGCGGACCAGACGCGATCGGACTCGGCGTCTTCCGGCGTGGTGCCGGTGTTGCCGATGTGCGGGTAAGTCAGGGTAACGATCTGTTGGGCGTAGGAAGGATCGGTAAGGATTTCCTGATAGCCGGTCATTGCGGTGTTAAACACCACCTCACCAACGGTTTGACCGTCGGCTCCAATGGCTTCGCCGCGAAAAATGCTGCCATCAGCAAGGGCGAGTATGGCTGGCTTAGTCAAGAAGACCTCCCGTAAATAAAGCCTGAAAGGGCGATCGCAGGTTGTAAAAAAGCGGAGTGACGTATGGACACGTCACCCCGCTTCTTCACTGAATTATTCTGCGCGCTTTTAGTGGACACACTAAAGCTGTAGCTTACAGAAAAAGGCTTTTTTGGTCTACCGCCAATGAGCCCTAAAGGCCGGAGAATGCGACAGGACGTCGCTTGGCGTAATAAAACCGGGCCCAAACGCAATGTTGGAACCCGGTTTCGGCTGCATCTTAACGCAGGTCGAGCACGTCTTGCATGTCGTAGAGGCCAGGCTCACGACTGTCCAGCCACAACGCCGCACGCACAGCGCCCTTGGCGAAGGTCATGCGACTGGACGCTTTATGCGTGATTTCCAGGCGCTCGCCCTCACAGGCGAACAGCACGGTGTGATCACCGACCACATCACCGCCGCGCACAGTGGCAAAACCGATCGTTTCACGCTCGCGCACACCGGTGTGACCTTCACGCCCGTAGACCGCGACCTTCTGCAGGTCACGATCCAGCGCACTGGCAATCACCTCACCCATACGCAGGGCGGTGCCGGAAGGCGCATCGATCTTGTGCCGATGATGCGCCTCGATGATCTCGATATCGGCGTCACCGCCCAGCACGCGGGCAGCCATGTCGAGCAGCTTCAGCGACAGGTTCACACCGACACTGAAATTCGCCGCGAACACGATTGGAATGTCCTTGCCCGCCTCGGCCAGCAACTGCTTCTGCGCAGCGTCGAGCCCCGTCGTACCGATGACCATGGCTTTGCCCGCCTTGCGGCAGAACGCCAGGTTTTTCAGCATGACTTCCGGCAGCGTGAAATCGATCAACACATCGAACTCATCCGCGACCGCATCCAGGTTACCGGACAACGGCACACCGATACGCCCCAGCGAAGCCAGCTCGCCAGCATCCACGCCAATCAGCGTGCTGCCAGGACGCACGATGGCGGCTGTCAGACCGGTCAGCGGTGCACGTTGCTGCACCGCTTCAACCAGGATCTTGCCCATGCGGCCAGCGGCGCCCATCACAGCTATACGTCGCATGCTCACTCCTTACAGATCGCCGAAGAAGCGCTTCACGCCTTCGAACCAACCGGTGGTTTTCGGCGAATGGCTATTGTCGTCCGCCAGGGAGCTACGGAACTCTTCCAGCAATTCGCGCTGACGACGACCCAGATTGACTGGGGTTTCCACCGCAACACGGCACATCAAGTCACCGGCACCGCCGCCACGCACAGGCGCAACGCCTTTGCCGCGAACACGGAACTGCTTGCCGGTCTGAGTCCCCTCAGGGATTTTCAGTTTGACCCGACCATCAAGGGTCGGAATCTCCAGCTCGCCACCCAGCGCCGCATCGACGAAACTGATCGGCACTTCGCAGAACAGATGCTTGCCGTCACGCTGGAAGATCGCGTGTTCGCGCACGTTGATCACGACGTACAGATCGCCCGTCGGACCACCCTGAGCGCCCGCCTCGCCTTCGCCGGACAGACGAATGCGGTCACCGGTGTCGACACCGGCCGGCACTTTCACGGAAAGGGTTTTGTACTCTTCAACGCGACCGTCGCCGTTGCAGGAGTTGCACGGGTCGGAAATGATCTTGCCCTGGCCATGGCAGCGCGGGCAGGTCTGCTGCACCGAGAAGAAACCTTGCTGCATGCGGACCTGACCGATACCGCCGCACGTCGGGCAAGTGACTGGCGAAGAGCCTTTCTTGGCACCCGAGCCATCGCACGGCTTGCAGTTGACCAGTGTCGGAACGCGGATATTCACGGTGGTACCGCGTACCGCTTCTTCCAGATTCAGTTCCAGGGTGTAACGCAGGTCGCTGCCGCGCTGAGCGCCGCCACGAGCACCGCCGCGACCGCCACCGAAGAAGTCACTGAAGACATCGCCAAAGATGTCGGAGAAGTTCTGACCGCCAAACCCGGCACCGCCGCCGCCCATGCTTGGGTCGACACCGGCATGACCGTATTGGTCGTACGCCGCGCGCTTGCTGGAATCGGACAGCACTTCGTAGGCCTCGTTGGCCTCCTTGAACATCTCTTCCGACGCTTTGTCATCGGGATTACGGTCCGGGTGGTGCTTCATCGCCAGGCGACGGTAGGCCTTTTTCAGGTCCGCTTCGCTTGTGCCACGCTCAACACCCAATACTTCGTAATAGTCACGCTTTGCCATAAGTCTTTGCACTCTTAAGGACGTTCGGCAAACCTCTCCTGAGCCCTGCCGAACTCGTTGAGCCCCAATACAGGCCCGGACCCAACTCACGTCAATTCAACGATCCTGGTCTTTGATTCGATGCGGTACTTTCGGCTCGAAAAGCAGGAGCATTCCCGGCCATACCGCCAGCACACGAACTTGTCGCATGCTGTAAAAATTCGTGTACTCCAGACACGCCAACGCGGGAGCAGGCTCCCGCGCGGCGACATCCTACCAGTCACCGCCTAAAGGCAGTCAACCGGGCGACCAACAACTTACTTGTGGTCTTTGACTTCTTCAAACTCGGCATCGACAACGTCGTCGGCTTTTTCAGCTTTTTCGTCGTGCGGTGCTGCGCCTTCAGCAGGCTGAGCCTGTTCGGCGTACATCTTCTGCGCCACTGGAGCGGAGACTTTCGACAGCTCTTCAACCTTGGCTTCGATTGCAGCTTTGTCGTCGCCTTTGACAGCGGCTTCCAGAGCAACAACAGCAGCTTCGATTGCAGTCTTCTCTTCAGCAGTCACTTTATCGCCTGCCTCAGTGACCATTTTGCGAGTCGAGTGAACCAGTGCATCGCCCTGGTTGCGGGCAGTGGCCAGCTCTTCGAACTTGCGGTCTTCCTCGGAGTTCGCTTCAGCGTCGCGAATCATTTTCTCGATCTCTTCATCGGACAAACCGGAGTTTGCCTTGATCACGATCGATTGAGCCTTGCCGGTGGCCTTGTCTTTGGCGCCTACGTGCAGGATGCCGTTGGCGTCGATGTCGAAGGTCACTTCGATTTGTGGCACGCCACGTGGTGCTGGTGGAATCTCGGCCAGGTCGAACTTGCCCAGGGACTTGTTCTGGGCGGCTTGCTTACGCTCACCTTGCAGCACGTGGATGGTCACGGCGCCCTGGTTGTCGTCGGCAGTCGAGAACACTTGCGATTTCTTGGTAGGAATCGTGGTGTTTTTCTCGATCAGCGCGGTCATCACGCCACCCATGGTTTCGATACCCAGGGTCAGCGGGCTGACGTCCAGCAGCAGAACGTCTTTCACGTCACCGGCCAATACGGCGCCCTGGATAGCAGCACCCATGGCAACGGCTTCGTCCGGGTTCACGTCTTTACGTGCTTCTTTACCGAAGAACTCGGTCACCAGCTTCTGAACCAGTGGCATACGGGTCTGACCGCCTACCAGGATCACGTCGTTGATCGAGCCAACTTCGATGCCGGAGTCTTTCAGAGCGATGCGGCAAGGTTCGATGGTGCGTTGAACCAGGTCTTCAACCAGCGCTTCCAGCTTGGCGCGGGAAATTTTCACGTTCAAGTGCTTAGGACCGGTGGCGTCTGCAGTGATGTACGGCAGGTTCACGTCGGTCGACATGCTCGAAGACAGTTCGATCTTGGCTTTCTCAGCGGCTTCTTTCAGGCGCTGCATGGCCAGCGGGTCACCTTTGAGGTTCATGCCGCTTTCTTTCTTGAATTCGTCGACGAGGTAGTCGATCAGACGAATGTCAAAGTCTTCACCGCCCAGGAACGTGTCACCGTTGGTGGCCAATACTTCGAACTGGTGCTCGCCATCGACTTCAGCGATTTCGATCACGGAAACGTCGAAAGTACCGCCGCCCAAGTCGTAAACGATCACGGTGTGATCGCCTTTCGCCTTGTCCATACCGTAAGCCAGAGCAGCTGCGGTTGGTTCGTTGATGATACGTTTAACGTCCAGGCCCGCGATGCGGCCGGCGTCTTTGGTCGCCTGGCGCTGGCTGTCGTTGAAGTAGGCCGGAACGGTGATCACCGCTTCGGTCACTGGCTCGCCGAGGTAGTCTTCGGCGGTCTTCTTCATTTTCTTCAGAATTTCAGCCGAGATCTGTGGCGGCGACATTTTCTGGCCGTTCACTTCAACCCAAGCGTCGCCATTGTCAGCCTTGGCGATTTTGTAAGGGACCATCTTGATGTCTTTCTGTACGACTTCTTCGTCGAACTTACGACCGATCAGACGCTTCACCGCATACAGGGTGTTGTGCGGATTGGTCACAGCCTGACGCTTGGCCGACTGACCAACGAGGATTTCGCCGTCGTTGGCGTAAGCGATGATCGACGGCGTGGTACGCGCGCCTTCAGCGTTTTCAATAACTTTGGCTACGCCGTTTTCAAGCACGGAGACGCAGGAGTTGGTAGTCCCCAGGTCGATACCGATAATTTTGCCCATGTTCACTCTCCCGAAACTTTGGATTTGGTTGCCGCAGCAGTGGTGGCTAACTGCGGTAGCACTTAAACGCTTGACTTCTAAATGGGGGCCTTGCGGCTAATTTCAAGCCTGCTCGTCAATCGAAGGCGAAACCGGTGCCGGTGCCTTGCTGACCACGACCATGGCCGGGCGCAGCAGACGACCATTGAGCTGATAGCCCTTCTGGAACACCTTGAGCACGCTGTTCGGCTCGACGTCAGCGCTTTCCTGCATGGCCATTGCCTGATGAAGAACGGCGTTAAACGGTTCGCCATGCGGGTCGATCGCTTCCAGCTGATAACGCTTCAGGGTGTCCTGGAACATTTTCAGGGTCAGCTCGATGCCTTCGCGCATTGGGCGGATGCTTTCATCGTCCGGGTTGGACAACTCCAGACCACGCTCAAGGCTGTCGATGATCGGCAGCAGATCACCGGCAAATTTTTCCAGAGCGAATTTGTGAGCCTTTTCAACATCCTGCTCGGCGCGACGGCGGACGTTCTGCAGATCGGCGGCAACACGCAAAGCCTGATCCTGCGCGCCTGCCAGTTGCTCTTCGAGCACTTGTACACGAGCCGCGAGGTCTTCACCCGAAGCCGCGGAGCCCTGGTTGGCTTCTTGATTTTGCGTATCCACTGTCTGTTCGTCAGCCATAGATTTCTCCTTTCAATATCGTCCGCGAGCTCAACTCGCGCTTCTGCCCAGCTATATGGGGCCGCAAAAATCAGCTTCAAGGGGTTTGTTGTGATTAACCCTACAAAAAACAGCTGCATTGTCATTTCCCGATGCGCTAACGATTTCGTCGGATCAATCAAATCGAGCTAAGCGAGGGCATTGTCAGCCGCAAATAAAACACTGTATAAATAACCAGACCTAAAGCCTGGGAGCGGCCTTTATGCTGGTGCACCTGTCCGTACACAATTACGCCATCGTTGAACATCTCGATCTCGAACTCGATCGCGGGATGAGTGTGATCACAGGGGAAACCGGCGCCGGCAAGTCGATCATGCTCGACGCCCTCGGCCTGACCCTGGGCGATCGCGCCGACAGTGGCGTGGTCCGCCCGGGCGCCGACAAGGCCGACATCCTGGCCACCTTCGACCTGGTCGATATTCCCGAAGCCAGTGCCTGGCTGGCCGAGCGCGACCTTGAAAGCGACGGCCCGTGCATCTTGCGCCGGGTGATCACCGCCGAAGGGCGCTCCCGCGGCTATATCAATGGCACGCCCTGCCCGCTTGGTGATCTCAAGGCCCTGGGCGAGTTGCTGATCGATATCCACAGCCAGCATGAGCACCAATCCCTGCTCAAGACCGATACTCACCGCCGCCTGCTCGACGAATACGCCGGCGCCACCGACCTTGCCCGCCAGGTGCAATTGGCCGCCCAGCGCTGGCGCCAGACTCGCCAGGAACTGGAGCGCCTCTCCAACTCCGGCGATGAACAACGCGCCCGCCATCAACTGCTCAGCTATCAACTCGAAGAACTGGAAAACCTCGGTCTCGGTGACAACGAGTTGGAGCAGTTGGAGCAGGAACACAAGAACCTGACCAACGCCGAAACCCTGCTTGGCATCTGCCGGCAAGTGGTCGAACAATGCAGCGAAAGTGATTCCGGCAATGTCCTCAACGCCCTGACCGCCAGCCTCAACCGCCTGTCGAGCGTGAACAACTCGATCGGCGCACTGGGTGAAGCCAGCAGTTTGCTGACCAGTGCACAGATCCAGGTTGAAGAGGCCGTCGGCGAACTGAATCGCTTCCTCGATAACTTCGATGCCGACCCGGCGCGCCTGCAGTACCTGGAAGAACGCCTCGATGCGATCTACACCATGGCGCGCAAGCACCGCATCCAGCCGACCGAGGTCGCCGAGATGCAGCAGCGCTTGCTGGATGAAATTGAAACCCTCAATGCCAATGATGAATCCATCGAGCGCCTGGGCGATGAACTGGCTTCTTATGCCCGCCACTATCAGGAGAAGGCTCGCGAACTGAGCGATTTGCGCCACCAGGCCTCCAGCAGCCTGGCCAGCGCTGTTGAGCAGGAAATCCAGCGACTGGGCATGCCCGGCGGCCGCTTCACCATCGAGCTGCGCCCCAACAGCAGCGATGAGCTGCTGCCTAACGGGCTCGAACAGGTAGAACTGCTGGTCAGCGCCAACCCCGGCCAGCCCTTGAAAGCGTTGGCCAAAGTAGCCTCGGGTGGTGAGCTGTCGCGGATCAGCCTGGCGATTCAGGTGATCACCGCACAGACTTCACGCGTACCAACCCTGGTATTCGACGAAGTGGACGTCGGCATCGGCGGCCCGACGGCGGAGATTGTCGGCCAGTTACTGCGTCGCCTCGGTGAGCGCGGACAGGTGCTGACAGTGACTCACTTGCCGCAAGTGGCGGCGCAAGGGCATCAGCATCTATTTGTGCACAAGGTGCGTGGCGAAGAGGCGACCCACACGGCCGTTTCCAAACTGAGCAAGAATGATCGCGTTGAAGAAGTCGCGCGGATGCTCGGCGGCATCGACCTCACCAAGGAATCCCTGGCGCACGCGAAAAAAATGGTCGTTACCGCAAAGATTTAAGAACGGCAGACAGCACGAAGGCGACCCTGGGGTCGCCTTCGTTCGTTTCGCGAATGTGAAATTCGCGCGACATGCTTACTTTTTCTTGCGCACGTACAGCACCAGATTGTGATCGACCATCTCGAAACCGTACTTGTCGACGATGGCTTTCTGCAGGCGCTCGATTTCTTCGTCGAAGAATTCGATCACTTCGCTGGTTTCGACGTTGACCATATGGTCGTGATGCTTGCCGTCATCCAGCTCGAAGACCGCATGGCCTCCGTCGAAGTTGTGCCGCACCACAAGGCCAGCTGCCTCGAACTGAGTCAGTACACGGTAAACCGTGGCCAGACCGACGTCCTCACCAGCCTCCATCAGCGCCTTGTAAACATCCTCGGCACTCATGTGGCGTTGCGCGGCGGAATCGAGCATTTGCAGAATTTTGACCCGTGGAAGGGTCACTTTGAGACCGGCTTTGCGTAGTTCGCTATTTTCAACCATGGTCAGCTTTCTCGCGATGCTGCTTCGCAGCTTCTCTTAATGCGGGTATGATCGGCGTTTACGTTGTCCCAGCCAAGATAGTGGAAGTCGCCCACCGATGCAAAACACCAAGCTCTTGCTAACCAGTTTCACCTTTGTGGGACTGCTCGCACTCGCCGGTTGTTCATTCCCCGGGGTTTACAAAATCGACATCCAGCAGGGCAATGTCGTCACGCAGGACATGATAAACCAGTTACGCCCGGGAATGACCCGTAAGCAAGTACGGTTTATCATGGGCAACCCCCTGTTGACCGACACGTTCCATGCCGATCGCTGGGATTATCTGTACAGCCTGCAACCCGGTGGCGGTGAACGCCAACAGGAACGCATTAGCGTTATCTTCAACCCAAATGACCAACTTGTCAGCCTCTCTGGTGATTTCATGCCAGGCGTGAGCCGGGACGAAGCCATTCTCGGCAAGGACAGTGGCACTAACGTGACCGCGCCTGTTGAAAACGCCGAGAAGCCGAAACCGGAAAAACCGGTCAAGCCAGGTTCGTTGCTGGATCAGATCCAGAAGGACGTGGACGGCGTAGAAACCGTTCCAGTCCCGACGCCAGAACCGCTGGAAACCTCGCCGCAATAATTTGCGACGCAATAAAAAACCCGGAATGTCCGGGTTTTTTATTGCCTGGCATTTAACCAGGTCACTGATTTCGGGCTTTTGCCTCGGCAGCCTTCGCTGCGCGCAACCGGCGAACCTCTTTCGGATCGGCCAGTAAAGGCCGATAGATCTCGATACGATCCCCTGCCCGAACCTGATGCGTGTCCGGATCGGCGATCACCTTGCCGAATATCCCGACAGGGCATTCGCCCAGATCCAGCTCTGGAAACGCTTCGCCTATTCCCGAATCAAGCAGCGCTGCGCGCACTGTTGTGCCTGCGGGCACCGTCACACAGCGAAGCACCTGACGATCAACAGCGGCATACACCACCTCGATTTCGATCACGGGCTTAACCATGTATCTGTTTGGCGCGCTGGCAGAACGCATCGACCAGCGTATTGGCCGCCTGATTGAACAATGGCCCCAGGGTCGCGCGAACAATCGGCCCGGCGTAATCGAACGACAGGTCCAGGCTGATCTTGCAGGCCTTGTCGGTCAACGCCTTGAACACCCAGATGCCATGCAACTGGGTGAATGGGCCTTCCTCGAGATTCATCTCGATCGAATGCCCGGGGACCAAGGTGTTACGCGTCACGAAATGCTGACTGAGGCCACCCTTGGCCACGCCAACGCTCGCGCGCATGTACTCGGGAGAGTTTTCCAGGACTTCGGCCGACGAGCACCACGGCAAAAACTCCGGGTAACGTGCCACGTCATTGACCAGGTCATACAGCGCTTGTGCCGGGTACGGCAGCAGAGCCGAACGTTGAATGTGTGTCGTCATGTCAGCGTCACTTCCACAGCTGGGCGGCAAACACTACAAGAATGCCGATGGGCGCCACATAGCGCATCAAAAACAGGGACAGATTGAACAGCATGGGGTTGCGGATCGACAACTCGTCGCGCACCGCTTCACGCCCCATCACCCATCCTGCAAACACCACGAAACACAAACCACCGAGTGGCAACATGATCCGCGAGGTAAAGAAATCGATCACGCCAAAGAAATCCAGACCGCCGGCCGCACCCCATTGATAGAGATGGAACATCCCGCCTTCGTTCACGAAAAACTTGGCTTCCTTCCAGATATTGAAGGAAAACACCGTGCCCAGACCGACGAACCAGCAGGTGAACGCCAGCCAGAAAGTCACCCACGCGCGACTGACTTTAGTGCGTTCAACCAGGTAAGCCACCATCGGTTCAAGCAGTGAAATCGCCGAACTCCAGGCTGCAATCGCGACCAGGACGAAGAACACTACCCCCATCAACTGACCAAACGCTACGTTGCCAAAGGCAAATGGCAGGCTGACGAACATCAGGCCAGGGCCTTCGCTCGGGTTCAGGCCGGCGGCGAACACAATCGGAAACAATGCCAGACCCGCGACCAGCGAAACAAAGGTATCGAGCAGCGCGACACCAACCACTGTGCCGGAGATCGACGAATGTTTCGGCATGTAGGCGCCATAAATCATGATCGAACCAACGCCGACGCTCAGGGAAAAGAACGCGTGCCCCATGGCCGGCAGCAAGCCGTCGAGGACTTTTTCCGGGTGGAAGTCGAACATGAAATGCACGCCCTCCATGAAATGGCCGGTGGTCATGCTGTAACCCAGCAGCACCAGAACCATCACGAAGAGCAGCGGCATCATGATGCGCAGGCTGCGCTCAAGGCCGGCGACTACGCCTCTGGCGATGACAACAGCGGACAACAGCATAAAAATCGTATGCCAAAGTGTCAGGCGCCATGGATCGGCGATCACCTTACCAAAGTACGCACCGACCTGATCCGGCGTTACCCCCTGAAAGTCGCCGCGCCCCATGTCGATGATGTAATCCAGCGACCAACCACCGACGACGCTATAGAAAGACAGGATCAGCAACGCCGTGATCATCCCGGCGAATGCGCCCCAGGACCACTTGCCCGAATGCCCGGCCTCCAGCGCCAGCACCTTCAAGGCATTGGCCGGACTTTGCCGGGCGCGACGACCGATCAGGGTTTCAGCCAGCATGACCGGTACTCCGATCAGTGCGATACAGGCCAGGAACATCAATACAAAGGCACCGCCGCCGTAGACCCCGACCATGTACGGGAACTTCCAGATGCTACCCAGGCCCACGGCCGAACCGGTCGCGGCGAGTATGAAGACCCAGCGGCTAGCCCAACTGCCGTGGACAGAAACCTTGTCTGTCGACATCGTTACCACGTCCAAGCATTGAAAAAAGAGGGCGCATTGTCCGGGATTCAATCAACCTGCTCAAGCACGCAGCATCACCGTAGCCGACTCGCGTGCAACTCCCTATAATGCCGCCCCTATGGCTAAACAGAAGAAACACCCAACAGGGACCATCGCGCAGAATAAAAAGGCGCGACACGATTACTTCATCGAACATCGGTTCGAGGCTGGTCTGGTCCTGGCCGGCTGGGAAGTAAAAAGTCTGCGGGCAAGCAAGCTGCAACTGGTCGACAGTTACGTGCTGTTGAAAGATGGCGAAGCATGGCTGCTCGGCAGCCACATTACGCCCCTGACGACCGCCAGCACGCACGTCATCGCCGATCCGACGCGCACCCGCAAATTGCTGCTCAACCGCCGCGAGCTGGAAAAGCTGGCCGCCGCCGTGCAGCAAAAGGGTTACGCCTGCGTGTGCCTGTCCTGGTACTGGAGCAAGCACATGGTCAAGTGCGAGATCGCTCTGGGCAAGGGCAAGAAGGAATACGACAAGCGTGATACCGAACGCGAACGCGACGCCGGTCGCGAGTTGCAGCGAGCGGTGCGCAACAAGGGCAAGGAAGAGTAATTTTTCGCCTTGAGGCCCTCTTCGCGGGCAAGCCTCGCTCCTACACATCACCCTGTAGGAGCGAGGCTTGCCCGCGAATGCAATCGCACGAACGATACAAAACTAACTGACTACATCCCCTTGCGCCGCTCCGCCCGGGCCATGCGCTGCACTTCCTGACGCACCTCTTCCAGCACTTCCTGTACATACAGAATGTGTCGACTGGAAACTTCCCGCGCCTGCTCCGCCCTCCCCTCAATAATCGCCATGTACAACTCCCGATGCTGCGTGATCAGCATGTCGCGGGTTTCCGTGCGCTGTTTGTACATGCCGCCAATGTTGGTCACCACGTTGCGTTTGAGCAGATCGAACAGCCCGCGAATGGTGTGCAGCAACACCGCGTTGTGACTGGCTTCGGCGATTGCCAGGTGAAACTTCGCGTCCGCCGCCCCCTCTTCCGCCCGACTCACTTCATCGTGACGGGTGTAGCAGTCCTGCAATTCATTGAAGGCCGCGGTCAACCGCTCGCGATCGACATCTGTCGCCCGCATTGCTGCGTAATAGGCGCAGGACGCCTCCAGGGTATGGCGAAATTCAAGCAGATCGCGCTGGGCCTCAGGGTTGCTTTCAAGCAGATGAAGCAGCGGATCACTAAAGGTCGTGCCCAGTGACTCCACCACATAGTTGCCGCCACCCTGGCGACTGACCAGCAAGCCCTTGGCCGCCAGCTTCTGAATCGCTTCGCGCAACGAAGGGCGTGACACGCCGAACTGCTCGGCCAATGCACGCTCGGCCGGCAAGCGCTCACCAGCCTTCAGCGTGCCCTCGAGAATCATCCCCTCGAGCTGCTCGACAATATCGTCAGACAAACGGCGCTGACGAATTTGATCAAACCCCATAACTCAATTCTCCACGATCCCGACGGCTCGCCGGGCTCTCTATTCTGGCCTATCGGCGCTTTGCCAGCACCTACCAGACGGCATTTGTACGAGCGGATCAAGCAGACGCCACAGCACGTGTTCGACAAAAGTTTTAGGGCGGCAAATTGACACGCCGCCTACAAGGCTTTTACCCTAGCGAACAGCGATTGTAAATTGGTATTACCAATTATCCAAGAACGCTGATCAGTGCCTGACCAACAACAATTAGGGGCCACCCCATATGCAAACCTGGCAACAGCTCTATACCCCGCTCGGCAGCCTCGGCTTTTCCGCGCTCGCAGCCGTTATCCCCATCGTGTTTTTCTTCCTGGCGTTGGCCGTGTTCCGACTCAAAGGGCACGTGGCCGGCAGCATCACGCTGGCCTTGTCCATTGCGGTGGCCATCTTCGCGTTCCAGATGCCGGTCGATATGGCATTCGCCGCCGCCGGGTATGGCTTCGCCTACGGCCTGTGGCCGATTGCGTGGATCATCGTCGCCGCCGTGTTCCTCTACAAACTGACGGTCAAGAGTGGTCAGTTCGAAGTGATTCGCAGCTCCGTCCTGTCGATCACCGACGACCAGCGTTTGCAGGTGCTGCTGATCGGCTTCTGCTTCGGTGCATTCCTTGAAGGTGCAGCCGGTTTCGGCGCACCGGTAGCGATTACCGCCGCCCTCCTTGTAGGACTCGGCTTCAACCCGCTATACGCTGCAGGCCTGTGCCTGATCGCCAACACCGCGCCAGTGGCCTTCGGCGCCTTGGGGATCCCGATCATCGTGGCCGGGCAAGTGACCGGTATCGACGCGTTCAAGATCGGCGCCATGACCGGTCGCCAACTGCCGCTGCTGTCGCTGTTCGTGCCGTTCTGGCTGG
This sequence comes from Pseudomonas sp. BF-RE-22, assembly GCF_019956155.1. NCBI lineage: Bacteria > Pseudomonadati > Pseudomonadota > Gammaproteobacteria > Pseudomonadales > Pseudomonadaceae > Pseudomonas > Pseudomonas sp. BF-RE-22. Next base: position 52,105 of record NZ_JAHBDD010000022.1, on the reverse strand, counting down.
TGTTCATGATGGACGGCCTGCGCGGCGTGCGGGAAACCTGGCCAGCAGCACTGGTGGCCGGTTTGAGCTTCGCCATCACCCAATACTTCACGTCGAACTTCATCGGCCCGGAACTGCCGGACATCACCTCGGCCCTGGCCAGCCTGATCTCCCTGACGCTGTTCCTGAAAGTCTGGCAGCCGAAACGCGCCGCAGGCCAACACATCGTCGGTGCCGTTTCGGCCTCCGTTGTGACCGCCAGCGCCGGCGGTTTCGGCCAGCCGCGCACAACCGTGGCCTCGCCTTACAGCCTCGGTGAAATTTTCAAAGCCTGGTCGCCGTTCCTGATCCTCACCGTGCTGGTCACCATCTGGACCCTGAAGCCGTTCAAGGCGATGTTCGCCGCTGGCGGCTCGATGTACGGCTGGGTGTTCAACTTCGCCATTCCGCACCTGGACCAAATGGTGATCAAGGTCGCTCCGATCGTGACCGCTCCGACCGCCATCCCGGCCGTGTTCAAACTCGATCCGATCTCCGCGACCGGTACGGCGATTTTCTTCTCCGCACTGATCTCGATGCTGGTGTTGAAGATCAACATCAAAACTGGTCTGACCACTTTTAGAGAGACATTCTACGAGCTGCGTTGGCCGATCCTGTCCATCGGCATGGTGTTGGCGTTTGCCTTCGTCACCAACTACTCGGGCATGTCGTCGACCATGGCGCTGGTATTGGCAGGCACCGGCGCGGCGTTCCCGTTCTTCTCGCCGTTCCTCGGCTGGCTGGGCGTGTTCCTGACCGGTTCCGACACCTCGTCCAACGCGCTGTTCAGCTCGTTGCAAGCGACCACCGCACACCAGATCGGCGTCAACGACACCTTGTTGGTGGCGGCAAACACCAGCGGCGGCGTGACCGGCAAGATGATCTCGCCACAATCGATCGCCGTGGCCTGCGCCGCGACCGGTCTGGTCGGCAAGGAATCGGACCTGTTCCGTTTCACCCTCAAGCACAGCCTGTTCTTCGCAACCATCGTCGGCCTGATCACCTTGGCTCAGGCCTACTGGTTCACCGGCATGCTGGTGCACTAAGTACTACAAGAAAAAACGCAAAAACCGACGCCGGACCACGATTCCGGCGTCAGCTATTCACAACCCGGTCTGTAAGGCTGCTGAAAGAATCTCTCTCTATATTCAGCAGCCTCAGCGGACGGATAACCGGGACCACCCGGAGACACGCCTGATGAGCGAGCTTTTTTACAACGCCGTGCCGAACGCGACCCGCGTCGCCCCGCCACTGCCCAAGCCTCGGCAATATCCCAGCGAAAAACCGAAACGGGTCTACCTGTTCGGGACCTGCGTGGTTGATCTGTTCTACCCGGAAGCCGGGATGGATGCGATTCACCTGCTGGAACGCGAAGGCATTCGCGTCGAGTACCCGCAAGGGCAAAGCTGCTGCGGACAACCGGCCTACACCTCCGGTTACACCGACCAGGCCCGGACCGTGGCACGCGCGCAACTGGCGCTGTTCGCCGGAGATTATCCGGTGGTGGTGCCGTCGGGATCGTGCGCCGGCATGTTGCGCGAGCACTATGCCGACTTGTTCAAGGACGAGCCGCAAACGTTGAAACAGGTTCAGGCCCTGGCGGCCCGGACTTATGAGCTGGCCGAGTTTCTGTTGTTTGTCTGCAAGGTGCAGCTCAAGGACAGCGGCGAACCGGTCAAAGTGGCATTGCACACATCGTGTTCGGCACGTCGTGAGATGAACACCCACTTGCACGGCCGCGAGTTGTTGGCGCAGTTGGGGAATGTGGAGCGAGTCGACCATAGCCATGAAAGTGAATGCTGTGGCTTCGGTGGGACTTTCAGCGTCCGTATGCCAGACATTTCCGGCGCGATGGTGGCTGACAAGACCCGGGCGTTGAAGGAATCCGGTGCGCACAAGGTACTCAGTGCCGACTGCGGTTGCCTGATGAACATCAACGGCTCGCTGGAGAAACAGAAGGAAGCGTTGCGCGGCCAACACCTGGCCAGTTTCCTTTGGCAGCGCACCGGAGGTGTTCAATGAACGCTTCCGCGATTATTCCTACGGTTGCCGTAGAAGAAGATTTCCGCACCCGTGCTCACACGGCATTGGGTGACAAGCAACTGCGAAACAACTTTCGCACTGCGATGGATTCTCTGATGACAAAACGGGCAGCGTCCTTCAGCGATGCCCATGAAAGAGAACATTTGCGAGCGCTGGGCAACGCTGTCCGCGCCCGTGCGTTATCGAAGTTGCCCGACCTGCTCGAGCAGCTTGAACAGAACCTGACCCGCAACGGTGTGACAGTGCACTGGGCGGAAACGGTGGACGAAGCCAATGGCATCGTCCTCTCGATCATCCGCGCTCACGAGGGGCGGCAAGTGATCAAGGGCAAATCGATGGTCAGCGAAGAAATGGAGATGAACCATTTCCTCGCTGAACGGGGCATTGAATGCCTGGAATCGGACATGGGCGAGTACATCGTCCAGCTCGACCACGAGAAGCCTTCACACATTATTATGCCGGCGATCCACAAGAATGCCGGTCAGGTCGCGTCCTTGTTCCATGACAAACTTGGCGTGGAATACACCAAGGACGTTGACCAACTCATTCAGATCGGTCGCAAAGTCTTGCGGCAGAAATTCTTCGAAGCGGACATCGGCGTCTCAGGCGTCAACTTCGCCGTGGCCGAAACCGGCACCTTGCTGCTGGTGGAAAACGAAGGCAACGGGCGCATGACCACCACGGTGCCGCCGGTACACATCGCGGTCACCGGCATCGAAAAAGTCGTGGAAAACCTGCGTGACGTGGTGCCGCTGGTGTCACTGTTGACCCGCTCGGCCCTCGGCCAGCCGATCACTACCTACGTCAATATGATCTCCGGCCCACGCAAGGCCGATGAACTCGATGGCCCGCAGGAAGTGCACCTTGTGCTGCTGGACAACGGTCGCAGCCAGGCCTTTGCCGACAGTGAATTGCGCCAGACCCTGAACTGCATTCGCTGCGGCGCCTGTATGAATCATTGCCCGGTCTACACTCGAATCGGCGGCCACGCCTATGGGGAGGTTTACCCTGGGCCTATCGGAAAAATCATCACGCCGCACATGGTCGGCCTGGCGAATGTCCCGGATCATCCGAGTGCGTCGTCGCTGTGTGGTGCTTGCGGCGAAGTCTGTCCGGTAAAAATTCCTATCCCTTCCCTACTGCGTCGCCTGCGGGAAGAGAACGTCAAAGCCCCGGACAGCCCGCATCAAGTGATGCGCGGCCAGGGCAGCAAGTATTCGCGCAAGGAGCGTTTTATCTGGAATGCCTGGGCGAAACTCAACAGTTCGCCGACGCTGTATCGACTGTTCGGCTTTGTCGCCACGCGTCTGCGTGCCCTCGCACCGAGCAACGTCGGCCCTTGGACGCAAAACCACAGCGCCCCGAAACCGGCTGCCCGCTCACTGCACGACATGGCCCGCGAGCATCTGGCCAAACAGGGAGATCGCTGATGAGCGCCAAGCAAAACATCCTCGCCAAGTTACGGAAAAGTCTGACCGGCACGACGCCCGTGCCTGACGAGTTCGACGTCGAACTGGTGACAGCGCCGTACACCTACGCACCCGAACAACGCATTCCGCAGCTGCGCAAACTGATGGAAGCGGTGCACACGGAAATCCATCTGACGTCCGGCGAAGCCTGGCCTTCGTTGCTTGCTCAGTTGCTGCAAGATCGTCAGTTGCCGAGCCTGTTGATCGCGCCGACGACGCCGCACGGTCAACGTGTCACTCAGCACTGGGCGAAAAATCCCGGCTTGCCGACGCTACAGGCCTACGACCGTCCGGTGGAAGAATGGAAAGCCGAGCTGTTCAACGACACACCGGCCAGCCTGACCACCACCCTCGGCGCAATCGCCGCGACAGGTAGTCTGATTCTCTGGCCGACGCGGGAAGAACCGCGCTTGTTGAGCCTGGTGCCACCCGTACATTTCGCCCTGCTCAAGGCCAGTGAAATCCGTGACAACTTCTATCAGGTGCAGCAGGAGTTCAACTGGGCTCACGGCATGCCGACCAACGCGCTGTTAGTGTCCGGCCCGTCGAAAACGGCCGACATCGAACAAGTCCTGGCTTACGGTGCCCACGGCCCGAAAGACCTGGTGGTTTTGATCCTGGAGGACCAATGACTCTACCGGCGACTTTCCTGCGAGATGCGCAGCAACTGATCCCTCAAGAACGACGGTTCGACGACCCGCTGTCGACATTGGCGTTCGGCACCGATGCCAGTTTCTACCGGTTGATTCCGCAACTGGTGATCCGCGTCGAGTCTGAAGATGAAGTGGTGGCGCTGCTGAAACTGGCGCAACGGGATCAGGTTCCGGTGACCTTCCGCGCCGCCGGCACCAGCCTGTCCGGCCAGGCCATCAGCGACTCGGTGCTGATCGTGCTTGGGGATAACTGGAACGGACGCGAGATCCGCGGCCACGGCATGCAAATTCGTCTGCAGCCGGGCGTTATCGGCGCGCAGGCCAACGCGTGGCTGGCACCGTTCGGACGCAAGATCGGTCCCGACCCGGCCTCGATCAACGCCTGCAAAATCGGCGGTATCGTCGCCAATAACGCCAGCGGCATGTGCTGCGGCACGGCGCAAAACACCTATCACACGCTGGCCGGTATTCGCCTGGTGCTCGCCGACGGCAGCCGCCTCGACACCGAAGATGCGGCGAGTGTCACGGCGTTTCGTGAGAGCCACGCAGCGCTGCTTGAACGTTTAGCGACACTGGGCCACGAGACCCGCGCCAATTCCGAACTGGCTGCAAAAATCCGCCACAAATACCGTCTGAAAAATACCACCGGCCTGTCACTCAACGCCCTGGTGGATTACGACGAGCCTGTGGATATCTTGAGCCACTTGCTGGTGGGTTCCGAAGGCACGCTGGGGTTCATCAGCGCCGTGACCTACGACACGGTGATCGACCACCCGAACAAGGCGTCGGCGCTGATCGTGTTTCCGGATGTGGAGACCTGCTGCAACGCCGTCACCGTGCTGAAAAGCCAACCGGTGTCGGCCGTGGAACTGCTCGACCGTCGCAGTCTGCGTTCAGTGCAGAACAAACCCGGCATGCCGGATTTCGTACAGCATCTGTCGAACAATGCCTGCGCGCTGCTGATCGAATCCCGCGCTGCGTCGTCGACTTTACTGCACGAGCAATTGGCGCAAATCATGGCGTCACTGACTTCGTTCCCAGTGGAAAAACAGGTCGACTTCACCGAAGACCCAATCGAGAACGCCCGCCTCTGGGCCATTCGCAAGGACACCTTCCCCGCCGTCGGCGCGGTGCGTAAAACCGGCACCACGGTGATCATCGAAGACGTGACCTTCCCGGTAGAACAACTGGCCATCGGCGTGAATCGTCTGATCGAGTTGTTCGACAAGCATCACTACGACGAAGCGATCCTTTTCGGACACGCGCTGGAAGGTAATCTGCACTTCGTCTTCACCCAAGGCTTCAACAACCCGGAAGAAGTCGCACGCTATCAGGCGTTCATGGACGACGTGGCGCAGTTGGTCGCGGTGGAGTTCGGCGGTTCGCTGAAAGCCGAGCACGGCACCGGTCGCAACATGGCGCCGTTCGTGGAGCTGGAATGGGGCAGAGATGCCTACCAGTTGATGTGGCAGCTCAAGCGCCTGCTCGACCCCAACGGCATTCTCAACCCGGACGTGGTGCTCAGTGACGATCCGCAGATTCACCTCAAACACCTGAAGCCGTTGCCGGCCGCCGACGAGATTGTGGATAAGTGCATCGAGTGCGGTTTTTGTGAGCCGGTCTGCCCGTCGAAAGGCCTGACCCTGAGCCCGCGCCAGCGCATCGTGATCTGGCGAGACATTCAGGCAAAAAAACGCGCCGGCGTGGACACCACTGAACTCGAAGCCGCTTACGAATACCAGGGCATCGACACCTGCGCCGCCACCGGGTTGTGCGCACAGCGTTGCCCTGTAGGAATCAACACTGGCGAGCTGGTGAAAAAGCTTCGCAGCCGTAAGGCGACGCATACGAAAACCGCCAACTGGCTGGAAGGCAATTTCGCCACCGCGCTGCAAGGCGCCCGTTTCACCCTGCATGTGGCCAATGGCGCGCGGATGCTGTTGGGGGCACCACGTCTGGCGAAGCTTTCGGCAACGCTGACGAAGTTGTCCAAAGGTCAGGTCCCACAATGGACCAACGCCATGCCGCAGCCGGAAAAAGCCATTCGCTTCAGCCCGATCGTGTCGGACGAGCGCCCTCGCGTGGTGTACCTGGCGGCTTGCGTCTCGCGGGTCATGGGGCCTGCGGCCGGTGATAAAGAGCAAATGTCGCTGTACGACAAAACCCGTGGCCTGCTGGAAAAAGCCGGTTACCAGGTAGTCTTTCCGGACAATCAGGACAGCCTCTGCTGCGGCCAGCCGTTTGCCTCCAAGGGCTACGCCGAACAGGCCGAACACAAGCGCCAGGAACTGATTGGCGCACTACTGCACGCCAGCCGTGGCGGGCTCGATCCGATCTACTGCGACACCAGCCCCTGCACCTTGCGACTGGTTCAGGACCTGGGAGATGTTCGACTGGACCTGTACGACCCAGTGCGTTTCATCCGTACGCATTTGATGGATCGACTCGACTTCACACCGCAGGAAGCGCCCATCGCCGTGCATGTCACGTGCAGCACTCAGCACCTCGGGGAAAGCCAGGCGCTGATTGATCTGGCGCGCAAGTGCAGCAAAAACGTGGTAATCCCCGAAGGCATTCACTGCTGTGGATTTGCCGGCGACAAGGGCTTCACCACGCCGGAGCTGAACGCCCATTCGCTGCGTACGCTCAAGGACGCGGTGCAACAGTGCAGCGAGGGGATTTCGACCAGCCGCACCTGTGAGATCGGTCTGACGCAACATGGCGGAATCGACTACCACGGGCTGGTCTATCTGGTGGATCGGGTCACACAGCCGAGGGGCATCTGAAGAAAAATAGAACCCTGACGGAACGTCGTAGTCCACTGGTTAAGCCCGGACATTGCCGGGCCTTACCCAACCTCGGCAGCCCGTTCTGATGGCCCGGAAACACCTGAGCCCTCAGTTCAAGGAGATACTCATGAAACGTTCTGTACTGTTAGGTCTGTTCGTTACTGTCTCGCTGATGGCGTCCCCCTCGTTTGCCGCTGAAGACCTCTGTGCGGTCAACATTAAAACCATCGAAAATGCCAGGGCACAGACTCCTCCAGAAATGTCTGATCAGGTAATGGACAGCGTCAAGCAAGCCAAAGCCGATCAGGCAAAAGGCACCAAGGAAGGGACTGATGATTGCATCGCCGAGACAGAACAAACGATCAAGCAAATCAAGGACGCGAACAAAGGCGGGAAGTAACCCGGCACACTGCCAACCTTCGGGTGGGCTTTCCTGGCGTTCAACTCGCAGGCTTGTTGCTCATCAAGATTCACAGAGCAACAGGCCAGGGAGCGCTCAGGATGGCTCCACCCAATGCGAAACAAACCAAAACCCGCCAACTGCGGGTTTTGTTGCTTCTGGGGTTTGGTCCTGCATGGACCTTTTTTCCATAGCCTTCGGGTGAAAAGCGAATTCTTGCGCAGCGTCGTAGTCTTTTAGTTAGGGCCGATCAATCGTGGCTTGTTTTTCGACCTCGGCCGAGCCCCCGCCCCTATGGCAGCACCGAGACTACCCGTACAAGGAAATACCCATGAAACGTACCGCGATCGCTGGTTTGCTCATGTCTGCTGCACTGTTGGCTTCTCCCGTATTTGCAGCGGACAACGACCTGTGTACGAGCAAGCTGCAACAGCTCAAAGCCAAAGTGAATGCACTGCCGGCGAGCGCCGACAACACCACAATGGAGATCAAAAGACTGCTGGCCAGCGCCGAAGCTTCAAAAGCGGCCGGGGACGACAAAAAATGCGTCACCGAGGCCACCCAGGGATTGTCGCTGGCAAACTGAGCAAAGATCCCAACCCATGATCACTCGCGCCAAGCATCGGGTGGCCTTCTGAGCCACGTTGGCGTACACTGCGCAGGCTTGCTGCTCACTTTGATTCACAGAGCAACAGGCACGGGGCCGTTTAGGATTCGACGCCGGTCGCGAAACTTTAGGTGCATGCCGAGTTGGTAACAGAACTCGTAAATCCACTGTTGCAACTTCTTATAGTTGCCAATGACGAAACCTACGGGGAATACGCTCTCGCTGCGTAAGCAGCCTTAGCCCTTCCCTTCTGGTACCTTCGGGTCCAGCAATCATCAGGGGATGTCTGTAAACCCAAAGTGATTGTCATATAGAACAGAATCGCCGTGCAGTACGTTGTGGACGAAGCGGCTAAAACTTACACAACTCGCCCAAAGCACCCTGCCCGTCGGGTCGCTGAGGGTTAACTTAATAGACACGGCTACGCATGTAGTACCGACAGCGGAGTACTGGCGGACGGGGGTTCAAATCCCCCCGGCTCCACCACTTCAACGAAAAAAGACGTCCACGGACGTCTTTTTTTGTGCCTGAAATTCAGCAAATATGGGGCTTTCAGCGATATCAGGATCCATCAGCGTCCATAGACATCCATGCAAACGTGTATTCCAAGTGGTATTCCAACCTCCCGACTGGTAATTTTTGGAATACACCATGGGTGCCCAAGCCACGCGCCTTTCAGACATGAAAGTCAAAGCAGCCAAGCCTAAAAAAAGGACTACACGCTCACGGATGGCAACAACCCTCAAATACAAGTGAGAATCAAAAGATCTAGACTTTGGAACTTTAACTATATCCATCCCGTGACCAACAAACGGATAAACATGGGATTAGGTACCTTTCCCGAAGTCAGCCTGGCACAAGCGCGAAAACGGACTGTTGAGGCCTAGGAGCTTGTCGCCCAAGGACTAAATCCGAAAGAGCAGCGTGATGTTCAGCGCCAAGTAAAAAAAGCCGCGACAGAGCACACGTTTCAAAACGAAAAAAGAAAAATATGGCGGCACTACCTCCCGATGAGCTAAATGAGCTCATGGTGGCAATTGCCAATGCCAGCATCAAAAAAACTACGCGTTGCCTAATCGAATGGCAGCTCCACACTATGACCCGACCAGCAGAGGCTGCCACCACCCGTTGGGCTGACATCGACTTTGAGAAGAAGATCTGGACGATCCCAGCGGAGCGCATGAAGAAACGTCGCACCTCACGGAGCAGGCTTTAGCGCTCCTAGAGGCCATCAAGCCCTACAGTGGACACGGAGAGTACGTGTTTCCTGCAGACCGGAACCCTCGCACTCACTGCAACAGCCAGACCGCCAACATGGCGCTGAAGCGCATGGGGTTCGAAGGGCGCTTGGTAAGTCATGGTATGCGCTCAATGGCGAGCACCATCCTCAACGAGCGCAGCTTTGATCCTGAACTGATCGAGGTCGCACTTGCGCACGTCGATAAAGATGAGGTATGCAGCGCCACAACCGAGCCGACTACATTGAGCGCAGACGCCCCATGATGAAGTGGTGGAGCGAACACATCCAGGAAGCTGCTACCGGCAACCTGTCTGTGTCAGCCATCCAAAAAATGGGGATAGGAAAGTCGTTCCGATACGCTGACAAGCTTGCCCCTGACCAAGAGTAAACAGTTCCCTCCTGACCAGGGGCAATCAACGAATGCTAGGTGTCCGGCACGGGATGGCCATCACGGACCAGACGACTGACTGCATGTGAGAAGTTATCAAATGCACGGAAATCGCTGGGGGTGCATGGCACGCTGATAAAACCACTTCCCCATGGTGGGCGAATTCGACCATGACGCTTACCTGTCTGATAGGACCAGCCCTTAGCTAGAAGACTCTTGATGAGCAGATTAATGTCCTTGGATGAACTGTATCTCCTCATGATCGCCCTACCATCAATGCGCTCCGATACCTCGCAGCATATGCACCAACCGAAAGGCGCCACTCGCTGAACGCACGCTCCGCGCCAATGACATCAATAGGGATGCTGAAGTGGTAACCCTTCTGACCGCTTGTGTTCTGAAAGAAGCGTCCCAACGGGTCGATCATGATGTACGACTCACTCATGTCGTCATTGCCCTCGACACACATCACGTCATGAAATGCGTCATGTCGCGCAACGAAGGCGAGAAAGTCCTCGGTGGAAACAGCCAGCTCACTGGTCACCACCTGCAGTATGCGCAACACCTTCCACCTATGCGGCGCAAGCGTATGAATGATCGGCGACATGTCCTCCTGGCGGTTCAGCGCTTTGACCACTGTATTGACCTTCAACCGCAGGGCCGAATTTCGCAGCTTTGCGCGCGCCAGCATTTCCGAGACTGAGTCGACGTCCAGCAAACAGCCACGGCTATCGACGCGGCCGATCTCCATAATCTTGACAGGGCTCGCTGAATCCAAGCTCAGCCCGAACATCGAAACGAGCGGTGCGAGTCGGGCAATCAGATCATCAGTGAGCCGGTTGCCATTCGTGATAATGGAGGCTGACATCCCTTTGCTCCTCGCGTAATCCAGCACGCGAAGCGAGGCATCTTGATACAGCAGCGGCTCGCCACCGGCCAAGTTCAAACGGATGCCGGACCACGACATGTGCTGGCGGAGTGGGTTGGAAGCGTTCCCTGGATAAAAAAACGCCTGTAGCTCATCCAGCAAATTGCGGACACGGCACGAGTCATGCGACAGCTTCCTGCCAGCACCATCCCATTTTGCGCAGCAATAGCGGCATTTATAGTTACAGGCTTCCGTGATGTGCCAGTTGATAACTAACTCGGATACGTGAGGGCGAACGCTCCCCTCTCCTCGCTGGAGATACACCATTTACTCAGCTCCTGGAGCGGGGGTTAGGCGTCGAGATGAGCGACGTAGCAAAGCCGAAATCCGACTTTGACGCCCTTGTAGCTCATCGTCATGCGAACAGGGCAAAGATCCCGTTCAATAGCTCCGCCGGCAACAGACAGACCGGTTGCGACACAAGCAGCCGGAGCAGCCCCATGCTGGTAATCAGACAGCCATTCGCCAAAACCAGGTGCCGAGAGGAATGGAACTCCTTCGCCGTTGTCGACCCATTTCAGGTTAGGCCCGAAGTGCATGGAGCCATCAGGCCGGTATCGATGCGACGAGTTGCCACCCAGCCTGCCATCCCCGCCGACAATGCCCCACCCCAACTGCTCGTAAATGGGATCGTCTGGCATCTCCCCTGACTTGACCATAAAGGTACGCACCGGTGATACATGGCTAAAATCCATCGACGGCGGGGCAACTTGCTGCCACTCCTCGACGGTCATCAGCCGAACAGGGAGCTCCGTCTGACGCTCATAGTCACGGCAATACGCGACAGCATCCAGCCAAGTTACGCTCACCGGAAGCTCACTGGACTCCATGTTGATAGTGCCCAAATCGTCAATCCGTTTGTCTCTTGTCTTGTGGGCTTTCTCTTGCCTGACTTGCCCCCAATTCGACCGGCTACAGAAATCAAAAAAATTAGCGATCGTTACTAGTGGAGAGACCATCAAGCAACTTTCACCAAGCCGATGCAGGATAAAGTGATTAGATGCGCCCCCAGTTTCAGGACGGGGAGTCCGATACCCCTGACTGGCAATGAGCTCGCGTTGAATCAGCTTCGCATAACCAGGCCAATTCGCCGCCGTTCCCCCTTTGGCGTAATGGCGTGTCTCCGCATCGTGTTCCAGCCGCTCAGCCCATATGCCGGTTGCGAAGTACAAGTGCCCTTCCAGCTTGCTCCGGTCCATTGCCTTGGGCACCTCGTCCTTTGTGAAGAACGGGTAAAGCGGATTGGACGAAAACGCAACGTCGCGCTGATCACGAATTACCCAGTCAAAAGTATCGTTGGCACCTTTCAGGAAGATGAGATTGTCGTTCCCAGGAACGGGCAGCACCTCCACCCAACCGTCGTCGGAACCTTCAATCTCTTTCCGGAACAGTCGGAATAGCTGCAGCTCAAACACCAGATCCTCTTCGGACATGTTGTAACTGCGCATCACTGGATCACCGACCGCAGGATCCATGAGATTGCAGCCCATCATGTTGTACATGCAGCCGATAAACTCTTTTACCGCGTTGAGCATCAACATCCGACCTGTCATATCCAGGTAATCGAGACCGCAGCCATCCTGCATGTACTCTGCACGCATTAGGATCTTGTCCTCGTGCTGCTCACAAAAAGCGTATCGCTGCTGGTCGGTCCAGTATGTGTAGCCAGCTGCCTGGTCAAAATCCAGACGACCGTAGGCGCGCGGTGAGAACAGGCAAGAACTCACCCCGGTGAAGATCCGCTTGGGGAGCGGTAAGCCGGAATTGAAAAGTCGATCAGCCACCTTCTGCGCCGTCAGAGCGCCAACCAGCCCTGGCGAATACGGCCACCTAATGAGATCGGTCGGCACTGACATACCGTGCTCGGACAGAAAGTCGGCGATCTTCTGCTGCTCGACCTCACGCCAGTCGCAGTAGGACTTGGCGCCTAGGGCACGAGCCAGAGAGTCCTGAAGCGCAACCGACTTCGTGGTGCGCTCGACTTGCTTTGAGATAGGACGAGACCGGCGTTTACGCAGCTCAGCTACGGCACGACAGATATGATCGTGATGAAGGCCTTCGAGTCGCATAGACCAGAAGCGATCAGAACACCCTTCCTCGATGTTCGGCTTCTCAGTCAGGACATAGACGTCACGCGATGCGTGCAAAAGGTCAGAAATTTTCATAGCTCTCTCCAATAAAGCCACGGCAACAAAGCACCGTGCCGCCTCAGGCAACAGGTCATGGTCAGCAATGGATTTGGAGAGAGAGGGGAAAGCCCCTTTGAGCTGATCAACTGAGGAGGCAACTTCCCAGCCGTGGTTGCTCAGGCACCACACGCACTAAAGCGATGGATGGATCTTATTACCAACTACGGTCCGATTACAAGGCCTCGACTTTTGGTGATTCGATTAAAAAAATCTCAGCCACACATAACCGCAATGACATCACCACCAAGGAGTTTCTCCCCCGGCCCACCACTTCAACGAAAAAAGACGTCCACGGACGTCTTTTTTTTGTGCCTGAAATTCAGAGAATGTCTATTGAGCACAAGCTTATTGAACCTGACGTCCGCTCGATGGAGAGTCAGGCCTCAGTGCTGGCCTGCCAGAACAGGACTGATCGACCGAGCATCAGCTTTCAGCGCGAAGTAGGTCCATATGCCTCCCAAAAGATCCGCCACTCCAAAGAGAACGATCATTGGACTGCCAAGGCCAACGACAGCGAAGGTAGTGAAGGCCACGAAGACGACGAAGCGCGTGTACACCGACGCTTCCAAAAATGGTTTGTTTTCGTGCTTGGCTGCGACCCAGGCGTAGATGCCGATATTGAATGCGATAACGCCAACCACGTGAATCCATACTTCGGAGGTTGGTGGAATCTGAAAGATCGACAGCAAGAAGTTCGGCGCGACGACTAACACGGCCCCTACGAAGAACAAATAGACGGCGAAGACCTTGGCACTGAGCGCAGACCTGGACATGTTTTCCTTTCCTTTAGGGATGTACGGCAGATGGAGCGAATGAACCTTAGAGGTCTGAGGTTTGACATGAGACGCTTGGCCGGGCTTGCCGGAACCAGCCTCTCGATACAGCGTTTTCAGCCTTAGGGGCAGGTAGCCAGAGGCCAACCGATACGCGCTGCACGGAGGAGGCTGGCTTTAACAACCAAACGGTGAAATGGAGCAATGATGAAGATGTAGGCGCGGCCTAAACGGTTGTGGCACTGGACCACGGTTGAAACAACGAGTTGGCGACTACCTTCTGGCTCTGCCTCTGCGGAACATAGAATCGATATACGGAAGTCGAGGTGCTTGTCGTCCTCTCCCAACACGATTTCAGTCTGGTTGGTGCTGTAGACCTTGAAGATTCCAACCCGACCAGCAAGTGATGCCAAGTGTTTGGCTGTCTTGAGACCAAAACAGGCAACGATAGTGTCTCGGACTTTCGTGAGCCATCCGATCCAGGATGGCTGGTGGGAAAACAGGAATCTAGCTAGCAAATCTGGATTACTGGAGGCGCCCGCAGGAAGCCGAATCGAAAAAGCGTCCGCCAGGTTCATCGACTTGTAAAGGTGGGTGATGCCGGACCTCGAGGGGACTGGCACGGAGGTAATGAGCTCAAATTCTCTGGGCATCGGGGGATCTCTCCTGAGATCTGACTACTGATTAGAAGACATGCCATATCGCGTTTCTTGTTGCGATGGCTTGTCGTAAACGCTCCATGTCGCCCTGTAAGTGCTTGTCTAGCTTGAAAGTGGTTGCGGCAAACGCGACATCGCCCTGTGAGAAACACCACAAGGTTGACCGTATGCCCTGTGCTTTCCAGATACGAAAGCAGCATCGGCAACGCTACCCACTTGCCACCACTGTGCCCACCGTCCTCTCCTAGCCGATTGCGTTGAAAAAGTCACCCCAGCCAAGTGGGCAATGCGTTGAGCATTGAAAGCGCCATTTTTTTGTACGCCGCTACGTTAAATCTGAATCGAAAGTTCCTTTTTTATGCCTGACTGATTGACGAAATCAATGGCTTCGCCTCAGGATTGCGCCAACTGCCATCATATCGCTATCACCCTCTGTTTAGCGCCAACCCAATCGTTCCCGATATGGACATTCAATGAAAAACCCAAAGTATTTGCTCTCCCTTTCATGCCTCCTGGCCGTGTCACTTCTGAGCGGTTGTGCTGCGTCGGTAAAAAGTGGCGGTGGTGAAACACTGGCGATTCAGGAGTCGGCGAAGCAAAACCTGGTGGTCAATTTCAAAGGGAACAGCAAAGTCCAGCAGAATGAAGACTGGCCCCTTTTGCAGCGTGACTGGAATGAGGCCCTGCAAGCAGAAGCCGCCCGTGCCGGCTACAGCCTTACAGAGGTTCAGACGTTGAGTTCGGGCACCAAGGATGGCGTCGGCATCACCATCAACGTGAGCAACTTCCGCTACCTGACGCCGGGGGCACGTGTTGCCGCTGGCATTATGGTGGGCAACGCCTGGGTCAATTCCAGCGCCGACTTTTCTGATTTGAAATCGGGGAGCCTGATCGGCACCCGAACCTACGACACTTCATCGTCGGCATGGGAAGGCGTGATGTCGGCCATGACCAAAAAACAGGTCCAGGCGATTGCGCAACAAATCATCAGCGACATCAAGAGCGCGAAGGCCAAGTAATCTGGCTCGTAGAGGTTCTTGCTGCGCAGACTGAACAAAGCCGTGAAGCGTCGAGAAATCGAAGCTTCACGGCTTTTTTGTTGCCTGGAATTTTTACCCGGCGATCACTTTCCAAGAGATGTTTTTTCAACGAACCATCAAGGTTGAACACCTTTGATTTTTTCCAGTCGCAGTGGGTAACCCGAGGCTGGCTGAACCACTGTCTCGCTTTCAACGGTTTGAATCACACGACCGTCAGCGTCCTTGGTAACGGCGATGGTCTTGCTATAGGTGCTTTGCACCACACAGCCGTTCAACACGAACACGGCACCCAAGATCAAAGAGCACTGGATAATCTTCACGCGGGAGTTCCTTCTCTTGAACATAAGAACAATCACTTTAGGGGCCATTACTGCCCACTTCAACATCAAAATGACATCAACCAACTTGAAGCAGTGCTTTGAGCATTTTTCTCTACACTCATCCCATCCAAGACAAATCGTTCGGATACCAAAACCTGACCTTTCATCACTTTTATCTACCGAGCCCCCATGACCCTCAAAGACCGCTTGAAGCAAGGCAAGGACGCTCGAAAAAACTGCCCTCGCAGTGCTCAAGCGGCCACCGGAAAAACCAGTCGTGACCCGCTGCCACTGATCAAGCGATCCAGCGAGGGACGGGTCAATTCTCTGGTCGAGTTACGCTATGGCCGCATGCTGGTGTCGCCGTTCACCTTTTATCGCGGCAACGCGCTGTTGCAGGCTCACGACCTGGCCGGCACGGCGAACATGGGTCTGGTGTCGACGATCTGCGGTGACAGTCACTTGATGAACTTCGGCGGTTTCGCCACGCCAGAGCGCAACCTGCTGTTCAGCGTCAATGACTTCGATGAGGTCCATCCCGGCCCCTGGGAGTGGGATGTCAAACGTCTGGTGGCGAGTTTCATGGTGGCCGCCCGTGACCTGCGCCATGGCGAAACCGTGGAAGAAAACGTCTGCCGCGAAGTGGTCGCCGCGTATCAGCAAACGATGCTCGAATGCGCGGAGCAAAGCGCGTTGGAGACTTGGTACGAGTCCATCAGTTATGACGATCTGCGGCAACAGGCGAGTAAAGCCACGCTGGAGCACGTGGAGCGCGCCATCGCCAAAGCCGAACGTCGTACCCATGCCGAATTGTTGCCGAAAATCAGTGAACGTGACGCCGCAGGCCGTCTGATCATTCGCGATGACCTGCCGGAAATTTTCCATCTGCACAAAAACACCACGCTGCTGGATGCCGACGATGACTGGCTGCGGCTCGCGGACTGGCGACCGCTCTACGAGACGTTCATGAGCGAATATCGGGCGACCCTGCAAGCCGACCGGCGCGGGCTGCTGTCGCGCTTCAATGTTCAGGACCTGGTGTTCAAAGTGGTCGGCGTCGGCAGTGTCGGCACGCGCTGCCTGGTGGCGCTGCTGACTGACGAGCAAGAGTTCCCGTTGTTCCTGCAATTCAAGGAAGCACGGCGATCGGTGCTCGCCGACTACGTGAAGGCCAAGTCTCGCGTGCGGCATAACGGTCAGCGCGTGGTCGATGGTCAACGGCTGATGCAGTCCGCCAGTGATCTGTTCCTCGGCTGGACCACCGGCCCCAACGGACGCCATTTTTACGTGCGCCAGTTGCGCGATATGAAAATCTCCGCCGAACTGGAAACCTTCGACGCTGAAGCCTTTGCCGCCTACGGCCGAATCTGCGGCCGCGCCCTCGCCCGTGCGCACGCCAAATCCTCCGGGCATGCCGCGCAGATCAGCGGTTATATCGGCAAAAGCGATGCGCTGGCCGATGCGCTGTTCAAGTATGCGAAAACCTATACCGAACAGAATGACCGCGACTTCGAACGCTTCCAGCAAGCCTGTCGCAAGGGCCGTTTGCGGGCACGGTCGGAGGCGGACTTTGCGGCCGATCATTTGCCGTAAGCCCCCGACTTTGCCGCGGCGCAGATGAATTTTTCTTCACCCCATCGCACCCCGGCAACCGGTACATTGCGCTCGCTCATTCAAGAAACTACGGTTTGCCCGCCCTCCCGCGGGCTTTTTTTTTTGGGGTACTTCACGGATTACCGGGAAAGACGCTCCTGGTCTTCATGAAAAAGAATTCGCTGTCCCGGTAACCGTACGCCATCCCGCTTGATGACTTTGCTCACGGATTACGCGTACGACCGCAGTCGCCTGTAGGAGCGAGCCTGCTCGCGATGGCGGCTTCACTGTCGATAAAAATGTCGTCGTCATTGCAGGACATCTCCTACCAAAAACGAAGAAAACGCCCACAGATTTTTAGGGTTGTTGCTCGGAAGCGGGCTCTTTAGTCTTTGCTTGTCACTGAAAACTCAGTGATCGGGTGTGAGAACCTGGCAACTTATGGTCATACAGAGCCTGTAACCGCATAATCGCGCCAGCTTATCCGCTGTCCGCAAATGCGTTATGGCGGCTGTGTGCGGGCAGACTTTGGTCTGGCCCGGGTGTCCATAACCGGTTTTCTCACCCCGCACATAGCTGCCACCTCTTAGCCGCGTGAGAAACGGCAAGCGGCGGCTCCAACGCAAAAGGAAAATTTGTATGGACAAATTAATCCCCGATCCCCCGACTACCTCCCCATACCGCCCCAGCCCCTTCTTCACGATCCTTCCCGACATCGGCACTGAAAACCTCCTCGCCCATGCCTGCGAGTCATTGGCATCCGCCAGCGTCATGACCAGCGATTTAGCCACCTACCTCGACGGTTCACAGCGCAACACCGCGCTGGCCATTGCGCAGATCATCATGCTGGCGGAGCTGGCAGTGAACCAGGCACTGGATAACGTTGATCCGCAGGAGTAGGCAGGCATACCGCGTCATCGTTAATCGCGAGCAGGCTCGCTCCCGCACTGGACCGCGTTCCCTTGCGGGAGCGAGCCTGCTCGCGATGACGGACGGCCAGCCGACAGTGATGTCATCTGATCCACCGGCACATCCAGCCGCGCTCGCCCATAAAACGCCAACGCCGTCAGCAAACACGCCAGCCACACGAAGATCCCGGCCCAGAATGTGTGGGACATGTAGTGCCAGCCTTGCAGGACCCGCGTCGTGCCGTAGACGAAACCGAGCAGCAGCGAGCCGTACATCAGCGCTTTCGAATAGCGCCAGCGGTAGCGGCGCGCGACGAAGTACAGCGCCAGCATGGTGAACCCGCCGGACGCATGCCCGCCCGGCCAGCAGCGCCCCTCACCGGCTTCCCTGAACAGTTGGAAGTTTTCGTACCACTCCATGTGGGCAATTTTCCCGCCATATAGCGTCGTTTCAATTGGGCAATACACGCTGGTGTGCGCCTTGAGGAAATGGATCACCCCGGTGCAAATGGCAAACGCGAACACCACAAACAGAAAATCCCGACGATGGTCATAGGCAAACTTCAGCACCGGAGCGGCTTTGCTCCGCTCCAGGAATCGGCCAAGACGCGGACGTTTTTGCGGGTTGATCAGCGGCCAGACAAACGACAGCATCACGCCGATCAAGGCAATTTCAGCAGTCCAGTTCGGAATGATGCGCGCCCATTTATGGGTGAGCTTTTCAAAGAAGTGAACCTGGTCGAGCGGGAAGGTCTGGGTCAGCGGATCAAAAAAAAGATTACTGAACGCGATGTCGATTTTGGTCATGTCGAACATCAGAAAAACGACGGCTGCGCAGGCCAGTGGAATACCGAAGTTGAAGTAGTAGAAACGCATGGGATTACTCATTGGCTGGTCACCGAGCGCCAGTCGGAAGCTTCGATATAACCAAGCATTCGCGGCGCCTGTAGCGATTCGGCGGAGATAAACAAAGAGGATCCATAGCCAAGAGTGGCCGTCGGCAGCTTGAGGCCTTTTTCGATCTGCGCCATGCATTCACTGTGGGTCACCAGAATCAGATTACGCCCTGGCACTTTGTGCGCCAGCGCGTCACGCAACATAGTGCCCTTGCAATTGATCAACCACTCCTCATGAGTACTCACCTTGTTGAACATGTAGGAGGCCGTCTGTGCGGTCCGCATCATCGGGCTGTTGTAAATGTCAGCCTCGCCCAGGCCGAGCCTTTCGAATTGCGCACCGACACTCACGGCGACGCTGCGCGAACGATCCGTGATGCCGTCATTGCCCGTCAGACACGCGGCCGTCGAGTGATCGCAGCGCTCGACATGGCGCACCAGCACAATCATGTCGCCCTTGGCCCAACCGGATAACAACGCCCGGGCGCCCGAGACATTGCCATGGGCCAGGTCCGGAACGGCGGCAGGCCGCAACAGCCAGACGGTCAACGGGATCACCAACAGCGCCGAGGCGAGTACCACTGCGGTGTTTCGATAGCGGGTAAAACGGCTCAGATCAATCGAGCGTTTGACCCCGAACAGACTCAGTCTCAATTCCACATCAGGCCGCCTCACCGGCATGCATCACTTACATTCGATGCCGCGAGGGTAGAGAGGCTCGCGTCGGCAGTCGGTGAAACCCATGTGAAAAAAAGCTTAAGCCCCCTGCAAAAACTTTTGTTACAGAACCGTCTGACAAAATCCTTTCAGCTCTCGCGATTGCTGCCGATACAGACCTGCTACACACCCTTGGCTACCAAAAACAACAATCTTCCAGCCAACCGACGACCAAAAGCGCAACGTTCCTGGAGGAATTTGATGAATAGCTGGTTCGGCAACATCAGCGTGAACATGAAACTGGGCCTGGGGTTTGGCCTGGTCCTGGCACTGACCTGCGTCCTCGCCCTGACCGGCTGGACGAGCCTGGGCAGTCTGATTGACCGCAGCAACTGGATGAGCGACATCACCCAGCTCAATGCCGGTCTGACCAAACTGCGTGTGGTTCGCTTGCAATACATGCTGACCAACGGCGATGAAACCACCGCGCAGAACGTCCAGACCACCCTGGATGCGTTTGCCGCTCAGCAACAAGCGCTGCTGGTGAAGTTCAAGAGCCCGGAAAACCTCAAGCTGCTCAAAGAGCAAGGTACGCAAATTGACGCGTACAAAACGTCCCTGAACAAAATGCGCAGCGCCTACCGTTCCGGCAACAGCGCGCGCGACGCCATGGGCGCCAACGCGGAAAACGCGAATTCGCTGATCAACGCCATCAGTACCCGCGTACAACAAATGCCGTTGAGCGATCAGCGCTTCGAACAATTCCAGGCCATCACCGCCGCCAAGGAAGCGTTCATGCTGGCCCGCTACGAAGTGCGCGGTTATACCGCGACCACCAACGCCGAGACCGAGCAGAAAGCCGTCGGCCAACTGGACGCGGCCATCGCCAGCCTGAAACAACTCAATGTGCAATTCGCCGACACGATGCTGGACGAGTTGCGTCAGCTGGAAACGGCATTGAGCAATTACCGCAGCGCTTTGCAGGCTTATAAAGCCGCGAGCAACGATGCTGTGCAGGCGCGCAAGGAAATGACCGATCAGGGCGCCGCCATCGTGACCCTGAGTGAGCAGCTGTATCAGATCCAGCTCGACCGTCGTGACGCCGAAAGCGCACAAGCCCGCACTCTGCAACTGATCAGCACCTTGCTGGCGTTGCTGGTCGGGATCATTGCCGCCGTCATCATCACCCGTCAGATCACCCGCCCGCTGCGCGACACGCTGGCAGTGGTCGAGCGCATCGCCGGCGGCGACCTGTCCCAGGACGTCAAAGTGACCCGCCGCGATGAACTCGGCGTATTGCAACAAGGCATCGCGCGCATGGGCGTGACCCTGCGTGACCTGATCAGCGGTATCCGCGACGGCGTCACCCAGATCGCCAGCGCCGCCGAAGAGTTGTCCGCCGTGACCGGGCAGACCAGCGCCGGCGTTAACAGCCAGAAGATCGAGACCGATCAGGTGGCCACCGCCATGCACGAGATGACCGCCACCGTGCAGGAAGTCGCGCGCAATGCCGAAGAAGCGTCACAAGCAGCGGCCGCCGCCGACGGCGAAGCCCGCGAAGGCGACAAAGTGGTCAACGAAGCCATCGCCCAGATCGAGCGTCTGGCCAGCGAAGTGGTGCGTTCCACCGAAGCCATGAGTGTGCTGCAACACGAAAGCGACAAGATCGGCAGCGTCATGGACGTGATCAAGGCCGTGGCCGAACAGACCAACCTGCTGGCGCTCAACGCTGCCATTGAAGCGGCGCGCGCCGGTGAAGCCGGTCGTGGTTTTGCCGTGGTGGCCGATGAAGTGCGTGGCCTGGCCCAGCGCACGCAGAAATCCACCGAGGAAATCGAAGGCCTGGTGGCCGGTTTGCAGAACGGCACGCAACAAGTGTCCGCCGTGATGAACAACAGCCGCGCCCTCACCGACAGCAGCGTCGCCCTGACCCGCAAGGCCGGTGTGTCACTGGAAAACATCACCCGCACGGTGTCCAACATCCAGTCGATGAACCAGCAGATCGCTGCCGCCGCCGAACAGCAAAGCGCCGTGGCCGAAGAGATCAGCCGCAGCATCATCAACGTACGCGACGTGTCCGAACAGACCGCCGCTGCCAGCGACGAAACCGCTAAATCCAGTGTTGAACTGGCGCGGTTGGGTAATCAGTTGCAGATGATGGTGAGTCACTTCAGGGTTTGACGTTCACTTTGCGGTGAAGCAAAGGCCCATTCGCGGGCAAGCCTCGCTCCTACAGGGTTGATGTCGTTCGGAAAATCATCGGAACGACATCAATCCTGTAGGAGCGAGGCTTGCCCGCGAATGCAATCGAACAGACAACAAATACCTGGGATCAGCCCTTAGCCTCGCTTTCACCGCCTTAACGCAGAGGCAGATCTAACTCGATACCACCACTCTCTCTGAATCGATTATTGATTCGACTCCCCAAACCGCAGGTACGACCATTCGGGTCGAGCGCTTTCCTCAAGATGAAGAGAGCCTCCTCTTCAACTGAACGGCAATTACTCTCTGCCGCGATTCGCAATTGCTCGTAGATCTGCGGATCAAGATTGCCAATGGTGATGCTGGCCATAAGCGCCTCCTGTGCTCGTCGAAATTGAACGGACGACACTATCACGAGGCGTGATTTTTCCTGCTGCGTTACACACTAATCGCATTGGTAAACACCAACCGATTCCCGAACGGATCGCTGATGGTCATGTCCTGGCTGCCCCACGGCATGGCCTGAATCTGTGGGTGCGAAAACGTGTAGTCCTTGGCCAGCAATTGCTGCTGAAACGCCTCCAGCTCATCGGTCTCGATGCGCAGCGCCGAGCCCGGTGTGCTGTCGCCGTGATGTTCCGACAGGTGCAACACGCATTCGCCGCGGGAGACTTGCAGGTACAGCGGGAAATTCGGCTCGAAACGGTGCTGCCAGTCGATCTTGAAACCGAGGAAGTCGACGTAGAACTCCACGGCTTTGTTTTCGTCGAAAATCCGCAGGATCGGGGTGGTTTTGCCGAAGCTCATCAAGTTGCTCCCAGACTGGTAAGGCCCAGAGTGTAGCCGGGCTAGTGTCAGCGCTTCGGCTTGGCGATGGCTTTCTTTAATTGCAATGTGCCACCACGTGAAGCAGTTCAAAAGATTTGTCGACTGGCTGATCGCTTTCGCCGGCAAGCCTGGCTCCTACAGGGGTTTGTGGGGGCTCTGAAAACCGTCACGCAAATCGCCTTCCCGCGCCAGGAACCGCCCTTCTCGTTTCCCGTTCGCCTGCCCTTCGCTGTAACTCAACACACCGTTGACCCACACCCCGTCGATGCCTTCTGCCGCCCGTTGCGGATCGTTGAAATCCGCGACATCACGAATCGTTGCAGGATCGAACAGCACCAGGTCCGCCCAATGCCCTTCACGGATTTCGCCGCGCTCCTTCAAGCCGAATCGCGCTGCGGACAACCCGGTCATTTTGTGTACCGCGGTGTGCAGCGGAAACAGCCCGACATCGCGACTGAAATGTCCGAGGACGCGTGGGAAAGCGCCCCACAAACGTGGATGCGGGAACGGGTCTTCCGGCAAGCCGTCGGAACCGACCATCGACAGCGGATGCGCGAGGATGCTTCGTACGTCCGCCTCGTCCATTCCGTAGTACACCGCGCCAGCCGGTTGCAGCCGGCGAGCGGCATCGAGCAACGGCACACCCCATTCGGCGGCGATATCCATCAGGTCGCGGCCACCGAGTTCCGGGTGCGGCGTGGACCAGGTAATGGTGATGCGGTGCGCATCGGTGACTTGCTTGAGGTCCAGGGTCGAAGAACTCGCCGCGTAGGGATAGCAATCGCAGCCCACCGGGTGGGTTTTCGCGGCCTCTTCAAGTGAGGCCAACAGTTGCGGACTCCGCCCCCAATTACCGGCGCCGGCACATTTGAGGTGGGAAATGATCACCGGTGATTGCGCATGACGGCCGATCCGGAACGCCTCGTCCATGGCTTCCAGCACGGGCTCGAATTCGCTGCGCAAATGGGTGGTGTACACCGCGCCGAACGCGGTCAGTTCTTCGGTCAGTTGCATCACTTCATCGGTGGACGCCGAGAACGCGCTGGCGTACGCCAGACCAGTGGACAGACCCAACGCGCCGGCTTCAAGGCTTTCGCGCAGTTGCTCACGCATCGCGCTGATTTCATCCGGCGTGGCCGTGCGAAACAGGTCATCAAGGTGATTGCTGCGCAACGCGGTGTGGCCGACCAGAGCGGCGACGTTCAACGTGGTGTTCGCCGCTTCGACCGCCGCGCGGTAGTCGCGGAACGTCGGGTAAACAAAGGCCGCCGAGGTGCCGAGCAGGTTCATCGGGTCTGGCGGATCGCCCTTCAAACTCACCGGCGAAGCGCTGATCCCGCAGTTGCCGACGATCACCGTGGTCACGCCCTGGCTGAGCTTGGGCAGCATTTGCGGCTGGCGGATCACCACCGTGTCGTCGTGGGTGTGCACATCGATAAAACCTGGCGCCAGCACTCGGCCGGCGGCGTCGATTTCTTCGGTGGCGGTGGCGTCGTGCAGGTCGCCGATGCGCTCGATGCGGCCGTGCAGAATCGCCACGTCGGCGGGGTAACCGGGGGCGTTGCTGCCGTCGATGATCAGGGCGTTGCGAATCAGCGTGTCGTACATCATGTCAGTCTCCCAGCGGCAAGTGATCGTCGCCGCCGCGGTAATCGTCGAGGGCGAGTTTGATCCGCCGCAGACGCTCTTGATTGTCTTCAGGATTGGCCAGCGCCAGCTCGGTAGCGAGCACGTCGATGGCCAGCAGCATGCCGTAGCGCGCCGCCGTGGGTTTGTAGATGAACGAGGTTTCCGCACTTTGCAGCGGCAGCACGATGTCGGCCAGTTGCGCCAACGGCGAGTCGCTGCGTGTGATGGCCAGAATCCTTGCGCCGTAGTTGCGGGCCACTTCCACCGTTTCGAGCAACTCGGGGGTGATGCCGGTCAGCGAGCAGACGATGACCACGTGCTCGGCACTGAGGCTGGCGGCGGTGACCCGCATCATCACCGGGTCGTGGCACACCGAAATCGGGTAGCCGAAGCGCACCAGCCGCACTTGCAGTTCATCGCTGCACAAGGTCGAGCAACCGCCCATGCCGAAGGCATGAATCATCCGCGCCTTGCCCAACAGTTTCACCGCGTCGGCGAAGCGCGACTCGTCGAACGCCGACAGGTGCTGACGCAACGTCGACTCGATGTCGCCCACAATCTGCCCATAGAACGCCGACTGATCGGGCGTGCCCGCCGGGTCGAGAAAACGGCTGCCGACGCCGCTGGCCTGCGCCAGTTGCAGGCGCAGGTCGCGCAAGTCGCGGCAACCCACCGTGCGGGCGAAACGCGACAGCGTGGCGGTGCTGACTTCCGCTCTCAGCGCCAGCTCGTCGAGGCTGGCGGCAGAGGCAAATCCTACGTCATCGAGCATCAGCCGCGCGATGCGTCCTTCGCCGGCGCTGAAGGAATCCTGACGGGCGCGGATCTGGTAGAGGATGTCCATGGCAGGCGGCTCCGGTTAAATCAGGTAAGAAAGACCCACGGTCAGCGCGAAGGCGACCAGCGAAATAATGGTCTCCAGCACGGTCCAGGTCTTGAACGTCTGGGTAACGCTCATGTTGAAGTATTCCTTGATCAACCAGAAGCCGCCGTCGTTGACGTGGGAAAAGATCACCGACCCGGCGCCCGTCGCCAGCACCAGCAACTCCGGGTGCGGATAACCCAGACCGATGGCCACCGGCGCGACAATGCCGGAGGCGGTGGTCATGGCCACGGTGGCGGAACCGGTGGCGATGCGCATCAGCGCGGCGAACAACCAGCCCATCAGCAGCGGCGACAGGTGAAATTCGTGGGCCAGGCTGACGATCTGGTCGGTGACCCCGGCGTCCACCAGGATCCGGTTCAAGCCGCCGCCGGCGCCGACCAGCAAGGTGATGCTGGCGGTCGGTGCCAGGCATTCGTTGGTGAACTTGAGGATCGATTCACGGTTGAAGCCCTGGGCGAGGCCGAGGGTCCAGAAGCTCAGCAAGGTCGCCAGCAGCAGCGCGATCACCGAGTTGCCGATGAACAGCAAAAACTGGTTGAAGCCGCTGCCCGGTGTGGATATCAGGTTGGCCCAGCCACCGATCAGCATCAACAGCACCGGCAACAGAATGGTCGCCATGGTGATGCCGAAACCCGGCAGGCTGTCGCGCGGTTCGCGCTCAAGGAACTGCCGTTCCAGCGGGTTTTCCGCCGGCAGCTGAATGCGCGGCACGATGAATTTGGCGTACAGCGGACCGGCGATGATCGCCGTCGGAATGCCGATCAGAATCGCATACATCAGCGTCTGCCCCACCGACGCCTGATACACCTGCACCGCGAGCATCGCCGCCGGGTGCGGCGGCACCAGCGCATGGACCACCGATAGCCCGGCGACCATCGGCAAACCGACCATCAGGATCGACACGCCCACGCGGCGCGCCACGGTAAACGCAATCGGCACCAGCAACACAAAACCGACTTCGAAGAACAGCGGCAGCCCGACCAGAAACGCGATGCACACCATGGCCCAATGCGCGTTCTTCTCGCCAAAACGGTCGATCAAGGTGCGCGCCACCTGCTCGGCGCCGCCGGATTCGGCCATCATCTTGCCGAGCATTGTGCCCAGCGCCACCACCAGCGCAATGTGCCCCAGGGTCTTGCCGACACCGGCCTCGTAGGCGCCGACCACCCCGGACGGCGGCATGCCGGCGAGCAATGCCAGGCCGATGGAGACCAGGGTGATGACGATGAAGGGATTAAGCCGGTAACGGGCGATCAGAACGATCAGCGCGATGATGGCGATGGCGGCATATACCAGCAGCCAATAGCCGAAGGACAGGGTCATGCGGTACTCCTCGAAAGGGTCACGTCGAAAGTTTTGTGAAACTCTTAAAACATTTCGAAGCGTGAAACTCAAACGAGGTGAAAGTAATTTTCGTACAGGGGTAAGGGTTGTCGCGCAGAGGTATGCGAGGTCGGTGAATATGAAAATCAGGCAAGCGGACTTTCATCCATTCCCCTGTAGGAGCGAGACCGGCTTGCCGGCGATGGGCGTCAACGATAACGCGCACTTCCTGAATCAACGCGTTGTCTGAACGTTTTTCGCGAGCAGGCTCGCTCCTATAGGGAATGGCCGCAGCCCAGAGGATTGATAGATCAGTCGTGACTGACCCGGGCACGCTTGAGCAACTTCTTGCAGCGTTCGGACAGGTGCAACACCCGCAGATGCTTGCCCGCCTTGGCGTAACGTTCGCGCAGGGTCTTCAGCGCCGCGATGGCCGAGTAGTCGACGAAGCTCAGGTGACGACAATCAATCGTCACCACGGACGGGTCATTGGCAGGATCGAACTGGTTGAGAAACGGTGTAGTCGAGGCAAAAAACAGCGTGCCATGCAGCAGGTAAAGCTTGCTGCCGTCGGTTTCGAGGTGACTGTCGGCATACAGCTCGCGGGCCTGCTGCCAGGCAAAGTTGAGCGCCGCAATGATGATCCCGCAGAGCACGGCGGTGGCCAGGTCGGTGAACACCGTGATGACCGTTACGGCGACGATCACCAGCACGTCGTTCAGCGGCACCTTGTTGACCACCCGCAGCGAAGCCCATGCAAACGTCTGTTGCGACACCACGAACATCACGCCGACCAATGCGGCCAGCGGAATGCGTTCGATCAGCGGCGACAAGAACAAAATGAACAGCAGAATCAGCACGCCGGCCACCACACCGGAAAGCCGACCTCGGCCACCGGAGCTGAGGTTGATCACGGTCTGGCCGATCATCGCGCAGCCGCCCATGCCGCCAAACACACCGGAGACCATGTTGGCCGCGCCCAGCGCCACACACTCACGATCCGGGAAGCCACGGCTCTCGGTGATTTCGTCGGTGAGGTTCAGGGTCAGCAGGGTTTCCAGCAGGCCGACCAGCGCCATCAATATCGCGTAGGGGGCGATGATGCGCAGGGTGTCCAGCGTCCACGGAATGTCTGGCAAGGCCAGCGTCGGCAAGCCACCGGCGATGTGCGCCATGTCGCCCAGTGTGCGAGTCGGCAAACCGAGCAGATACACCGCCAGCCCGACGCCCAGAATAGCCACCAGCGCGGGCGGCACGGCACGGGTCAGTCGCGGCAGCAGATAGACGATCGCCATCGTCAGCGCCACCAATCCGCTCATCACATAAAGCGGTGAGCCGCTGAGCCAGTTGTCACCACTCTTGAAGTGTTCCAGTTGCGCCAGCGCGATGATGATCGCCAGGCCGTTGACGAAGCCGAGCATCACCGGATGCGGCACCATCCGCACCAGTTTGCCGAGCTTCAGCAACCCGAACGCCAGCATGATCAACCCGCCCAGCAACACCGTCGCGAGCAAGTACTGCACACCGTGCTGCACCACCAGAGCGACGATCACCACGGCCATCGAACCGGCTGCGCCCGACACCATGCCCGGCCGACCACCGAACAGCGCGGTCAGGGTGCAAATGATGAACGCGCCGTACAGGCCCATCAGCGGATTGAGGTGAGCCACCAGCGCGAAGGCGATGCATTCTGGCAACAAGGCGAAAGAGGTGGTGAGCCCGGCCAGGACATCGGCGCGCAGACGGTTTGCTTTCATGGGGAGGACTGGACACAACTGGGGAAGAGGGGGCGGATGGTACGGAATTGAGGGCGGCCCGGCCAGTTGTGGTGGTGCTGAAGACGCCTTCGCGGGCAAGCCTCGCTCCTACAGGGGTTATGTCGCTCACCCATTTTGTGAACGACACAACCCTTGTAGGAGCGAGGCTTGCCCGCGAAGAACGATGACGCGGTCTAAAGCGAACTCACACCATCTCGTTAAGAATCCACTCAACCACCGAAGTCCGCTTCGGCACCCAACCCAGCAACTCCCGCGCATGCTTGCCGCGCACCCGGCTGTTGGAACCCAAACCGTAGTTGGCCATTTCATAACCCCACTCGGCTTCGGCCTCTTTCAGCGGCCAGTCTTGCGGCTCAGCGAGATTCAACGCCTGGGCAATCGCCGTGGTCATGTCGACGAACGACGCTTCACCGCTCTCAACGAAATAGAACGTGCCCGGCACGTTTTTGGTCAGCGCCAGCAGGTACAGAGACACCACGTCTTCGATGTGCACGTTGGACCAGATGTTCCGGCCGGTGCCGACATGCCGAACCACGCCACTTTTGCGTGCCTGTTTCAGCAGGCGCGGCAACTGCACGCTGTCGCGATTGACGCCCAGGCTGTGGCCGTAGATCAGCGTGTTACAGATGACCGCCGAGTTCACCCCGTCGTTCGCCGCATCGAGGATCAGGTTGTCGATGGCCACGCGGGCCGCCTTGTCGACAGTAGGCTCCGGCAGCGTGTCTTCGTAATAAATGGCGTCGCCGAACTGGCCGCCCGACGCATCGCCGACGATGCTCGAACCGCTGGTGTGCAGGAACACCTTGTTGGAACCGCGCAAGGCATTGACCAAGGCTTCCACCGCGCCGCGATGGTCGCTGCTGGCGGCGTTGATCACGGCGTCGGCAGCGCGGGCCTGTTCGGCCAATAGTGCGCTGTCGTCAAGAGTGCCGATCACCGCAGTGATGCCCAACGCGCTCAGTTCATTGGCTTGTTCGCTGCTGCGCACCAGGCCGGTGACCTTGTGGCCAGCGCGAACCAGGCCCGTAGCGATGGAGCCGCCGATGAAACCTGCGGCGCCGGTAACGAATACGTTCATGGAGAAACTCCCTGCGTGAATAAGTGATGCAACGAGTATCAAGCAGTCATCACGACTGAAAAATCCCCGTTGACCCAATTCACTCTTGCGCAGGAGTCATGAATCAACCTTCAAAATCCGCATTCGCGTACACCGCCAATTTGCCCTGGATAAAGTCCAGGAAGCACTGAATCCGCAGGGCCAGCTGCGAGTTGCGGTAATAGACCGCGTTGATCGGCTGGCGATAACCGCTGTTGAAATCCGCCAGCAGCACTTTCAGGCGCCCGGCACGGATGTCTTCGATGGTCATGAAATGCGACAGGCTGGCAATGCCCTGACCTTCCAGCGCCAGGTGCCTGATCGTCTCGCCGCTGGACGCGCTGATGGACGCCTGAATCGGCCAGCGGTCACCATGCACATAACGGAGCGGCCATTGGTTGAGGCCTTCATTGTGGGTGAAGCCCAACAGCGCGTGCCCGCTCAGGTCCTCGACCACCAACGGTGTGCCGTGTTGCTCAAGGTAAGCCGGGCTGGCGACGATGTGCAGCGGGCTGCAACCCAACGAGCGGGCGTGCAGGGTCGAGTCGGCCAGCGTGCCGATGCGGATGGCAATGTCGGTGCTTTGTTCGAGCAGGTCGATGATCAGGTCGTTGCTGTTGAGTTCGAGCTGGATGTCCGGGTAGAGCCGGCGGAACTCGTCGATGTACGGCACGATAGCGTGCAGCATGAACGGCGAGGCGGCGTTGATCCGCAGACGCCCGGACGGGGTTTGCTGACGTGAACTGAGGCGCTCTT
Organism: Pseudomonas sp. BF-RE-22; assembly: GCF_019956155.1. Classification (NCBI taxonomy): domain Bacteria; kingdom Pseudomonadati; phylum Pseudomonadota; class Gammaproteobacteria; order Pseudomonadales; family Pseudomonadaceae; genus Pseudomonas; species Pseudomonas sp. BF-RE-22. The sequence continues at coordinate 22,037 of NZ_JAHBDD010000022.1, read as the reverse complement.
CAAGCTCCTCCATCTGATCGAGTATCAGTTTGGCGTGCTCGAAGAAATACTTGCCCTCCTCCGTCAGGTCCATGCGCCGCGTGGTGCGGTTGATCAGCGTGGTATCTAGCTTGGCCTCCAGCCGCGACAACGTGCGGCTGACCGCCGAAGGCGTCTGCCCGACCTGTTCGGCCGCAGCGGAAATCGATCCGCACTCAATCACGCAGACGAAAATCTGCAACTCATCGGATCTGGCTTTCACCTGTGTTCCTTATCGAGAATTCAGCGCCGATCGCTTTTTGTAGGAGCCGGCTTGCTGGCGATAGCGATCTTGAGGGCGCCATCGTCGGAACGCCGCCCGCAGCAAGCCGGCTCCTACAGGTTCGGATTCCAGATGACGATAGTAGCCGAACCTTACGCCTTCAGGCCGAACACCTTGGTCAGGTGCTGCTCATAACGCGCCACATCACCTTCGATGTTCGGGCGTTTCATCACATCAACCGCCAGGAACGTCGGCAAACCGGTCATGCCGAGGAATTCGTTGGCCTTGTGGAACGGGAAGTACACCGCGTCCACGCCCTTGCCTTCGAAGAAGTCGGTCGGGTCGTCGAAGGCTTGCTGCGGCGCGTTCCAGGTCAGCGACAACATGTATTGCTTGCCCTGCACCAAACCACCGCTGCCGTACTTTTGCGAAGCATCGGAACGGGTGCGGCCGTCACTGGCGTAGAGGCTGCCGTAGCCTTCGGTGAAGACTTCGTCGATGTACTTTTTCACAGTCCACGGCGCGCCCATCCACCAGCCCGGCATTTGATAAATGATCACGTCGGCCCAGAGGAATTTGGCAACTTCTTCAGCGACGTCATAGCCCTCGTCGATGAAGGTGGTTTTCATGTCAACGCCGCCGCGATCCAGCACGCTCAACGCGGCTTCATGCAGGGTGGTGTTGTAGCGGCCATCAGAGTGCGCAAACTTTTTGCCGCCATTGAGCAACAGTACTTTTTTCATGAGGAATCTCGGAAGGGTCAGAAAGTGGATGGCGGCAGGTTAGCCATCGGCCTCGCGCGGAATAAGTCCTGAATTCGCAAAATTCATTTGACCTATACGCACGAATCAACGGGCGATTGTTGCCATAAAATGGCGCCGATTCTGACTTTGAGGAGACTCCTGATGAGTGAAATACAAGGCTTCATCCTGCACGCCAAAACCCGCCCGGAAAAATCCGACGCCTTCGAAGCGTTCTTCCGCGGTTATGTGGAAGCGAGTCGTGCCGAGCCGGGCTGCATCGAGTACCACATGCTGCGCGACAAACAGGACCCGACGCTGTTTATCTTCTTCGAGATCTGGCAATCCCAGGCGCACCTCGACGTGCACTCGAACCTGCCGCACATGAAGCAGTTCCTCGAACAGCGCGACGAATTCCTGGAACAGGATTTCGATATCCGTGCCATCGAGATGCTCAGCCCGTCGTCCGCTACCCGCTGATCAGCAAGTGGCCGCCGAGCACACCGAGGCCGATGAAGAACACGCGTTTGAACAGCACGGCGCTGATCCGCTGGCGCAGCCATTGCCCGAGCAACATGCCGAGCACCGCCGGGATCAGCGCCAGCAATGACGCGCTCAATTCGCCACCGCCCAGCGCCCCGCGCCACAACAGGCCGGCAGCGAGGGCGAGGGTCGATACGGTGAACGACAGGCCCAGCGCCTGCACCAGCTCATCCTTGTTCAAACCCAGTGCTTGCAGATACGGCACCGCCGGAATCACGAAGACGCCGGTGGCGGAAGTGATGACGCCGGTCAGCACGCCGCACAGTGGACCGAGCCAGCGCTCGGTCTGACGGCTGACGCGCAAAGTCGGCAGGAACAAACCGCTCAACGCATAGAGCAGCAATGCCGCGCCCAACCCCCGCACCACCCAATGACCACCCGCCATGCCAATCCAGACCGTCCCGGCACCGGTGCCGATGAAGATTGCCAGCAGCATCGGCCACAGCCGCCTGACCAGCCCGTGCAAATGCCCGCCGAATGCCAGTTGCCAGACGTTAGTCAGGGTCGCCGGAATGATCAGCAGCGCGGCAGCCTGCGACGGTGCCATAGCCAGACCGAGCAGCCCCATGGCGATGGTTGGCAGGCCGAGGCCGATCACGCCTTTGATCATGCCGGCCAGGAGGAAGGTGGCGATGACCAGTAGAGAAAGGGCCAGGCCAAGATTTTGGTAGAACGTGGCGAGTGTATTCATGGGCTGATCCTGCGCCTGGATTGGCCGTGTGAAAATTCGCCATATACTGAGGGTGCCTCTTGTTTTGATAGAGGCTGACGATTTCGTTGTTGCTGCTGACGCCTTCGCGGGCAAGCCTCGCTCCTACAGTTAATGCGGTATTTGCACTGTTGTGACCCTGTAGGAGCGAGGCTTGCCCGCGAAGGCGGCTGCCCAGTCAACACACCTCCCGAGGCTGTACCCATGCACTTCGACCTCACCGACCTGCGCCTTTACCTGAATATCCTCGACACCGGCAACATCACCGCCGGCGCCGCGCGCAGCCATTTATCCCTGGCGGCGGCGAGCGCGCGAATCCGCGCGATGGAGGCCTCGCTCGGCATCGACTTTCTGGAACGCGGTCGTCGCGGCGTCACCCCCACGTCCGCCGGAAAAGCCCTGGCGCAACACGCCCGACTACTACTGCAACACGCCGACCGCATGCAGCAGGACCTGGCCGAATACGCCAAAGGCGTCAAAGGTCAGGTGCGTTTGTTATGCAACACCACGGCAATCACCGAGTACCTGCCGGAAGTGCTGGCGGACTTCCTCTGCCGCCATCCCAACCTCGACATTGATCTGCAGGAATTGCCAAGCCTGCGCATCGTCCATGCACTGCATCAGGGTGCGGCGGACCTTGGCATCGTCTCCGACGCCGTCGACACCCACGCCCTCGAAACCCAGCCCTTTCGCAACGATCCGCTGGTGCTGATCATGCCACTCGGGCATCCATTGGCTGACGGCGCAACACCGAGCTTCAGCGAGACGCTGCATCACGATTACGTCGGCCTGAGCGCCAACAGCGCACTGGCGGTGTACCTCGAAGAACAGGCGCTGCACACGGGCACCCGCATGCAGATCCGCATCCGGGCGGAAGGCTTCGACGGGGTGATTCGCATGGTCGCTCGCGGCGCGGGGCTGGCGATCGTGCCGCTGGCGGCGATCGAGCGCCGGGCCGTCGATCAACCGTTCAAATACGTTGCCCTGCAGGAAGCCTGGGCGCAGCGCAAACTGCTGCTGTGCGCCCGCTCGTTTGCTGGCCTGCCCGGTTACGCCAGAGCCTTGCTCGACGCGTTGTGCGCTGCAAACCGGGCCGGGAGCCTTTGAAAACCAGTGTTTGGCCCAACAGGCACCTGTATGACGAAGGCTGCGAAGAGTAATATCTGCCCTTTCAAATCAAGCCTGGCCACAACAACCAAAAGGGAACCAGATGGCGGATGAAATCTTGCAACAGGCAACGCTCAAGCGGGGGTTGAAAAATCGGCACATTCAACTGATCGCATTGGGCGGCGCCATTGGTACGGGGCTGTTCCTGGGCTCCGCCGGAGTGCTCAAGTCCGCCGGACCGTCGATGATCCTCGGCTATGCGATTGCCGGTTTCATCGCGTTCCTGATCATGCGCCAACTGGGCGAAATGATTGTCGAGGAACCCGTGGCCGGCTCGTTCAGCCACTTCGCTCACAACTACTGGGGCGGCTTTGCCGGTTTCCTGTCCGGCTGGAACTACTGGGTCCTGTATGTGCTGGTGGGCATGGCTGAGCTGACCGCCGTCGGCAAGTACGTGCAGTTCTGGTGGCCGGAAGTGCCGACCTGGGTCAGCGCGGCGGTGTTCTTTGTGCTGGTCAACCTGATCAATACGCTGAACGTCAAAGTGTTCGGCGAGATGGAGTTCTGGTTCGCGATCATCAAGGTCGTGGCCATCATCGGCATGATCCTCCTGGGCTGCTACATGCTGTTCAGCGGCACCGGCGGCCCGCAAGCATCGGTGAGCAACCTGTGGAGCCACGGCGGTTTCTTCCCCAATGGCACCAACGGTTTGCTGATGGCGATGGCGTTCATCATGTTCTCCTTCGGCGGCCTGGAACTGGTCGGCATCACCGCCGCTGAAGCCAGCGAACCGCGCAAGGTCATTCCCAAGGCCATCAACCAGGTGGTTTATCGGGTGCTGATCTTCTACGTCGGCGCACTCACCGTGTTGCTGTCGCTTTACCCATGGGACCAACTGCTGCAGACACTGGGCGCCTCGGGCGATGCCTACAGCGGCAGTCCGTTCGTGCAGATTTTCGCCCTGATCGGCAGCGACACCGCCGCGCAGATCCTCAACTTCGTGGTGCTTACCGCCGCGCTCTCGGTCTACAACAGCGGCGTGTACTGCAACAGCCGCATGCTCTACGGCCTGGCCGAGCAAGGCGACGCCCCCAAAGTGCTGATGAAGTTGAACAAGCAGGGCGTTCCATTGCTGGCACTGGGCGTTTCGGCGTTGATCACGATGCTGGCGGTGCTGGTCAACTACGTCGCGCCGCACGAAGCGCTTGAGTTGTTGTTTGCCCTGGTGGTCGCGTCCTTGATGATCAACTGGGCGCTGATCAGCCTCACGCATTTGAAGTTCCGCAAGGCCATGGTCCAGCGCGGCATCGTGCCAGGCTTCAAGGCGTTCTGGTCGCCGTACACCAACTACCTGTGCCTGGCGTTCATGGCCGTGATCATCTGCGTTATCTGGATGATCCCGCCGGTGCGCGCCTCGGTGTACGCCATGCCGGTGTGGGTGTTGCTCATCTACGGTTGCTATCGGTTGCGCATGGCCAGGCACCGAAAGCTGTCAGTGACTCAGTAATCGCGTAAAAAAAACGCCCCGGCATTCGATGAATGCCGGGGCGTTTTTTATGGCGAGCGCAGTGAATCCAGCGTTTCTGGATACCTCGATGTCGAGCACAGACAACTGACGCCACACCAAGCCCGATAGGGTGCGACTTCAGTTCTCCATCACGCTCGGAGTCATCATGTCCGCACCGATTACCGTTCTTCGCGACACCCACCCGCTGCCAGTACTCGACGCCTGCAAATGGGAAAAACTCGAAGGCGATCCGCACACCGTCAACCTCAACGCCTACACCAGCGAAGACGGCAGCAAGATCATGGGCACCTGGATCTGCACGCCGGGCAAGTGGTATGTGGAATACGTGAAGTGGGAATACTGCGATTTCCGCGAGGGTTACTGCATCATCACCCCGGAAGGAAAGGAGCCGATCCATCTGCGTGCCGGTGATATTTTCGTCATCGAGCCGGGGATGAAAGGCACGTGGGAAGTGGTTGAAACCGTGCGCAAGTATTTCGTGTTTGCCTGATGCAAAAAAACCGGGAGATCACCCGACGTGATTTCCCGGTAAATGTCGATGCGCACACACCTGTAGGAGCCGGCTTGCTGGCGAAAAACTCGAGAGCAACGCGGGGGGTCAGATTCCCCGCGTTATCGTTAACGACCATCGCGAGCCGGCTCGCTCCCACAGGTTGAAGCAGGTCGTTATTGCGGTTTGCGATAGCTGTTGATGATCGCCGAGAAGTCTTTACCCCCTTCCCCACGCTGGCTCATCGCCTGATACAACTGCTGGGCCACCGCGCCGAGCACCACCGGTTGGTGCGCCTGACGTGCCGCTTCCGTGGCAAGTCCCAGATCCTTGAGCATCAGCTCGGCACCAAAACCACCGGTATAACCTCGCGACGCAGGTGCCGTTTCAACGATGCCCGGCCACGGGTTGTACATCTCCGAACTCCAGCAACGTCCCGTGGAACTGTTGATGATCCCGGCCAGCACGCCAGTGTCGATCCCCAGTGCATCACCGAGTGCCATGGCTTCGCTGACGCCAACCATGGAGATCGCCAGCAGCAGGTTGTTGCAGATCTTGGCGATTTGCCCGGTGCCGACCTCGCCACAATGGACAATGTTGCGACCCATCTGCGCCAGCACCGGTTGCAGGGTGGCGAACAGTTCAGGCGTGGCGCCGACCATGAAGGTCAGGGTCCCGGCTGCTGCACCGCCAGTGCCACCCGACACCGGCGCATCGGCCATGGCCACGCCTTGCTTGGCCGCGGCCGCCGCCACATCTCGCGCCGTTTGCGGATCGATGGTGCTGCAATCCACGGCCGGCACGCCTTTGGCGATCCCCGCCAGCACGCCGTCTTCACCCAGCCACACGCTGCGCACATGCACAGCGGCGGGCAGCATGGTGATCACCAGTTCTGCGCCTTGAGCCGCTTCACGAGCCGTCGCGCTGATGCTGCCGCCCAGTTGCTCCAGTTCGGCCAGAACGGTTTTGTTCAAATCAACCAGTCGCAGCGCATGGCCGGCCTTGATCAGGTTGCGCGCCATCGGCGCGCCCATGTTGCCGAGACCGATAAAAGCGATTTTCATGTCCGGCTCCTTAACGCAAGTTGATGGTGGTGTTCACACCGTCGTTGACGCTGTCGTCATCGAACCAGCGACTGGTGACGGTCTTGGTCTGAGTGTAGAACTGCACCACTTGCTTGCCATACGGGCCGAGGTCACCGAGCTTGGAACCGCGCGAACCGGTGAAGCTGAAGAACGGGACCGGCACCGGAATCGGAATGTTGATGCCGACCTGACCCACGTCGATTTCGTTCTGGAATTTGCGCGCCGCCGCACCGCTTTGGGTGAACAGGCCCGTGCCGTTGCCGAACGGGTTGGCGTTGACCAGGGCGATGGCCTCGTCGAGCGTATTCACTTCCAGCACCACCAGTACCGGGCCGAAGATTTCCTGGGTGTAGATCTGCATCTCGGGGGTCACGCCAGAGAACAGGGTCGGACCGACAAAGTTGCCCTTCTCGTAGCCGGGAACCGTGATGTCACGACCATCCAGCTCAAGCTTGGCGCCTTCCTTGATGCCGCTTTCGATCAGATCCAGAATCCGCGCTTTGGCACGCTTGGAGATCACCGGACCAACGTCCGTGCCCGGCTCGCTGCCAGCGTTGACCTTGAGCTTCTGCGCCAGCGCTTTCAGGTCCGGCAGCCATTGCTTGGCCGCGCCGACCAACACCACCACCGACGTTGCCATGCAACGCTGACCGGCCGCACCGAAACCGGCACCGACCAGCGCATTCAGCGCTTGTTCGCGGTTGGCATCCGGCAGCACCACGGCGTGGTTTTTAGCGCCCATCATCGATTGCACGCGCTTGCCGTGCTTACCGGCCAGGTCATAAACGTGAGTACCGACGGCAGTCGAACCGACGAAGGAAACCGCCTTGATGTCTTTGTGGGTGCAGAGCGCGTCCACCACGTCCTTGCCGCCGTGAACCACGTTGAGCACGCCCGCCGGAACGCCTGCTTCAATCGCCAGCTCCACCAGCAGCATGGTCGACATCGGGTCCTGTTCGGACGGCTTGAGCACGAAGGTGTTGCCGCAGGCGATGGCCATCGGGAACATCCACAGCGGAATCATCGCCGGGAAGTTGAACGGGGTGATACCGGCGCAAACACCGATTGGCTGACGCAAGGTGTAGGTATCGACGCCGCCTGCGACGTTCTCGGCGAACTCGCCCATTTGCAGGCTGCCGATGGAGCACGCGTGTTCGACGACTTCCAGGCCTCGGAAAATATCGCCTTCAGCGTCGGCAATGGTCTTGCCCTGTTCGTTGCTGAGCACCACGGCGATACGCTTGGAGTGTTCGCGAATCAACGCCTGGAGCTTGAGCATGATGCGCATGCGGGCGCCGATCGGCGTCAGCTTCCAGGTCTGGAAGGCGCGATGGGCGGCGCTGATCGCGGCGTCGACTTCCGAGGCGGTGGCAAACGGAACCTTGGCCAGTACTTGCTGAGTCGCCGGGTTGACGATGTCGTGCCACTCAGTGGTCTGGGACTCGACCCACTCGCCGTCGATCAACAGTTTGACGTTCTGGACAGTGGTTTCGTTGGGCGTGAGCGATGCGTTCATGCTGGTCTCCTGGACTTGTTGTTATGCAGGGAGCCAAGGCGGATAAGTCGCCTTGAGATGAGGCGTGTGTCGCGAATTGGTTGTCGGACTGTTTTTGGAGTATAGATGTGCAAACTTCTAATAAGAACGCACATAAAAGCCGGTCCATCATGCAAAAAAACATCACGTCTTTAGGTTCGCTGAACTGGGATGACCTCAAGTTTTTCCTCGAAGTGGCCCGCACCCGCAAGGCCAGCACCGCGGCCAAGCGCCTGGCGGTGGACTACACCACGGTGTCGCGGCGTATCAGCTCGCTGGAAGCGGCATTGGGTACATTGTTGTTCGAGAAGTCCCGGACCAGCGGTTTTGTCCTGACCGCTGAGGGTCAGCGTTTACTGGGTTACGCCGAGTCGATCGAGAGCACGCTGCACATGGCGTGCGAACAGGTTTCCGGTTCCGGCGTGGCGCTGTCCGGTCATGTGCGGATGGGTTGCACCGAAGGTTTCGGCAGCTTTTTCATCACCCCGCAACTGAGCCATTTCGTCGACGCCTACCCGGCGATCTCGGTGGACATCCTGCCGCTGCCGCACTTCATCAGCCTGTCCAAACGCGAGGCGGACATCGTCATCGCCCTGGAACGTCCGGAGCATGGCCCGTACGTCTGCTGCAAACTCTGCGACTACCGGTTGCAGCTGTACGCGACCCAGGACTATCTGGACAAACACCCACCGATCCGGCGCCCGGCGGACTTGGGCAAGCATTCATTTATCAGTTATGTCGACGACCTGGCTTTCAGTTCGGAGCTGCTGTACCTGGCGAACGTGCTGCCCGGCGCCAGCGCCAACTTGCGCAGCACCAGCGTGATTGCGCAGTTCGTGGCAGCGCAGCAAGGGCGTTCGCTGGCGATCCTGCCGTGCTTCCTCGCGGCTCAGGATCCGCGGTTGCTGCCGGTGTTGCCGGAGGAAATCAACATCACCCGGCAGTTCTGGATGTACTGCCGCGAGGACCTGCGCAAGCTCAAGCGGATTACCCTGTTGTGGGATTACATCCGCGAAGTGACCGAGCTAAACCGCCCGTTATTACTGGGCGAAACGCGGGAGCTACGGTTTACGGACTGAGCGGCTGAGCAGATGTTCAAAGTGGGCTAGCCAATTGGCAGCCCTTGCGGGTGACTTCCAGCCGCTTGTAAACAACCCGGTTGGCCTTGTGTGACTCGATAATCATTGGCAGGGAAGTACGGGGATCGTCCAAACGCAAGCTCAGAAGAAAATCGACACTACATTCCCACCATTTGCTCTCAAGCAACTGCGCCACAACCTCTGGCGGGTGCCGATACTTGATGACCTTCGCCGGAATCCCGGCGACTACTGCATAGGGCGGCACATCGTGGGCAACCAGTGCGCGGGTGGCGATGATGGCACCCGTGCCCACCGTGACACCTTCCATGATCATGGCGCCATGTCCGATCCAGACGTCGTCGCCGATCGTTACATCAACGATCTCTGGTTCGAAGGACAGTTTTGTACGGGTAAATTGGAAGGGGTGCGAACTGACCCAATCGGACGGGTGGGTATTTTTGTCTTGCCCGATGTAGCAGTCATTTCCAATCGAACAAAACCGTCCTATCGATGACACCGCGGACAGCACGCAACCACTTCGAATGTACGTGTGGGCACCAATGCTCAACCGTTTGGTGCCGACAACCACATGGCCGAGCGAAACATTCTCTTCCACCAGCAACGTGGTTTTGGCGTTAAGCGATGACACCCCGCCAGCGATCTTGCATTTATGCTGGCGAAGCCATTTTTTCCAGAAGTGGTTGCGGCAGTAATTTATTATTTTTTCCATGTGGCAGTCGTCGTGTTCCGTTCATCTACGGGGGTATGAATTCCCCCCAAAAAAAATAGTTAAAAAGGGAGGCAGCCGATCAATCGGCGCTCACCACAATCGACACCCGACGGTTTTCGGTTCGACCGGCCGCGTTGTCGTTGGAGGCTACCGGTTCACTGCTGCCAAAGCCCCTTAGCTGGATATTCTGCTCTTTCATGCCAACCGCGATCAGAACCTTGCCGACGCTGTTCGAGCGGCGCAGGGACAGCTGTTCGTTGTAGGTCTCTTTGCCCGACGCATCGGTGTGACCATCAACCCGCACCCGATCGATCCCGACACCCAGCAACGCCTTGCCAATGCGCTCGACGATCTCGGTGCTCTGCGGATTCAAGCTTTCGACATCACTGCCAAACAACACTTTGCCGGACAAGCCAAACGCCCAGCCCTCGTCGGTCAACTCGAAACCTTGCTGTTGCAGCACTGCAACCTGTGCCGGACTCAAACCTTTTTGTGGTGCCGTCTGGCAACCGGTCAGTGCCAGCAAAACCATGAACAAGGGGATCGCAAGAAATCGCAGATTGAATGAGAACACGGACATTAGCTCCTGGTTTGAACATCGGCGACAGGGTGCTCCGACCCTGACGTGTGCTGCGCACCTCTGGAAAAGCGTTTGGCCTGGTACATGGCCGCATCGGCAGCATTGAGCAGAGCACCCGGTGTAGCACCATGATCCGGGTACACGGCAATGCCGATGCTCAGGGAAGTCAAAACCTGAGTATGACCCGGCAACGGGATCGGCACTTCCATGCTGGCAATGATTTTATCGGCGATCCGCTCGGCGTCTTCGGTCTTGTGCAGCGGTGTCAGCAGGACAGCAAACTCGTCCCCCCCAAGACGCGCCACCAGATCCTCTTCGCGCAGTTGCGCGCGAACCCGATTGGCGACTGCGACCAACACTGCATCGCCAGCGGCGTGACCGAAGGTGTCGTTGATTTCCTTGAACCGGTCACTGTCGAGAAACAGCACCGCTACCCGCTCGTTGAGCTTGTTGGCGTTGCGCAGCGCACGAATCAATCGTCCTTCGAAAAACGCCCGGTTCGGCAACCCGGTGAGGCTGTCATGACTGGCCTGGTGGGCGAGGGTTTCATTCTCGCTTTGCAGGTGGGTTTGCCAGGATTCGAGTTCATCGAGCAGGGCATTGAAGTCATTGCCCAGGTTATCGAGTTCGGCGATGTCGGCAGGCGGTACACGCTGGTCGAAGGCACGTTCGCTGCGCGCGGCGTGCGCCACGAACGCCAGACTGCGCAGCGGCCCTGTGATCCCGCGCAGTTGTCGGCGAGCCAGATAAAGCGCTACCCAGGCACTGGCGGCGGTGCACAGAACGATGCCCACCAGACCGCTGAGCAAGAAGCGCATCAGGCTGCCGCCGTGGCCGATCAGCAGAGTGCTGCCGATTTCCTGACCTTGATGGATGATCGGCATGCTGATGGGCTCTTCCAGAAAGGCTTTGGCCATCTGCATTTCGAGATCAGAGAACAATCCGGTTTCCGGCCGCTGCCAACGCGCCAACAACTTGCCTTGCAAGTCCAGCACTTGGGCATCCGCCACTTCTTCGGTGGAGGCGATCAGCGCCAGCGCTTCAGTGGCGGCGGCTTTGTCATTGAACACCACGGCAGCTTCCACGGTGTAGTTGATGGAGCGCGCAATCAAATGCAGGTTGTGGTCGGCATAGACCCGCAACGCCAGGACGCCGAGCAGCGTCAGCGAGATGCTGGCCATGGCCACGCCGACCAGCGCGACGATCAAATGACCGCGGCCAATGACCGAACGCAAGGTCGGACGACTGCCCGGCTTGAATAGACTCATGGCGCCGCCGGTTTGCGGCGGGACAGTTGCAGCACACTTGGGTGAATTCGCACGCCGCTGCGGGCGACGGAATCGAGGTTGACCTCAAAGGACACTTGTTCATCGCCGACACGCAAACAGAACAGACTGCCGACGGTGCATTGATCGTCGCTTTCGCTGATGCTCAACACCGGATGCCCGCTCAGCGAAGCGAACAACCGGCTGCGCTCTTCGCTGGTCAATTTGCCGATGTACACCGCGTCGCACTCACTGACAATGGATGGGTTGTCGGCCAGCAGGCGGCGCACGGTAACGGGTCGGCCGGTGGCCTGGGTGGTGCCCTTGACCAGGTCGTCGGTGTATTCGGTAGGGCCGACGATGCACAAACGAAGTTGTGCGGGCTCGACTGGCCAGCGGGCATAGCTGAGTATCCCAAGTACAACCTGCGTGACCGATTTGGCGCGCTGGTCGGCCATGCCTGGTGGGGTTTGCGTTTGAGCGAAAACGAAGCCGCTCAGCAAACAGAGAAAGCCTGCAAGTACGGCCTGCTTGCAGCCAGCAACGCACTCTGTCATCCAGACAGCCACCTTCATGCAGGGATTCTCTTCGGTCGTAACGGGAGGGTGCCGCAACGATAGCACAGCGCTGAAACACCAGCGAGGCCACGTACGACGGCACTTCGGACAGTTTCCGGCGTCCGGTGCCGCCGCCATTTATTGCCTCGGCTCGACGGCCTCGTCCAACTCCAGCATCAACCCGCTCAACCGCTTGACCTTGCGTCGCACCGCCTCTTCAAACACTCCGGCACGTGGTTCGATCAATGTGAACCAGTCCTTGGCCCGGGTAATGCCGGTATAGATCAGCTCCTTGGTCAGAACCGGGTTCAGGGCGTCCGGCAAAATCAGCGCCGTATGGGCAAACTCGGAGCCCTGGGATTTGTGCACGGTCATGGCGTACACGGTTTCGACATCATTGAGCCGACTCGGCAGGACAAAACGCACGCCACCCTGGCCATCATTGCGCGGGAAGGCCACGCGCAATACCTGACGACCCGCCTCGGGGCCATCGCGCTCTGGCAGCTTGAGGGCAATGCCGATGTCGCCGTTCATCAAACCCAAGCCATAGTCGTTACGGGTCATCAGCACCGGCCGGCCTTCGTACCACTGCTGATTGCTGTCGATCAATCGGGCCTTGAGCAACGCATCGGTCACGCGCTGATTCAAACCTTCCACACCCCATGGCCCTTTACGAACGGCACACAACAACTGGAAGGCGTCGAAGGCTTGCAGCACCTGGCGCGCCCAATCGGTCCAGCGTGAATCCTCAAGCGAGCTGTCGGGCGGTGGCCGCAGGTGGCGCAGCAGGCTGAGGTAATGCCGGTAGCCTTGCGGCCCATCACCATGACCTTCGAGCAACAAGCGTTCCAGCGTCCGGTCCTGTTCACCCTTGAGGGGCAGGGAAAATACATCGCCGTGGCTTCGAGCCGCCAGCAGCTGCCGAGCTTCTTCGGGTTGTTGCCGGTTGACCCAGCGCGCCAGTTGGCCAATGCCGCTTCCCTCGCCGAACCGGCGCGAGTGACGCAGCATTACCACTTGCTGGGCCAGTGGATGAGTCCCGTGAGTGTCTTCTTGCAAACCACTGGCTGCGAGGTTTTCACCACTGACCGTTTCCAGCCACTGACGCGTCTGCGGGCTATACCAACCGGCCTCGGCGTCGCGGCACAGATCACCCAACACAGCGCCGGCCTCCACCGAGGCCAGTTGGTCCTTGTCACCCAGCAGAATCAGTCGGGCATGGGCCGGCATCGCGTCGAGAAGATTGGCCATCATCTCCAGGTCAATCATTGAGGCTTCATCCACCACCAGCACATCCAGCGGCAAACGGTTACCGGCGTGGTGCCGGAAATGTCGCGTACCGGGCCGACTGCCGAGCAGACGGTGCACGGTGGTCACGTCTGACGGAATTTTATCTCGCACGGCTTCAGCGACTTCCAGCGTGCGGACTTGTTGGCTGATGGACTCCGTCAACCGTGCCGCAGCTTTCCCGGTGGGGGCGGCGAGCCGAATGCGCAGTGGTTTGCCAGCCTCCACCGCCGGCGCCTGAAGCAATGCCAGCAAGCGCACGACCGTGGTGGTCTTGCCCGTCCCCGGGCCGCCGGTGACGATACTGAAGGCACTGCGGGTCGCCAAGGCACACGCGAGTTTCTGCCAGTCGATCAGCTCGCCAGGCTTGGCCTGGCCGAACAAACCGACAAGACGTTGGGGCAGATCACTCGGTGTGGTTTCGTGTTCGGCCAGACGCACACGCAGGGCGTCATCGATACGCCGCTCGTAAGCCCAATAGCGGCGCAGGTAAAGGCGTTTTCCCGACAGTACCAACGGCCTTTGTTGAGCCGTTTCACGCCTGTCTGCTGCCAATGCGACCAGATTGCTGGCGGCCAGTACCTTGCACCAATGGGCGCCGTCCAGCGCCTCGAGCAATTGTGATGGCAGCAGCATCGCGCCACTTTGCAGATCGCCTTCCGGCGGCAATGACAACGCGAAGTCCGGCTCTTTCAGGGTCTCGAAAAGGTCCAGGCAGACATGGCCGTGGCCCAATTGGTGACTGGTCAATGCCGCAGCCAGCAGCACCAGAGGGTCATCGTCGGGAGCGAGTTCGTGCAAGAACGCAACGAAGGCCTTGTCCAGCGCTCGCAACCAACCCCGTTCGACCCAACGGGTGAGCAGCAGCAACAAGTCATCGGCACGACTCAACGGTGCCAGACTCGCCAGACTTTCCGCTGCCAATGGCGTCGGCAGCAAATCGGCGAAGGTGCGACTCATAGCAGTACTCCCTGTTCCCAGGCGGGTTCGGCCTTGGGTTCTGGCTTGCCCTGGAACAGCCGGTCAAGACGCTCGATCAGTTCTCTTGGCGGACGGGCGAAATACACGCCCTGACTGGATGCGCGGGTGCCACGCAGGAACAGATACAGCGCCCCACCGACGTGCCGGTCGTAATCGTAATCGGCAAGCCGCGCCTTGAGTTGGCGGTGCAGGGCCAACAGGTACAGCACGTATTGCAGGTCGTAGCGATTGTCCAGAATCGACTGCTCCATGGCTTGCTCGGTATAAGCCATGTCATCGACGCCCAGCCAATTGGATTTGTAATCGGCGACGTAATAGCGACCATCATGCTCGAACGTCAGATCGATGAAACCTTTGAACATGCCATTGAGCAACACCGGTTCGGCTGCAACACGGGCAACGCCGTTGTGGGTGTATTGGCGGACCAGTTCGTCGAGTTTGAGCACATCGACTTTATGGCTGGCGAACCAGAATTCCATCTCGACGCGGTACTGGGTCAATTGCTCGAATATCACTGGCGCCTGTCCGGCACCGATGTGCAGCGGGGACTTGAGCAGGTGCTGCAGCCAATCGCTCAGCGTGGTGATCCAGCCTTCCCAGCCACGACGGTTGCAGCGGCGGGCAATGGCATCTTCCACGGCTTGTGGTGTGGCGGCAAAACCTTCGTTACCGGCCCATTCAAGCAAACCATGGAGAAAGGTGCCGGGATTCGGACCCCGAGGGAAGCGATGGATATCTGCACCGCCAGCGACCACTTCTCGCGGCGCTTCCGGGTCAAGGCGCTCGTCGTCAAACAGCTTTTGCGCTTGCGGGTTTTCCGGTGCTTCGTCACTGCCCACGCTCAGGCTGTCGCCAATGCGCAGGGCGCTGTAGGAGGCAATCCACCAGTTTTCGCTGGCCTTGCGTTTGGGAATCAGCGGGGCAAGCAATGTCGCATCGTTTTGCGGCGGGTGGTAATGCTCGGCGGTTTCTTCAGGCATTTCACTGTAGTTCAGCGCCGGACAGTCCTGCTGCAAGTCTTCAAGCCAACGCGTCAACCCCGCCGATTCGGTCAATGGCGCACCACCGCCCAGCAAATAACCCAGTGCCGAAAGGTGCAGCACCGAGCTGTTGTTATTGCCGCGCTTGAGGTCCGTAACACCGAGCCAACAGGCATGTTGTGCACGGGTCAAGGCCACATACAACAAGCGCAGATCCTCGGCCAGGCGCTCATGATCGGCCAGCGCGATCAACTCGGGTGTCGGCTTCAACGTCACCTGGGCCTTGCCGGTCTCGTCGTGGTAATGCAGCGGCAAGCGGCTGCCGTCGACCGGCTTCGCCGAACACACGAACGGCAGGAACACCAACGGATACTCAAGCCCCTTGGACTTGTGAATCGTCACGACCTTGACCAGTTGCTCGTCGCTCTCCAGACGCAGTATCTGCTCTTCGCCAGCCTGGCCGGACAACGCCAGGTGTTCGGATAAATGCCGGATCAATGCTTGCTCGCCATCGAGTTCGGCGGCCGCCTGTTGCAGCAGTTCGGACAAGTGCAACAGGTTGGTCAGCACACGCTCGCCGTCGCTTCGCGCAATCAGTGCCTGAGGTAGCTGGAAGTCATGCAGCAAGCGACGCAGCATCGGCAGCACACCCTGTTTGCGCCAGAGTTCGCGATAACCGCGGAACTGCATGACCCGCGCTTCCCACGCCAACTCGTCCTGATTCAAGCGTTCCAGCTCAGCCAGCGACAGATTCAGCGTGATACAGGCCAACGCCGCTCGCAGCGGACGCTCGACATCCGGCTCGGCGCAGGCCTTGAGCCAGGTCAGCAGGTCATGAGCTTCCTGTGCGGCGAACACCGAGTCCTTGTCCGACAGATACACGCTACGCACGCCCCGGGCCGTGAGTTCGGCGCGCACGGCCTGGGCCTCTTTGCCGTCACGTACCAGGATCGCAATATCCGCTGGCAGCAAACCTTTGAAGTCCTTGCCGTCCTGGATGAAACCCGCCTGGCCTTGTTGTCCGCCATTGAGCAAAGCGGTGATTTCGCTGGCGCAAGCGGCGGCTAATTGCTGTCGGTAAACGGCGCCGGACAATGGTTGCTCGGCGGGCAGATGCCAGATGTTCAGAGCGGGTACAACCTGACCCTTAACCTGCAAAACTTCTTTGCGGCCCTGGGAGTCGACCGGCAGGAACGGCACCGGATTTTCGCCATTTTTTTCACGGAACAGAAATGCGCCCCGCCCCGCTTCCCGCGACTCGGCGCGCTCGAACACATGGTTCACCGCATCGACCATGCCATGACTGGAACGGAAGTTGGTGCCCAGGGTATGCAACCGGCCAGTGGTGGCCTGGCGGGCACGCAGATAGGTATAGATGTCAGCACCACGGAAGGCGTAGATCGCCTGCTTCGGGTCGCCGATCAGGAACAGGCCGCATTCAGGATTGTTGTCCTCGATACGATAGATGCTTTCGAAGATCTGGTACTGAACCGGGTCGGTATCCTGGAATTCGTCGATCAACGCTACCGGAAATTGCTCGCGGATCAGGGTTGCCAAACGTTCGCCGCCCTCGGCTTGCAACGCGACATCGAGGCGCAACAGCATGTCATCGAAACCCATTTCCGCGCGGCGACGTTTTTCCTCCTCGAACCGCGCGCCTACCCACTGAGCGGCGTGTTGCAGGACTGCCGCATCGGGGGTCGGCAATCTGTCGAGACTGGCCTTGAGGCCAGGCATTGCGTCCAGTCCAGGGTGATTGGGCGCTTCGCCCTTTTTCCACGCCTCAGCCATGCCATCAGGCGTCAGGCGAGTGAAGCCGGTGCCAATATCCAACTGCTCAAGCGATTCATCTTCGGCCCAGGCTTTTATCTTTTCGAACCAGGGTTCGAAATAGCGTGCCTGCATCTTCCGACCGTCGACGCTTTTACTCGCGACGCCCTCATGACAGATGGCAAGCAACTCGTCCGCCCATTGACGCCAAGGCATTTTGAGTTCGAGCAATGCGGCTCGTCGCTCTTGCAGACACTCAGTGATCAGCTCGACAGGCTCTTTGCCTTCAGTGCTGTGGCGCTCACTGGCGAACAAACCACGAACTCGCGGCAACAGGGCTGCGGGCCCGCCCCAATTACCGCGCACCCAATTCAGCGCATCGCCTTGCATCGGGTAACAAAACAATCGCCAGTAATCGCGCAGAACCTCGCCGAGCAAATCACTGTGATCGGTTTCCAGGGTCTGGGTAAACAGGCTGCCACTGTCGAACGCGTGCTCGCGCAACATGCGCTGACACCAACTGTGGATGGTCGAGACAGCCGCTTCGTCCATCCACTGAGCAGCGATGTCCAGACGGTTTGCGCATCCGGGCCACTGCTCGGGAAGGTACTGTTCACGCAGCTCTGCAATCAGGGCATCCGGCGCCGGTGTTTCATCGCGGAAAAAACGTGCCGCTTCGGCAAGACGCGTTCGAATGCGTTCGCGCAGCTCTTTGGTCGCGGCGTCGGTGAACGTCACTACGAGGATTTGCGGCGGTAACAGTTCACGTCCAAATCCGCTCGATTCCCCGCCGTGGCCCAAGACCAGACGCAGGTACAACGCGGAAATAGTGAAGGTCTTGCCGGTCCCGGCACTGGCCTCGATCAGTTGACTGCCGCGCAGCGGGAACGCCAGGGCCAACGGTGTCTGGCTGGTCATGAGCGCGGCTCCTCGCTGGTCAATGAGCGCCAAGGGGCTTCCAGCATTGGCTTGTACAAGGCGTTGCACCAATCGGCGAAGGTCTCGTCGGCAATCAGTGCGTCATAGTCGCTGAACTGCCGGGCAAGCGCGGGACTTTCGCGGCGCTCGCCATCAGTGGTCAAACCGTCGCCTTCATAGGCCTTGCGAGCAGCGGCGTCGGCTTTGGCAGGATCAGTCTGGGCCAGCCAGGCAAACGCCGTTTTTACTGCAATGGGTAGAGGTTGGCGCATGCCTGCTTGCCAGGCCATCAGCAGGTCGCTCAAGGTCCGGAATGCAACATACTTCTCCATCGGACCGAGCAGCAGGCTGTCGTCACTTGCCACCAGCGCAGTGGTCATGGCCATTCCACTGGCGCTGGCAACCAGATGATTGACCCATGACCGTGTCAGACGATGCCATTTGCGAGATTTGATCGAGCCGATGCTGTTGGGAATCGTGGTGACCGACAGCAAACCACCGTCGGCTCGCTGATGCAGACCGCTGAGCCAACCTTCGAGGCGCAGCCCTTGCAGCTCAAGACTCACAGGTAAAGCGCTGGTGAGCGGTGTCGGCCATAGGGCCAAAAGCTGTTGATAACGCTGCAGCAGATCCGGCAATGGCTCGATCAATTCCCGTTGCAGGCATTCGCCAAAGCCGGCCATGGGCAGCAGGCCGCTGTTTTGCAGACGCTTGGCCTGCGCCTCCAAAGCCTGATCGGGTTGATCCAGATGCTCCAGCGCGGCGTCGAGCAAACTGTCGCTGAGGCTGTAGCGTTGCAGCGCGTCGAGGACAAATGGCTCCTCATCGGCAAGCGGCACTTCAGCCGCTTCAAAGAACACCTTCAGCCGCTGACTGAAGAAGTGTCGCACCGGGTTGCGCAGAAAGTCCTGCAGTTGGCCAAGGCTTAGCGGCTCTTCCTGAACATAGGGGGCGAGGATGCCGTTATCGGCTGCCGACTCAACAGCATGATGAAGCACCTGCCATTCGCTGGCGTAGCTGAACAAGTCATCGCCTTCGTGGAAATAGCGGGCACTGAACGGCTGTAACGGGTGCTCCTGAGTCATTGCCTCAAGCAAGTCTTCATCGGCATTTTGCAGTCGCCATCCGCTGGCCAGATGGTCGCGCAGTTGGCCAATCAGCACAGAAGCCGGGCGCTCGCTGTTATCGCGAATGCTGCGGCCAACCCAACTGATGTAGAGCTGGTTACGCGCTGACAATAGCGCTTCCAACAACAGATAGCGGTCATCTTCGCGCCGGGAGCGATCACCCGGACGGTAATCGCTGCCCATCAGGTCGAAGTCCAGTGGCGGTTGCGCACGCGGATAATCGCCATCATTCATCCCAAGCAGGCAGACCAGCTTGAACGGGATCGCGCGCATGGGCATCAGGGTGCAGAAGTTAACTGCACCGGCGAGAAAACGTTGGGACAAGCGCCCCTGATCGAGACCGGCGAGCCAGGCTTCACGAACTACGGTCAACGGCAACTCGTCATGCAGACCGACAGACTCACAGGTCTCAAGCCAGGTTTCACGCAACTCTTCGAGCTGGGCAAGCAAGTAGTCGTCGTGCTCATTACTGGCCTGGAAAAACAACTGCACCAACGCTTGCAGGCGCATCCCCCATTGCAGGGGCGGCGCAGGTCGGGTGAGTTCCTGGTGAGCAATTTCAAGCGCATCCAGGAGCGCTACTAATGGACCTATCAGCGCTGCGTCCAGACCACCAATCTCATCGTAGGGCTCGATACCTTGGCAGGCACCGGCGCTGCCGACTGCATACCCAAGCAACATCCGCCGCAAGCCGAATCGCCAACTGTTTTGCTCCAGTTCCTGCGGCAATCCAAGCCCCGCTCGTTGCTCGGCGCTCATGCCCCAGCGGATGCCCGCGCCTTCGATCCAGCGATGCAGGGTCGGCAGGTCACGTTCCTCTACACCGAAGCGAGCGCGCAACGCTGGAACGTCCAGCAGATCAAGGATCTCACTGACGGGGAAGCGACTGTCGGGCAGTTTGAGCAGGTGTTCGACAGCAATCAGCAACGGGTCACGACCGCGCTGGCCTTGATCTGCGAGCGTGAATGGAATGAAGCGTGGGTCATGGCGCTCAAGCTGGCCGAACACAGCGCGAATATGCGGTGCATAACTGTCGATGTCCGGAACCATCACGATAATGTCGCGCGGTCTTAACCCAGGATCAGCACTGAAGCGTGCGAGCAACTGATCGTGGAGTATCTCTACTTCGCGCTGAGCACTGTGGGCAATGTGAAAACGGATCGATTGATCCGCGTCTGTATCGACTGCCGGCCAGCGTTCGCGCGTTTCATTCAGAGGACGCAATTCGAGGATGTCGTCCTGCAGCTGGTTCAACAGATTCTGTGGCTGGCTGTCACTGAACAGATCAATGCGCCCATCACGAAACGCCGAGCGATAGCTGTTGGGATCGTCGTAGCTGTCGAGCAGATTAATGTAGTCCCGCCCTTGTTTACCCCACGCTGCCAACAGCGGATGTGCATGCTGATGCAGGGTTTGCGAATCCAGCACGACCGGCATGCCACTCTTACGAGCCTGACGTTTGTATTGATGCCGTAACAGGTCTTTATCAGCGACGATGTCCGCCCAATGGTGACGACATGGGTTGTGCACGCAAAGCAGAACCTGGCTGAAACGGGCCAGACCGGCGAGTGCTTCCAGAGCCTGAGCGGGAAGCGAAGAAATCCCGAAAACGATCACTCGGGATGGTAATCCGTCGGGGGCGACATCGAGGTTGTTAATGCGCTCGATAAATCGTTGATGGACGCCAGCACGACTTTGCGCCATGCCTTGCTCCCCCACATCCAGCAACAACGCACGCCACAATTCCGCCTGCCAGCAGTTGGCCGGGGTCAGGGGTTTCGCTTCACCCCGACCGTTGCGTAATTGATGACGACCTTCAGCCCAGTCTTCAAGCCAGTCGGCTCGGTACACCTGATATTGGTCGAACAGGTCTGCCAGCCGCTCAGCCAGTTGATAGCGTTTGCGCAGATCGGTGTCATTGGTCAGAAAGCGTTGCAGAGGTTCGAAGTGGGGCTGACCGATCAACTGCGGAAGCAGTCGCATGAGTCGCCAGGTCAGCGGGGCCTTATCGAGCAAAGACTTGGCAGGAATTTCATCTCGTCCAAGCACCATGCGATAGAGCTGCCACATGAAGCTGCCCGGTAATTGCACGTCGATGGCTGCGGCGATTCCGCAGCCGCCCATATCGTCCTCTTCCGGGTCTTCTGCCAGTGCCAGCTTTAGCCACTGGGCGATGCCGTTGCTCTGCACCAGAGCGATTTCATTTTCCAAGGGAGCCAGCGGGTATCGCCGCATCCAGCTGACCACCAGGCTGCGCAGCTCGTCCAGGCGGTTACCGTGAACCACCATAAAACCAGCACTGAGGGACATCGCGTCCGGCATAAAGGCTTCCTTGGAAAAATACAAAAGCTAGGGCCGAACCTTAGCATTGTCGGGAGACTGTGACAGCCGGGAGCTGTCCGGTAATGCTGTACGAACTTTCCTGCGGGCAAAACAAAACCCCAACTGCTTTCGCAATTGGGGTTTCGGAATTTAATCTTGACGATGACCTACTCTCACATGGGGAAACCCCACACTACCATCGGCGATGCATCGTTTCACTGCTGAGTTCGGGATGGGATCAGGTGGTTCCAATGCTCTATGGTCGTCAAGAAATTCTTGAGCTGACGCGTCTTGCGACGTTCCAGCGAATTGGGTATGCGATAGTTTGTGTGTTGCTTCTCGAACTTTCGGTTCATTGCGTCTTCACACACCGCAATCTGATGCTCTTTCGAGTAGTCAAATTGCTTGGGTGTTATATGGTCAAGCCTCACGGGCAATTAGTATTGGTTAGCTCAACGCCTCAC